>JADGPU010000068.1 GCA_017882305.1 Bacteroidales bacterium | reverse complement strand
TGGCAGAGGTTCAAAAGAAAATGTTTTCGTTCCGACAATTATCTTCCCTTTGCTAAGGTCAATATTAACCTTATCACCAGCCTTATACTCTTCAACTGCATCCCTGTGTACTACAACTAACAAACCCTGGTTAACGGAAGAACGATAAAATATCCTGTTCACCGATTTTACAATTATAGCTTTAATTCCGATGTAAGAAAGTCCGACAGAAGGATGTTCCCGCGAACTGCCACAACCAAAATTATCACCGGCTATGATAATATCATCATTTTTTACATTTTTGCTGAAGCCGGGATCGAAATCCTCAAAGAGCAGAGGTATTATGGCTGCAGGATCTGTACTTAATATATTATAGGTATGTTTACCTGCGAACATCTGATCTGTGTTCAGATTATCAACATCAGCGTAATTCCACACTGAGCCGATTCTCCTGTTTTCACCTGATTTTATTTCAAATGTCTTACTCTGTGAAATTTTATACGGGAACTTTTCTCTACCCGGCCTTTCTCTTGGATCAGTTATCACACCCGTTAAGGATGAATGAGCAACAGTGGCGGGTGAAGCCAGAAAAATCTGAGCCTCTTTATTTCCCATCCTGCCCGGGAAATTCCGGTTTGCCGTAGAAATTACAATATGTCCGTTTGCCGGTATCCCTTGTCCGGTACCAAGGCACGGCCCGCAAGAAGGAGTAAGTACATTGGCTCCGGCTTCAATAAAAATCGAGATTATACCCTCTTCAATTGCCTGGAGGAATATCTTTCGTGAAGCCGGAATAATATTAAGCTGAAAACCATCCTTAACCATTTTGCCCTTCAAAATCCCGGCAGCTATCCTCATATCTTCTATCCTTCCGTTTGTACAGGTTCCGATAAGCCCCTCATGAACAACTATACCCTCTACGTCAGAAATAGATTTGATATTATCAACATTATGAGGAGCGGCCACAACGGGGAAAACTTCATTGAGGTCAATATTAATTTCACTGAAATACTTTGCTCCATCATCGGCCCATATCCCTCTGGTTTCTTCACCATAAAAGTTATCCAGGACTTCATCTGCCGGGAAAACAGCATTTTTGGCGCCCATTTCCGAAGCGAGGTTTGCAATCGTCATGCGATCGGAAATATCAAGGGTTTTAATACCGTCTCCATGATACTCAATCGACATATAGTTTGCACCATCCGACCCGATCATTCCTATGATCCATAATGCAAGATCTTTTGCTGAGACATTTTCCTTTAACCTGCCTGAAAGAGAAATTTTAATTGATTCCGGTACCCGGAACCATGTCTCTCCCCTTTTCCATATACCTGCAGATTCAGTTCTGTCGATGCCTGCCGCCAGAGAGTTGAAAGCCCCTGCAGTTGAGGTATGACTATCACTCCCGACAATCAACATGCCTGGCCGTGCATGGTACGACATTATCTGGTGACAGATTCCTTTTCCAGCATCATAGAACTTTTTAATACCCTGTTTTAAAACGATATCCCGGATTTCCTGATATTGTGTTGCCAGTTTTGCATCAGCCGGAGGAGCATTATGGTCAAGTACAACAAGCATCTGGGCGGGGTCAGCAACATTGGTCCCTCCCATTTTTTGAAATGTCTTATAAATACTAGACGTATTGTCGTGAGTAAGAATAATATCCGGCCTTGCAAAAACTATCGCTCCGGCCGGAGCTTTAAATATTTTTTCGGCAAATGTCTGAGGATTCATAACTATATGATTAAATAATTATTTCTGGTTTACAATTTTTACCTAACGACATAACGTCATAATAGTTAAAGACAAAAGACAAAAGTATAAAGATAAAAGTGAAAACTAGATAAAAGGAGAAAGTTCAAAACTGTGACAGAACCCTAAAAGAGAAACGGTGAACGCGAAACGCCAAACACCATAACGACATTACGGCACTAAATATTAGAGTATCATGCACCAAGTAAGCCGCCTTTCTGGTAGACTTCAAACTGAACGTCTGAAAATGGTTCTGCTTTGAATATTTTTTCATTTCTCAGGTTCTCAATCTGGCCGGTCTTTAAATTAATTTTTATTGAGTCATCATTTTTCAAATCCATTTCTGCCAGCTCTTTACATATGAGTACAGGAAATGCTGCATTTATTGCATTCCTTTCATAGATTGCACCAAAAGATTCCGCAATTATAGCCTGTATTCCAAGAGAAGAGAAACAATCGACTGCCTGCTGCCTGGAACTCCCGCATCCAAAGTTTTTTCCAGTAACAATAATATCACCTGGTTTTGCTTTTTTTGAAAAGTCTTCAAACCCTTTAAAATTATCAAAGGTATATTGGCCCATATCTTTGATTTCAGTAATTGCAAGATATCTATTGTGAAAAATCATATCGGTATCAATATTATCTTTCTGTATGAGCCAGATTCTTCCTTCTATTACAGAGATTTTTTCAACCACATTTTTTTTCAGATGTCTTTTGATCTGAGCCTGGGTAGTCTTTTCCGGTCGTAAAAATAAGCATGGCATTTCGGGAATATTATCAGAAGTAGATATACATCCTGCTACTGCAGATGCTGCAACTACTTCAGGAGATGCAAGGTACACACTACCTTTTCCCTGTTTCCCAGGAAAATTCCTGTTGCCTGTGCTTATAGTCACCTCACCAGAACCATTCTGGCCAACCTGCCCTTCTGCACAACCGGCACATCCGGCGTTGGAAACAAGAGCGCCAGCCTTTTTAAAGATATCGATCAGTCCCTCATTAAGGCACTGTTTCCAGATTTCATCAGTAGCCGGAACAATTTTCAGTACTACTCCTGGCGCTACCTTCCTGTTTTTCAGGATAGTTGCAACCTTATTCATATCATTCATCCTGCCGTTTGTACAACTTCCAATAAATGCAGAATCTATTTTCTTTCCTAAAACTTCTGAAACATTTACGGTGTCGTGAGGTTCTCCGGGACGTGAGACCATGGGCTTAAAACCGTTTACATCAATCGTGTATGTTTTGTCATAATGTGCATCTTTGTCAGCAAAAAAGGATTCAAATTTTGTCTTAGCCCGGGCTGAACAATAATCTATAATTGACTTTGTTGGCGGGAAAAGAATAATTATGGCTCCCATTTCAGTTGCCATAGAAGATATAGTGATCCTGTCATCCAGATCCAGATTGTCAACAGAGGGACCATAGATCTCAATTGAATAGCCAAGAAGTGAATTTGCTCCGAATATTTTAAGAAGATTAAGAACCACGTCTTTTGAACTTACATTATCCGGAATTTTTCCCTCAAAATTAATTTTTACGGATGACGGTATTTTAAACCAGACCTTACCATTATGCCAGGCTGCAGCAATATCCATATCGCCCATACCCTGTCCGAAAGCTCCGATTGCACCCAGGATATTCGCATGTGAATCAGTCGATACAACCGTGGAGCCCGGGGAGACATATCCCTCTTCTATAAGGATATGTGTCCCGATTCCAGCATCAATATCGTATACTTTAATTCCATGCTCACGAGCAAAGAGGCGACAAATGTGTTGATTTACAGCATATTTCTGATCAGATCCTGTAGGATTACAATCAAATGTGAAGAAGGTTTTCTCTGGATCTTTTATTGTCAATCCAAAATCATTAAGGTTCTTGACCACATTGGCACCTCCAAAATCGCGGGCAACCCTGGAGTCAATTTCAATATCTACAATTTCACCGGGATGAACAACTTTATATTTTGAATGTGCAGCAAGTATTTTTTCAAGCAATGTCATTGCCATAATATTAAGTATTAAGGTTAATAGAATTGATTAGCAAAAACTTTCAAGACACTATTTGAATTGTGCCCTGAAATCTCTGGGGGAAATACCTTCGGTCTTACGGAATTGTTTGTTGAAATTTGAGATACTGGCAAAACCACATTCTGTGGCTATATCATGGACAGGGTATTCCGTTTCCCGCAGCAGATAACATGCTTTATTTGTCCTGACACGATTAAGGTATTCAATAAAGCCTGCCCCGCAGTTTTTCTTGAAATATCTGCTAAATGCAAAGGGACTCATTTTTGCAATTTTTGCGATTTTTTCCAGAGAAATGGCTTTAAAATAATTTTCCCTTATATAGGTATAAACATCCGACATTCTTTTATTTCCCCGTTCGTCAAATGCCAGTTTGTAGTTTTCTGAGCAAAGATAAGCTCTTTTTTCAGAGGCGCATAAAATCTTAATGATATTTAAAAAATCAATCATTTTATCAATGCCTTTATTATTAATCATCTGTACCAGGAATTTTTCAGCTTTCCTGGAATCTTCAACTGAAAAAACTATCCCTCTGTCGGCCTCACCCAGTAATTCTTTAAGAGAATGCATTTCATGTTGCGATAGTAATGACTCGCCGATAGATTCAAGTTTAAAATTAACTACTATACCATGTTTATCAGGAAGAGAATTGTTTTGTCTGTAATAGTTCCAGCAGTGAGGAATATTTCCGGCTATCAGGACCATATCGTACTGATCAAACAACTCAACACTATCTCCAACAATCCTGGTACCGTTACTTTTAATATTCAGAACAAGCTCATATTCTGGATGGAAATGCCATAGGCCACCTATATCGTTGATGTATGCAGCTCTGAATCCGCCGCCATCATCGTAAAGTATTTTCTCAAGTTCTGCTACCATGGTAAAAGATATCAATTCTGATCAGATACTATAAAATTAAGCAATATTTAATCAATTAGTAATATGTGAATCTGATATTTTTTTGCATATTTATTTGATTTAATCATTTTATTATATAAATTTGCTTCGAAGCTCATGCTATTGGTATTAAGAGGAGATGAGCAAGGGTTGGGAGTGAAAATCAACAGGATTGTATTGCAGACATTGACTTTCACATCAGGAACTTGAGGAATAGCGCCAGCTAACCATGGTTCCATCCTTTTATCAGACAGTAGACACGGGAATTATCTCATTAATAAGGCCCGCTCCTGATTCTCACAACCACCCTTCCTCCTCTTATTTTTTTTGCCCATATGTAACAATTTTTCTCTTTTTAATCATTATTTCCACTTAACCACGGAGTTGCAGAGAGTTATCTTAAAAATTATGCTCAAGACTCAAAAAAAATAGTCTATCTTTGCTCACTTTCAGTAAATGGGGATCACTGAACACTTTTATCAAAAGCTGTATAGAGTATAATGAAGACCTATATCAGAAGAAGGGAAAAGAATAATCATCTTGTAGTATTATATGGAGGCTGGGGGACAGACGAAAATGTCTTCACGCCCCTTTGCAATGATGAGTTTGATTTTATTCTTTTTTATAATTATTCGGCAGATGAAGCACTGGTTCTTCCGGAAATGAAAACCTATGAAAAAATTACACTGATAGGATGGTCGCTCGGTGTCTGGGCAGCTGAATATCTATCACCCAAAACAGGTATAAAACCTGATATAACAATTGCCGTAAATGGTACTCCTGTTCCAGCTGATGATATGTATGGAATACCGCTGCATGTGTTTGAAGGGACACTGAACAACATTACAGAGGAAAACATTGGTAAATTCTATTTCAGGATGTTTGGCGATAAG
Source organism: Bacteroidales bacterium (assembly GCA_017882305.1). GTDB lineage: Bacteria > Bacteroidota > Bacteroidia > Bacteroidales > VadinHA17 > LD21. The sequence goes on along the minus strand of JADGPU010000068.1, from coordinate 11,657 downwards.
AAATCGTACCAGTCAAACATTGACAGGGTACCTCACAGAACACTTAAATCCTTGCACGATGAACTCCGATGGCTATATAATCGTATAATGGAGCAAAAAGAACCGGGTTTCAAATGGGATTATGCCATAACAAGTGAAATAGATCGTGTCTTTCCGTCAAAAAACCTCGAAGGTTATTGGGAAAAAGAGAAAGACACAAAAAATATTGTTCTTCAGCTTCCTCATTACCTGTTTAACGAGTGGAAATCATTCACTGATTTCATAAGCTTTGTTGAAAACTATCAGACCAAAAAACGAAAGCTTGAAAAGGTATCTGAAAACAAAGTTAAAGGTCTTTGATTAATATATTGGAGTCCGATTTTGCAATAAGTTTGTTAAATTTTTCAAGCATCGAAATTATTTTCTCATAATCTTTATTCCTGATGACCATTATCTGCTCCACGCCTTTCTTATCAAGACGTGAAAAAACGAAACTCACAGTTAGTCTGTTAATGTCTAAAGCAGGCTGATATAAACGTTCTTTCTCTTCGTTTTCATGTATTATAGAGACAATATTTACGCTGCTTAAATCCTGAAGTATATCACGTGCAAGTCTGACAGGTATTTTAAGATTCGTGGCTATATACGACGCACTGATAGGTTTTTCCCCCAGCATAAAATTCCGGATAATCATATGCAGTATCATCAGAACCAGGGCACGCTTCTGGTAGTTGCTTATATTTAAGGCCTCAGACTCAAGCTCATAGCGGGCCAGATTCTGATTGGCAAATGATATTTCTGCTCCCAAAAGTACCACAATCCAGCTACTCTGCATCCAGATTATAAATAAAGGTACGGCTGCGAAGCTGCCATAGATATAACCAAGTTTTGTTATTCCGAATTGAAGATCAATATACAACCATTGCAAACCCTGAAGGATTGTACCGGATATTATCCCTGCTACCAAAGCAGGAATAAACTTTACTTTCGCGTTTGGCATTACAATGAAAAGCATAGTCAGTGTTATCCAACTGAGAAAAAATGGTGTAAACTTGACTAAAAAACTAATAACAGGTTTGAAAAAGTCAAGAATGGGTGCAGAATTCATATAATCAGGAAGTTTTGTACTTATGAACAAAGTAATGCCACTTGAAAGTATTATAAAAATAGGCGCAATCAGCATTATCGTCAGATAATCGGTAAATTTTCTGTACCATGGTCTTGAAGATCTGATCTGCCAGATATGATTGAAAGAGCTTTCTATATGATTAAGTAGAGCCATTACGGACCAAAAAAGGATTATTACTCCAACTCCGGCCATATAGCCTCCCCTGGTATTCTTAATCGCATTTGAAGCATTCTCTAACAACCATACCAACACATCTTTCTCAGATTGGAGATTATTAGTTAACCATTTTTCAAGAATCTGATCCAGTCCAAAACCTTTCGCGATTGCAAATGATATTGCAGCAATGGGTATTACAGAGAGAAGCGAGTAGAAAGTCAATGCTGAAGCCCGTAGATTAACTTTATCATTGGAAAAGCCCCTGGCAGCAAGAACAATAATTCGCAATTGTTTAAATACAAATGTCTTCCCTTTTGAAATCTCTGAAAGCGGCGTATTCCAGATTGCATCATTAAGTCTCTTTATCAGGTCAAGTATCCATGAAACAGGATTTACCATAATGTTATATTTGCATTAATATCAAGAAGTTATTTGTAGAATCTGCTCTCAGGTTCAAATATACGAAATACCTTCTGGCATGAAATGGAATAAAGTAAAAAAATACTATTTTCACTTAAAAATAGAATGTAAAATGAAGGTTGAGATACTTGAGTTTGTTGACGGAGCCCGCAATGCAAAAGGAGTTGCAGTTATTATAGATGTATTCAGGGCTTTTTCAGTTGCATGTTATGCGTTTGATGCCGGTGCTGTCAGGATCATTGCTACATCTGAAATTTCAGAAGCATTTCAATTAAAGAAGAAATACAAAAACACGGTTCTGGTTGGTGAAAGAGATGAGAAAAAAATTGAAGGTTTTGACTTCGGGAATAGTCCGACAGAAATAATCAAAGAAGATCTTTCAGGAAAAACTGTAATCCATACTACAACTGCCGGTACACAGGGTCTAATCAATGCCGTTAATGCTGACATAATTCTTGCAGGCAGCTTTGTCAACGCAGGTGCTATTGTCAAATATATTAAATCAATTGATCCTGATCAGGTCTCACTTGTTGGAATGGGATACCGGGCAACTATTTCAGCTGAAGAGGACCTTATGTGCGCCGAGATGATAGCGACAGAACTGAAAAATGATAAGTTTATTTCTGAAATCAGAATTGCTAATCTGAAGAATACTTCAGGAAAGCGATTCTTTAACCCTGTCAATATTGATTTTTCGCCACCTACCGATTTTTTTCTATGTACAATGATAAACAAGTTCGATTTTGTACTAAAGGCGACAAGAAGATTTGATGGTAATGTTGATCTGATGAAAATCAATGTATAATCAATTTATAATCAATTGAAATAATCCTTAACCTTTAAAAATCTCATAAAAGCGAATTGACATGGACAAAAATTACATCACCGGTCTTCGCTTCAGAAATGATTATTTGATTCCCGGAATTACTAGAAAACCGGGAGGATTTTTTTTCTTATATGAATTTCACGGTAGGTACAAAACATGCTCATCTTATAGAACGCAAACAACAAAAGCGAAATATTACTTGAGTCAAGTCTGATCTCCATCCGGTCTCGGTATTTGATAAAAATCGCAGCCATTATTCGCGTTAATCCGAAAAATTTGAGTTGATTATAAATCCTGAGTATTTTGACGGTCTCAGAAAATGATCTCTTATCAGTGACTTTATCATAAAGCTTACTCAGATTCTCTATACCCAGTTTAGTCTTATTAAGAAAATCCCTGTTCGATTCCAGTCCCTCATGAATCAGCCCGTTATCAATATGCAGTATATCGATTCCGGCTTTTTTCAACTGATAACCCAGAAGTGTGTCTTCATGACCATACTGTTTCAACTCTTCATTGAAACGGATTTTGGAGAAGACAGATTTTTCAATCAGAACATTAAATGTTGAGAACCCTGCATGTGGGTTTTTATTCCTTTCAGCCGCGCTTTTTTGTTCTCTCCATTTTCCGTACTTCCATCTTAAAAGATTGTCAGGATCCCCTGGTGCGCTATCATGATACAATGTTCCACCACAAATTACTCTTGAATTTTTCAAAAAGGGAAGCCACTTCAGAATATATGCTTCGGCGGTTCCGGGCAACATTACATCAGCATCAATGAAAATTAAGAAATCACCTTTTGCCTGGCGTGCGAGCTTGTTCCTTATTGCGGCTCTTCCAATGTTTTTTTTAGAAGATATCACTTTTACATTGTCCGCTTCCAGAGAGCGGTATTTTTCGCGGTATTCAGCAGAAGAACCATCATCGCCTATGACAATTTCAAAGAACTCAGGAACTTTACCCATTGCATTTTTCATGCTGTGAACAAGTGTAATAATGTCATAATCGAATACGGGAATCAGCAATGAAATCTTCATATTTGTCGATAGTTATTATATCAAATGTACAATTTATTTTCTAAATATTTGTCTGACAAACTTTGGCAAAGAAATTGCATTGGCTATTTTTGCAGATACCTTTAATAATTTTAATTATAAATGAGAAAATTATTATTTTTTATTCTATTTTCATTAGTTCCGACATTTTCGTTTGGCCAGTTAAAAAATGGATATGAAATAGATTTAACCATAAGGGGTCTGCAGGATTCTACTGTTTTTCTGGCTTACCATCTCGGGGATAAGCAATATATAAAAGATACTATTAAGCTTGACAGGACAGGTCATGGAATTGTACATGGACAGGAGATCCTGCCTCAGGGAATATATATGATAGTACTCCCGGGCAGGAAATATTTTGAACTTTTAATATCTGATAATCAGCACTTTTCGATCAGTTGTACTTTTAGTGATTACTTCAATACACTGAAATTTAAAGGATCAGATGAGAATTCTGCATTTGTCGAATACCAGAGAAAATGGGTAACAATGCAACAACATGCAGCTGCAATTTCGAAAAGAATTCAAAACAATAAACAAAACAGTGATTCACTGAAGATTCTTGGACCACTTCAAAAGCTCCAGGAAGAAAACATGAAATCATACCTTAAAAGTGTCATAAAAGAAAATGAAAATAAATTTCTTGGAACTCTTGTTAAAGGACTACTTCCAATTGATATCCCTGAATTCCCCGTTCCAATTGGATTTGCAAACCCCGATTCTGTAAGATGGGTTAGGAATTATAATTATAACAAGGATCATTTCTTTGATAATATTGACCTGACTGATGAGAGATTACTTCGAACACCTCTTTTATACGCACGACTCGACGCTTTTTTCACAAACGCTTTAATACAGTCACCAGATACCATAAACAAGGAAATTGATAAACTTATTAAAAAATGCAGTGGCAATTATAAAGTATTTCAATTCGTTTCAGTTTACCTGTTTAACCATTTCAGGGAAAGTGAAATCATGGGGCACGATGCAGTAATGGTTAAACTGGCCGATGATATATATCTTTCAGGGAAAGCTGACTGGGTGACAAAGGAATTTAAAGACGATCTTCGGAAACAAATCGATCTGATAAGGCCAAACCTTATTGGTAAAAAGGCCGAAAACATGGTGATGGACTCATATAAAGGAATATTTGTATCTCTTTATGATGTTGAAAAAGATTTTACTATTCTCTATTTCTGGGAGCCCGATTGCGGACACTGCAAAGAGGCTACACCAAAACTGAAGGCTTACTATGATAAACCAAAAGATTATAGTATGGAAGTATTTGCTGTATGCACTACGTCCGACAAGGCAAAATGGACAAAGTATATAGAGGATAATAAGCTGACATGGATAAATGGATGGGATCCGAAAAGAAGTTCACATTTTGATTATTACTATAATATACAATCTACTCCTACCATATATATCCTGGATAAAAAAAAGAAAATTATTGCCAAGAAACTGGCTGTTGAGGAAATTGGCCCATTTATAGCTAACTACAGGAAGTTTTCTAAATAGATCTGATCACCTCCTTGCTTAAGCATGAAATCAGTTCATAAATAGAGCTGAACTCCTGAATAGAGGATTGACCTGAGAGCCGCCAGAAATTATTACTGTCTGAAGGGATTATTATATAGGGGTAAGTTTTTTCTTTTGAAACAGTAAAACCGGCCCTGTTGATTGCCTTTTCAGTCCAATGCTTTCTTTTGCCCGCTCCCTCAATATAAATACTTCCCTTAGTATCGCTACGGAATGAAAAAGTACCATCTTCAGAATTAAACAAGACAGTTGATGAATTGAAAAGGTGGTCAAATGCTCCTGCAATCATAAGGTCTTCAGGAGCTCCTTCAATCAGGGTATTATCGAGTATAAGCCATATTTTATCTGACTGACTAATAGCCATTTGAAGATCGTGAGTTGAAAAAATAATTGTTTTATCACTATTATTTGAAAGCATCTGCATAAGATGAAGTATCTCATATTTTCCTGCTATATCAAGGAACGCGGTAGGTTCATCCATTATCATGATTCCGGTATCCTGAGCTAAAATCCTGGCTATCATTGTCTTTTGGCGTTCTCCATCTGAAAGCTCGGAAACAAACTTTCTGCTGAATGATTCCATTGATGTCTTTCTTAATGCATCCAAAATAACCTCATGATCATTCATTTCAATTTTCCCGATCCAATTTGTATGCGGAAACCTTCCAAGAGCTACTAGGTCATATACTCTCATATTAGTTACTTTAACAATCTCGGTAGATATGTAACCTACTTTCTGTGCAAGCTCCATTCTTGAATAATCCCTGATATTCTTACCACTATAAAAGACTTCACCCCCGAGTGGCAGTTGAAGTCCTGTCAGTGTTCTTAACAGAGTACTCTTGCCGATGCCGTTTCTGCCGATAACAGCAATAAGTTCACCACTGTTAGCACTTGCTGTGAGAGGGGGAAGAAGAACATTTTCATATTTCCCTGAAACGTACCCGATTTTGAGCGAATCGAGAGATAATATTTCTTTTGAATTCATTTTCATCAGAATTGTCCTGAGTATTTCCTGTTCCGCAAGATTACCCAGATAACTACAGGAATACCAATCAAAGAAGTAACAGCATTTACCGGCAGAACACTTTCTGTTCCGGGCAGTTGAGAAATAATGTCACTTACGAGCATAATTGTTCCACCCATTAGTATGGTACCTGGGATTAAAACTTTATGATCAGATGTTTTAAAAAGAATTCTTACTATATGTGGTACTGCTATACCAATAAATCCTATTGGTCCACAAAAAGCTGTGACACTTCCTGCAAGAATACTTGTACAAATAAATATCACGATCCTGGCAAACCTGACATTGAGCCCAATGCTTCTTGCATAATTTTCCCCAAGCAATAAGGCATTTAGCATTTTGGATGAGAACAAGCTCAGAATTACACCGGCTGAGACGGAAATCAAAAGTACATGAATCTGACTGGCAGTAAGATTTCCTAAACTTCCCATGGTCCATATAACGTAGGCTTTCAACATTGTCTCATTACTGAAATATTGCATGATTATGACAATAGCAGATATACCGCTTGAAAGCATAATCCCGAGTATGAGAATTGTCATTATATCTTTTACCCTTGATGAGATGAACATTATTAACAGCATAACTGAACCGGCACCTATCCATGATGCAGCGACAAGAATCCAGTTGCCTAAACTATTAATACTATCCGGTGTAATATTAGATGAGAAACCTAAAATAACAAAGGCCACACCAAGACTGGCTCCTGAGCTTATCCCAAGTACATAAGGTCCGGCCATTGGATTTCTGAAAACAGTCTGCATCTGCAAACCACTTAATGATAAAGCAACTCCAACGGTCAGAGCAGTGATAGCCTTAGGCAATCTGAATTTCAATATAATGGTTTCAAAATTACTATCAGCATTGTTGAAAATTGCTTTGATTACTTCTGAAGCTTTTATACTCACTGACCCTAAAAAAATATCGAGAATCAGAAAAATAACAACCATCAACAACAGACCTGTGAAAATAAGCTTTGTATTTCTTCCAGACTTAATATCATCTGATAATTGTTTCTTTATATCAGTTTTCAAGTGATCTGGTTTAATAAATTTTTCTGTAAAAAGTTAGTTCATGATCCCTGAATAATTCAGGATGCAGAATAGTAGCAATATCTTTAAGAATCAGATGAGGATAAAGACTTCCACTTTCCCAATAATCATTTCCTCCTTTTGCAGAGATCCGTTTGTTATTGTTGTACAGATTATCATTTTTAAAACTGGGAAGATCATCCAGACGTTGATCAACATTTGAAATCTCATTTCGGGAACTGACACTTCCGATATTCAGCCAGAAATCAGCTTTCATTCCTCTTAAATAGACGTTTTCTATTCCATATGGCATTGAAACAGAAGATTCAGTATCCGTCCAGAGATAATCTCCACCAGCATCACTTATAAGTTTACTAATAAATGAATTACCTGGAGAAATGTACCAGGTATCCTTAAAAGGAAGTCCGAGCAATACTTTTGGTTTGTTCCTGGTACTTTGATCGACAAATGACTTCAATTTTGTATACTCATAAACTTCAGATTTGAATATAGAGTCAGCTAAATTCTCTTTGCAGTACAGAGCTCCAAACAATTTGATCCATTCTGCCCTGCTCAAAGGATCTGTTTCAAGGTAATCGGCATTAATGATAACTTTAGAGCCCAACTCCTTAAGTTTTCCAACATAACCAGCTGATTCACTTCCTATTCCGTAAATCATTATCAGGTCAGGGGAAATTTTGAGGATCAATTCTTTATTTAGATTAGCCTCATAACCAACATCCACGACCAATTTTTTGTCCACATTTTCTTTCAAGGCAGGTGAATAGATGAAATTTGTACCCGATACGCCAACAATAGATTTTTCCTCCCCCAGAGCTGAAATCATTGCAATATGAGTTGTCGACATGCAGATTATTTTTCGCAATGGCACAAAGATTACTGCTTCAGAATCCAATCCTTCTGGTAATTCTGATCCTCTCTTGATCAGGTAATAGATCTGGTTAACATTCGTTGCTCCCTGCCAGGGGTTAATAATTTTAACCTCAGTCCACTCCTTCTTCTTCTCAAGAGTGAATCTTTCTGCCCTGATAATTTTATCTTCGGAGTTACGAAGATTGTCAGCGCCTTTTTTATAACTTTTTCCGCAACCTGAAATTGTGAATAGTGCGATGATCAATATGGATCTTAAAGCATATATGCTTTTCCCGGTCCTCATAAATGAATGATATTTCTGATAATTCAGGAATTGATGCTCAATTTGAAGCACATTGAACCGGGAATAATTCCGGCTTTCTGTTTTGAAATAAACTTCCCGGTATAATCATATAATAATAGATACCCTTGTTGCACAAAATCAACAGCATCTGTAACTAAAATATCATTGTTTAGAGGGTTAATTCCAATTTTGTAGAAATACTGCCCTGATTCCGGTATTATAAAAGGCGCTGATGGCAGATCAGTTGATTTTATGTCCATTTCCCTGACACCATTATCAAGATAGTAAAGGATCTCCCCAAAAACATCGATCTTGAGGCACGTAGGGGAAGCTTCCTTACTTGGAAAAACTATTTTTTGTTCAATAGAATTTGAAACGGGGTTAATTTCTATAAGTTCAGCGTAATTTTGCCGGGTCCAGCCACCATTGCAAAGTACCCAAAGCATACCATTTCTGTCAAAAGCCATACTTTCAGGTTCTATACCTACTTCTATTGAATCGACTACCTGATCATAAAAGGTATTAATAACCATAATTTCGTTCCCTCCGGCCCAGTTTGAAATAAATGCCTTATTCCCGGCAACAGCAATCGATTCAGATGACCTTCTCAGATTGATATAGCCAGCGATGGAATTGTCAATGAGGTTTATAACTATAACCGAGTCTGAATAGAGACTTGATACATACGCTTTATAATCGTTAACGAATGATATATTCCGAGGAGAGATAAGTCCACTGATTGTTGCTGTAGATTTAAGTGTCGATTGATCCATAACTTCGATTTTCCCGGAATTGTTTACAATAATATAAGCTTTATCTCCTTTTATTGCCATCGAATTGGGAACATCTCCCAATGGCCGGCCATTGACGCTATAGAAAAGATCATTATAGATTTTTGTGGAATCATAGGAATAAAAAGAAAGGGATCCATTCCCGCTCCTGAAATTTCCTTCATTAACCACGAAAACACCGCCGCTAAGGGAATAATCAATATTTGGAAAATCAGGTGTTTTTGAACATGAAACAACCACTAAGAGGAGAATGCCAATTTTCACTAAATTATTCATTTTAAAATTATTTAATTATTTGAACTAAAATCTTTACAATGTATGACCGTCCGGGCAATGGGTAATATGCAATTGATTGATAATTTATATTAAAAAGATTATCTATATTAAAATTCATATCAATTGAAGAGCCTTTCAAGGTGAATTTAAGACCTGTACTTAAGTTATTAATGAAGTATCCGGGAAGATATTTTGAATTATCCACAGTTATATATCTAATACCGTTAAAATTGACTACCCATGAAGAATAAATATTTTTAAACCCTATTCTAAATGAGGCATTGGCCTGATTCTCTGGCATATACATAAGTTGTTTTCCGACTGAATTATCATTTTCGTTCTTCGAACCTACTGCAATTACCCTTGTAAATGAGTAACCTGCTTTCAGGCTTGAATTTATATTATTATGAATATAATCCAAAGATACTGATGATTCTCCTCCAGTTGAGTTTACATTAGCAATATTATCAGCAGTCCAGTAAGAGTATTCTCCCGGATGCCACTGTATCATATCTTTTATATTATAACGGAAAACAGACAGATCATATTTTAAATTTAAAGGATTTGAAATTTTCTGGTTCATCTCATAGGATATCTCATATATAAGAGCATATTCATTTTTTAAGTCATGATTACCACCTGGTACCCAGAACATGTCATTCATGGAAGGAATTTTTGAGTTTCTTGAGATATTGGCTTTAAAATAATACTCCTTATCATTTAATAATCTGAATTGCACTCCTGTAGAAAAATCAGGAATAAGGAAGGTATTATTATCCAATATCGCCCGGAGCAGGATCGTTGTGCCAAACCTGTCACCCTTTCTGTCAATTGATGCGGTCAGGCTAGCTGTATTCCGGGTTGTATTATGATTGTAATTATTTGATTTTACAACACTTGATTTTTCATCCAAAACAATTTTTAGTTTTGCATATGCTCCAACCGGGTTTTCAACACCGGCTTTCAGAGTCAGAATCTCCGAAAGATTCCTTGAGTCGATAGATGCAAGATGATTAAAATAGTTCAATCTGCTCAACATCCAGGCTCCGGTAAAAGAGAAGTTACTACTTCCTTTTAATGCATCATAATTCAGCATAGTCCTCAATGATTCATCAAACTGATTTTCACCTGAATTTGGCGGAGTCAGCAGGGAAGCCGGCAGGTTTCTGTCGGCAGACTGGTACCATATTCTGACTGAAGCAATATTATTTGTATTTCTCAGATATAATTCCTGTATGAAGCCTTTTTGTCTAACCTGACTATTAGTTCTTGTCTGCCACACAGGTTCAGAACTTATTTCAGTATTAAGATACCTGAAATTATTTTCTGAGTTTTGAAAATAGCCTTTTGTAACTGTCTGAAATTTGCAAGTTCCGGTTTTCACATTCATTAATCCCCAATATTGTCCAAAACTTCCGGCTCCACTATTTAACGAAATCAAGGTTTCCTTTTTCCATACCGGTTTAGTCTCAAGGTTAATTGTACCACCTATTCCTCCATCATTCAATGACATTGAAGCTCCTCCAAAGTAGATCTGAACATCGTCAATTAACCCAACTGGAATCAGTGAAAGATCTGACTGGCCCAACATTGGGCTGTTAATATTAATGCCATTCCAGTCCACCAGCACATGACTTGCACCTGTACCTCTGAATGATGGCGTTGCGGTCCCTCCCATTCCATAACTTTTAATAAAAATATCTGTATTTTCCGAGAGCATCTCCGACAGGTTACTGTTACTATAATTAAAAAGTACAGACGAATCAATTGTAGTTTTTTTATATCCTGACTGACCTGCATTAAATTTATTTCTGCTGATAACAACTTCTTTTATTTTAATAGTATCATCCACAGTTGACATTTGCCCATGCACTGGTATAGAAAGGAAGATTACTATATAGAATAAGGTATTTCTCAAATGCGAATCTCTATATCTGTTAATATCACATGGCACTCAATAAAAATGTTTTTCATAACAATTTAATATTCAGCCCGTTTATCCAACATTCAGCGCTGACAAGGAAGTTTAAGTGGGGAATCAATGAATGATCCGGTGCTTTTCTTCCCGAAAGCTTTGAATATTAGATTTATCTGGCAGGTCTTCTGACTTATCCCGGTTTCATGAAGCCTTCCCATGATTTTTATCAATCACAGTGGCAGGTATTTCACAAAACCATCATCGTTAGAACGATCGGGCATCACAGCAGCGGGTACTGTTGCGGATTCAAACCGCATTCCCTTTTCATTA
>JADGPU010000067.1 GCA_017882305.1 Bacteroidales bacterium | reverse complement strand
TCCAGGTACCATATTTTTCAATATAGTATTCCATCGGCTTACGCAATCTTAACATTGCAATGCCGCATTCGTGTTTGATATTATCGCTCATAATTATTTTTTATTCGGGTCTGGGAATTTAATAATATCAGGAACGAGGTAAGAATTTGGAAACTCTTTACTGACTAGTAAAAATAATCTTGTTGCCTCAGTCTTTGTTCTGAAATCACCTACTCTGATTTTCCAATATCCGGGTTCGGCAAATAACTGATATGAATCAATGTCTATAAATTTGTTCATAAAATCAGCCCGGGCTTTACTTGATTCTTCACGGGCATTCCTGTTGGAACTACTATATATCTGTATCCTCCATCCTTCCATCCCGGAGTAGCCAATTTTTTCTTCCAGGTTCTTATTACCCATTATATATCTGCTTATAAGGGTATCCAATGCAGGATCCTGGATTATATTAAGCTGGCCTGTGTGTGGGTTGCCATCAGTTCTTTTGAAAAGATCTGATGATTGGACAATAGACTGAGACCTGACAATCACGGTTGAAAAGCCCAGAATAACTGATATCAAAAAGAGTTTTCTGATCATGTCGCAAAGGTAGCAAAAATTTCTATCCCAACTCTGCAGCCAATTCGTCAGTCATTTCAAGATTATGATACACAAACTGGATATCATCGTCATCTTCAAGTGTATCAATAAGCCTGAGGACTTTCCTTGCAGATTCAAGATCGAGCTTTTTTGTGTCGTGGGGAATCCTTTTCAGCCCTGCCTCTTCAGGTTCTATCCCCAGCTCATTTAGTTTTCTGTTCACGCTTCCAAAATCTTCTTTAGCACATGCAACAGTAAGCATATCGCCGTCAACTTCAAAATCTTCTGCACCGGCGTCGATCATTTCAAGCTCAACATCTTCCAGAGTCAATCCTTCATTTTTAATTGTAAATATCCCTTTTCTTTCAAAGAGGAATGTCAGAGATCCATTTGTTCCAAGATTACCTCCATGTTTATTAAAAGCTGACCTTACCGATGCTACTGTTCTGTTGTTGTTATCTGTCAGACACTCAACAAATACTGCAACCCCGCATGGGCCATAACCCTCAAATGAAGTTTCAGTAAAACTTTCAGCATCGGCCCCTGTTGCCTTTTTAATTGCCCTGTCAATATTATCTTTAGGCATATTGGCACCTTTTGCATTCTGGACTGCAAGCCTTAGTCTTGCATTAGATTCGGGGTCACCACCACCTTCTTTTGCCGCAATTATTATCTCTTTGATAATTTTGGTGAATTTTTTCCCCCTTTTAGCATCTATTGCCCCTTTTTTTCGCTTTATGGTTGACCATTTGCTATGTCCTGACATACTTTTGATTTTTATTATCCAGAATGCAAAATTAAATAATTCTTTCAAACCTCGGTCATAGTTTATAGATTTGTACCGGAATTGAAATTGATGGGGAGTAAAGGGGAAGAGGATAATAGGAGATTTGCTGTTCAAAAGAGCTGACATCCTTTGTGTAACTTAGTGAGAACTTTGTGTTCCTTTGTGGTAAAAAAAAATAAGAACTGTCACAGAGATCCACAGAGAATCACAGAGTTACACATAGTGTCATATGAGAAACGAGCAACGAGCAACCAGCAACTAGAAACAAGGATTAAATGAGTAAAAAGGTATATATAGAGACTTATGGTTGTCAGATGAATGTAGCTGACAGCGAGGTTGTTGTATCAATTCTATCCGAAGCCGGTTATGAACCTACTGAAAATATTAAAGATGCCGGATTAATATTAATTAATACCTGTTCAATCCGCGATAATGCTGAACAAAGAATCTGGGGCCGTCTTAAAGCAATCAGTCATCTGAAAAAACAGAATAATGACCTGAAAATCGGAATAATAGGTTGTATGGCTGAAAGGCTGAAGGAGAAACTGATAGAGACCGATCAGCTGGTTGATATAGTTGTCGGACCGGATGCATACAGGGGGCTTCCGTCTCTCATTACCGAAGCTGAGGCAGGTCATAAAGCTGTAAATGTTCTTCTTTCACGCGAAGAGACTTATGCTGATATTTCACCGGTGAGAATGGATAAGAATGGCGTTTCCTCTTTTGTTTCAATAATGCGGGGTTGTAATAATATGTGTGCATATTGTGTGGTTCCCTATGTGCGTGGCGCCGAAAGGAGCAGAGACCATGAGTCGATTCTGAAAGAGGTAAAAGAGTTATTTGAGATGGGTTACAGGGAAGTAACACTGCTTGGACAAAATGTCGATTCTTATAATTGGGACAACAACCCGGGAATAGTCAGATTTCCAGAACTGCTGGAAAAAATTGCCTTGATTAATTCACTTCTGCGGGTAAGGTTTTCAACTTCCCATCCAAAAGATATTTCAAATGAACTTCTGTACATAATAGCCAGAAATAAAAACATATGTAAACATATTCATCTGCCTGCACAAAGTGGAAGCAGCCGCATTCTTAAACTTATGAATCGTGAATATACCAGGGAGTGGTATATGGATCGTGTCAATGCCATACATACCATTATTCCGGATTGTGCCTTATCGACCGATATGATAACGGGGTTTTGTACTGAAACAGAAGAAGATCATAAAGAATCTCTCTCGCTCATGGAGTGGGCCGGCTTTGATTTCGCTTATATGTTTAAGTATAATGAAAGACCCGGAACTAGAGCGGCGAGAAAATTTAAAGATGATGTCAGCGAATCTGTAAAGTCGGAAAGACTAAGTGAAATGATCTCACTTCAGAACCGTCTTTCAGCAAAGTCAAAAAAAAATGATATTGGCATGGTCTTTGATGTTCTGATTGAAGGATTTTCGAAGAGATCTGTTGAATATTTATCAGGCCGGACCTCTCAGAACAAGGTTGTTGTTTTTCAGGGAAGTGATTTTAAAAAGGGAGAATATGTCAGGGTTTTAATCGAAAAGTGTACATCAGCAACCCTCTTAGGCAAATGCATTTAACCCCTGAATTATTTGCTCTTCTCTTCTCAAGTAAGTAACTTGCACTCTTATTTTAAACCTGCATAAAATGAATTGGAATAATTCTTAGTTTAATTAATACCTGATATAATGAAAACCAGACTAATTTTTTTAATCCTTTTATCGGCATTATGTATAAACAGTATAACTGCACAAAAAAACAATAAAAAGATCATAATAACAGGTACTGTACTGAATGCAGCTAAGGAACCTATTGTGAACGCAATAGTTATGATTGATGACCAAAAAACCAATTCTATAACCGATTCTAAAGGTAACTATAAAGTTAAGGTTAAACCCGATGCATCAAAGATTGGAATCTTCACTTTTGGACATGGTACATTTGAAGACTCTATAAAAGGAAGGACCCAGATTGATTTTAATTTTGGAGTATCGAGAACACAACAAACTACAGATCAGACCATTGCTCCTGGCGAACAAGGAGTTAGTACCGGTTACGGGCTGGTTAAAAAGAAAAACCTGACTACCGACGTGAATAAAATTGACGGAACAAACAAAAAGTATGCTTCATACTCTACAATGAGTGATATGATACAAAGGGAAGTTTCGGGTGTTAAGATTAGTGGTTCATCCGTAATAATTCAGGACTCTAAAGATCTTTTTGGCAGTGTTCCCGCACTGATTGTTGTTGATGGTCTTTATATGGATGAGCTGCCTGATATTCCACCTGTAAATGTTATATCAATTGAGGTACTCAAGGGTACAGCAGCTGCAATTTACGGATCAAGAGGGTATGGCGGGGCAATCATTATTAAAACCAAGATCCAGAACCAGTAAAAATTCTTTCTTATTTTTTACTACCTATAATAAGTTGCAGTTCATCTAACTGTTTGTTTGAAATCTGTGCCGGCGTATCAAGCATAACATCACGTCCCGAATTGTTTTTAGGAAATGCGATGAAATCACGTATCGAATCCTGACCGCCGAACATAGCTACCCACCTGTCAAATCCGAAGGCAATCCCTCCATGAGGCGGAGCGCCGAATTTGAATGCATTCAGGAGAAAGCCGAATTGTTCATCTACCTCTTTCTCGCTGAATCCAAGGACTTTAAACATTAATTTCTGTATTGTTGCATCATGAATCCTTACTGAACCTCCTCCAATTTCCACGCCGTTGATTACAAGATCATATGCATTAGCTCTTACTTTCCCCGGATCTGTTTCCATGAGAGGAAGATCCTCAGGCACTGGCGCTGTGAACGGATGATGCATCGCATAGAATCTCTTTGACTCCTCATCCCACTCAAGAAGAGGAAAATCGACAACCCATAATGGAATGAATTTGTCTTTTGTTCGTAATCCCAGCCTGTTTCCCATTTCAAGTCTCAATTCAGAAAGGGCTGTCAATGTTTTCTTCTTGTCACCTGCCAGTACGAGAATAAGGTCACCGGGCTTCGCTTTCATTAAAACAGCCCATTTCTTCAATTCCTCCGGAGTATAAAACTTATCTACCGACGATTTTAATGTCCCATCTGTAATATATCTTAAATATATGAGCCCGCTTGCTCCTATCTGAGGTCTTTTCACAAACTCAGTCAGTTCATCAAGCTGTTTCCTGGTATATTCTGAACATTTCTCAGCGCATATCCCTCCTATATATTCTGAAGTGTCAAATGCGGCAAAATTATGACCTTTGACTGATCCGGATAAATCTGTAAACCTCATCCCAAAACGAAGGTCAGGTTTATCTGAACCATAATATTCCATCGCCTCCTGATATCGAAGCCTCGGGAATGGTTCACTGAATTCAATACCTCTTATTTGTCTGAAAAGAAACTTAGCGAGACCTTCAAACGTATCGAGGATATCATTTCTTTCAACAAATGACATCTCACAATCGATCTGTGAAAACTCAGGTTGTCTGTCAGCTCGCAGGTCTTCATCTCTGAAACATCTGACAATCTGGAAATATTTATCAAAACCTGCTACCATCAGCAGTTGTTTCAAAGTCTGTGGTGATTGAGGTAACGCATAGAAGGTGCCTGGTTGCATTCTTGAAGGTACAACAAAGTCGCGTGCCCCTTCGGGTGTTGATTTAATAAGTATTGGCGTTTCAACTTCAATAAACCCAATAGAATCCATATATTTACGGACTTCCTGGGATACTCTGTGACGAAGTAAAATATTGTTTTTAACCGTGGTTCGTCTAAGGTCGAGGTAACGGTATTTCATTCTTAACTCCTCCCCGCCATCAGTCTCTTCTTCAATTGTAAAAGGAGGAATCTCGCTCCTGTTCAGGATATTGAGCTCATTAACCTCTATTTCGATTTCACCCGTAACCATCTTCAGATTCTTGTTACTCCTTTCTCTCACCTTACCTTTAGCCTGTACTACAAATTCACGTCCCAGCTTACGGGCTTTTTCACATAGATCTTTATTAGTTTCCATATTAAATACCAGCTGGGTTATTCCATACCTGTCGCGAAGATCAACAAATGTCATTCCGCCAAGATCCCTTGATTTCTGAATCCAACCGCATAGAATTGTTTCCTGACCTTTATTATTTATGTTTAACTCTCCGCAGGTGTTTGTCCTGTACATTTCCTAATTATAAGTTTCAGCAAAAATAAGAATTTAATTTTAACCTTCAGACTTGTAACAGGGAAGTAGAAATATTAGCAGCGGGAGTTGTATATGTAAAGATTGTCATTCACATATAAGTATTAGCTCATATTTTAAAAGAACAAAATTAGATTTGAACTGTTTGTAAAATAACAGACAATAGAATAAAGCACAGGTTAATTAGTACCATACATTTCTAATTTGAATCGCTTGTCTGATGATTCTTTACTTCTCTTCCACCCGGAATTTTATATAATACAAATCCGGGTACAGGTATGAAGTGAAGCAAGTAGTTTTTAAGATTGTGTGGATGTTCTGATAGTATTTCAAATTTATCTTTAAACTAATGGTGATGAATGTTAGTCAATATGAACAAAGAATTAAAGAATTAGAACTCGAAGTGAGTAATCTGGTATCGCATAATAATGTAGCAACTTTGCAAAAAGAAATGTCATTCAGGCACGCAATTGAAAATGCTATTCCAAGTGGTATTGCAGTGGTTGATAGTACTGGAAAACAAGTGTATGTTAATCAATCATTTTGCAAAATGTTTGGTTGGGACGAAGAGGAGCTATTAGGAAAATTCCCACCTTATGTATATTGGTTTAAGCAAGATATTGAAAACATAAACAATGCATTAAAGCAAACTCTTAACAATAATGCACCGAAAGAAGGATTTGATCTTATTTTTTGTCATAAAACCGGAAAACCAATTCATGTTAATGTGATTATTTCGTCATTCATTCAGGAAAAAAATAAGACATATTGGTTAGCAAATGTGATTGATCTCACAGAGCGTAATCAGGCAGACGAAGCCCTTAAAAAATCGCAATTACTTTTGAGGTCCAACATCGAGAGCCAGAAAGGAACAACAATTTTTTCCATTGATCAGGATTATCTGTATTTGTATTTCAATAAAGCCCATATGGATGACATGAAGTTTGCATATAATTCGGATATTAAAATTGGTACGAATATCCTGGATTATGTTTCTTCAGATGAAGACAGGAAATTGTTAAAGGTGAATTTTGACCGTGCATTAAGAGGCGAATCGCATTCAGTTATACAAACTTTTGGTGATGTTAATCTTGCTTATTATGAGGTTTTTTTTAATCCTATTGTGAACGAAAAGGAAGAGATCATTGGGTGTTCTGGCTTAGCCAGAAATATCACAGAGCGAAAACAGGCAGAACAGGCACTTAAGGAGAGTGAAACAAAATTTAAAGAATTAATCAACCAGATCAACGATGTAATTATTGTTTTTGATGAGCAGGGAAAAATAATTATTTGGAACAAAGGCGCTGAACAACTTTGCGAATTAAAGGCCGATGATGCTTTAAACAGGAATATCGCTGATATTCAATATCAGGTTTCGGCACCTGCATCTAAAGATAAAGCAAAAATTGAGAATGCAATCAAAGGAATTGTAACGCTTAAAACTCCCGAAATTTTCAATCAGATTTTAGATAGTGAAATGATTACTTTAAGCTCTCAGAAATTAAGAAATATTCAAAGCAAGGTATTTCCGATTGAATTAAACGGATCTCATTTATTCTGTACTGTTATCAGAGATACAACAGAAATAAAGCGTTACGAAAAAGAATTACTACGGGTAAGTTCCGAAAAAGACAAATTTTACTCTGTCATTGCCCAATATCTGTACACACCCTTCAGTTTATTCAACAATTTTGCAAAATTAATGGCTGAGGAACTGGATACCTTGCCATTAAAAGAAATCCAGAAAATGGCAGTTATGATGAGCAAATCGGCCACCAACCTATATAGTCTTCTGGATAATATGCTTCAATGGACAAGAATTAATCAAGGGAAAATTACTTTTGAACCGCAAAAACTGAACTTTAAAAAAATCAGTCAGGATGCAGTTTCAATTCTTAAACCAAATGCCGATGCAAAAAACATTAAAATCAATCATTTTGGAGTTGATGAGGTAACTGTTTATGCCGACATGTTTATGTTAAAAACCATATTGAGAAACCTTGTTTCAAATGCAATAGAATTTACCAATATTGATGGGCAAATTAATATTTCTGCTCAGCAAACACCTTCAGATATCACAATTTCAATTTTAAACAGTGGACTGGAATTAACTCCTGAGTATCTGACAAAATTGTTTAACATTTCAGAAATTCATACAACACTTGGCAAAGTAGAAGAAAAAGGGACAATCTTAGGTCTATTACTTTGCAAAGAATTTGTAGAAAAACACAGTGGGAAAATATGGGTAGAGAGTAAGAATAATGGGAAGAGTAGTGAATTCAAATTTACTCTTCCGGCATCTGACGGAGCTGTTAAAGGTATCTATTATTGATACAGAAAAGACATATTCCAATTTTCTTTCTACTTTTAGATTCCTAATCTGATTATCATGGCTCATAACACAGTTGAGCATTATATGAGGGCAGCCCTTGCTGAGGCAGAAAAAGCATTTGACAAACAGGAAGTCCCGGTTGGCGCTGTAGTTGTATGTAACGATACGATTATTGCCAGGGCACATAATCTTTCGGAAACACTGAGGGATCCTACAGCTCATGCCGAAATGCAGGCTATTACTGCTGCCACAAACTGGCTTGGAGGTAAGTATCTTGAAGATTGTACCATTTATGTGACTCTCGAGCCATGTGCCATGTGTGCAGGAGCTATTGGCTGGAGCCAGGCTTCATCTCTTGTTTTTGGAGCTGCAGATGAAAAGAAGGGATACAGAACAATAACAGGATCATTACTTCATCCAAAGACCAGTGTGGAATATGGAGTACTGGAGGAAGAATGCAGGGAACTTCTGTTACGATTTTTTAAGAGCCGACGTGGTTAAGATAAAGTATTAATTTTATATAAAATATTTAATATGACCTTTGATAACAGCAGGACAATAATTAGCCTCAGAATAAAACTCTTCGCATCAACAGTTGTGCTACTGGCTTACGTGGCTTTGACATATGTAGTCAAGATGATAAAATTTCCATTCCTTGGTATGAGCGATACCGTCTGGACAATAATTCTTATTGGTATCTGGCTCATTCTGGCATTCATGCCCATGTTTCTCAACTATCAGTTTATCAGCTTCTCTGATGAAGGAGATTATATAATTTTCAGATACTTTACAGCTGGTATAGTTGGTGGGAAAAAGAACTCTGTCGAAATAAATAAAACATCATTTTCCGGATATAAAATTGAAACCAGGTTTTTTGGTCTTATACAAATTATGACCCTTCTCCAGAAGGTTCAGGGTGGAGTTGCTAAGTATCCACCTGTCTATATAAGTGCCCTGACTCAGGAAGAGAAGGCAAAAGTCATTAAATCGTTGAACCTGTACACCCCTCATGTGTGAAGGTTATCATCTGATAACATGAGATTTATCATTTTAAATGACTTGAAACAATCTCAAATTTGAATCGCTTATTTATAGACTAAATCATAACTAAAAATTAAAATAATGAATGTAGATAAAATCATGAACAACCTCGAGAAGAAGCATCCCGGAGAGGTTGAGTATTTACAGGCAGTAAGAGAGGTACTGGAGTCAATCGAAGAGGTTTATAACGAAAATCCGCAGTTTGAATCCTCAAATATTATTGAGCGTATTATTGAGCCTGACCGCGCTATTACTTTTAAAGTTCCATGGGTTGATGATGAAGGAAATGTAAAGCTAAACCTTGGTTACCGTATTCAGTTCAATAACGCAATAGGTCCTTACAAAGGAGGCCTGCGCTTCCACCCGAGCGTTAACCTTTCAATTCTTAAGTTCCTCGGATTTGAACAGATCTTCAAGAATGCGCTCACAACTCTTCCCATGGGAGGCGGCAAAGGTGGTTCTGATTTTGATCCGAAAGGAAAATCAAATGCTGAGGTAATGCGTTTCTGCCAGTCATTTATGCTTGAACTTTGGAAATATATCGGTCCTGAAACTGATGTTCCGGCCGGTGATATTGGTGTCGGCGGCCGTGAAATTGGTTTCTTATATGGCATGTATAAGAGGCTTGCCGGAGATCATACTGGTGTTTTGACCGGAAAAGGCAGTAACTGGGGCGGTTCATTGGTTCGTCCCGAAGCTACCGGTTTTGGCTGTGTCTATTTTGCCAAAGAAATGCTTGCTACGAGAGGAGAATCATTTAAAGGGAAAAGAGTAGCAATCAGTGGTTTTGGAAATGTTGCGTGGGGTGCCGCCCTTAAAGCAACAGAATTAGGAGGGAAAGTTGTTACAATATCAGGTCCTGATGGTTATGTCTATGACCCTGAAGGTATTTCAGGGAAAAAAATAGATTATATGCTTGAGCTTCGTGCTTCAAATGAAGACATTGTTAAACCATATTCATATGCATTTGAAGGTGTTGAATTTCATGAAGGGAAACATCCATGGGAAGCAAAGGTAGATATTGCTCTCCCATGTGCAACGCAGAATGAACTGACGGGAGAAGATGCTCAAAAACTGATTAATAACGGATGCATTTGTATCTGTGAAGGGGCAAATATGCCAAGCACTCCGGAAGCAGTTGAGATCATTCAGAAAAATGGTTTGCTCTTTGCTCCTGGTAAAGCATCAAATGCTGGTGGCGTTGCTACATCAGGGCTGGAGATGACTCAGAACTCGATGAAACTTCGCTGGAACAGGCAGGAGGTGGATGATCGCCTGCATGAAATCATGTGCAATATCCATGAGCAGTGTGTAAGCCATGGTAAAAGAGAAGATGGATATGTCGATTATGTTAAGGGTGCCAATATTGCAGGATTCCTTAAAGTTGCAAATTCAATGCTTGATATGGGGGTGATCTAAGGAAAGGCGTGAGGCGTGAGGCGTGAGGTTTGAGGCGTGAGGTACAGGTTAAGGTTAAGGTTAAGAACCAGTAACCAGCAACAAGCAACATTTTAAGTATTGAGATATTTTTAGGAAAGAGAAGAGCTGGTTATCCGGCTTTTTTTTTAACTTTGGGTGTCTCAATTTCTTGTGCTATGTCAGAAGTGCTCCTTAAGCATAAAATTGCTTTAGGCCTGATTCCCCGCATCGGCGATATTAATGCCCGGAAACTGGTATCTCATTTTGGAAGCGTTGAAGCTATATTTCACGAACCATACAGAAATCTAATCAAAATACCTGGGATTGGTTCAGGCATTGCAAAATATATCAGCGACAGGTCATATCTGGATACTGCTGAAAAAGAGGCGGAATATGTCACTAATAACAATATCAGAACCTATTTTTATCTTGATAATGATTATCCTTTCAGACTCAGACAATGTGATGATTCGCCGGTGGTGTTTTTCTTTAAGGGGAACTGTAATCTTGATGCTTCAAAGATTTTAAGTGTAGTTGGCACACGTAATGCAACTGCACGGGGAAGAGAGTTGTGTGATAAGATCATTGAAGGATTAGCGACAGGTCATAGTGATCTTATAATTGTCAGCGGTCTGGCGTATGGAATTGATATTGCTTCACATAAAGCAGCCCTCGCACATAACCTGCAGACCATTGGTGTCCTGGCGCATGGTTTTAAGACCACTTATCCAGCCATCCATGCTTCAATTGCAAAGTCAATGGTGAACAAAGGTGGTCTGATAACCGACTTCCTATCAGATGCACTTCCTGAGCGCAATAATTTTCTGAAAAGAAACCGGATAATTGCAGGATTGTCAGATGCAACACTTGTGGTCGAATCTGGTATTAAAGGAGGTGCACTTATTACTGCAGACATTGCCAATTCCTATAACCGTGATGTTTTTGCCATACCCGGCAGGCCTGATGATCAATGGTCAGCCGGTTGCAACAGCCTGATCAGAAGTAACAAAGCATTTCTGACCGAATGTTCTGATGATATTGAATACTTTCTCAACTGGAAACCAGAAAAATCAAAACCTGTAATACAAAGAACCTTGTTTTCCGATCTTGATGAGACTGAGAAGATTATATTTGAATTGCTTTCGAAACAAGGGGAGCTGACTATTGATACAATATGCAGGTCACTCAATATTCCGGTTTATAAATTATCATCTCTCCTTCTCCAAATGGAATTCAAGGGATTATTAAAGTGTTCTCCGGGGAACTTATACCGAATAAGCTGAATTTATTTTAACTTGCTTAATTCCTAAAAAACTAATAATTTGGATATATTAAATCTAATAAATTCTGACTTACATGAAAAACATTTTAAAATTTTTATCAGTTTTGATCCTGGTTTCCGGAAATCTGGTACAGGCTCAATCTTTAGATGACATACTTAAAGAACACTTTTCTGCCATTGGGCAGGACAGTCTTTTAAAAGTTAACACCCAAAGACTTAAAGCTAAAATGGTTCAGGGCGGTGTTGAAATTCCTATTATTCAACTCGCGAAGCGTCCGAATAAAGTGCGTGTTGAAGGTACCTTTCAGGCTTTAACCTTTGTTCAGACTTTTAATGGAAAAGAGGGATGGGCCGTGAATCCTTTTGCAGGAGTAACTGATCCACAGCCAATGCCTGAAGATGCTCTTAAATCCATGAAGTATCAGTCCGATATGGATGGAATGCTCTGGAACTGGAAAGACAAAGGTTATACCGTCACGTACGACGGAAAAGAGGATATGGAAGGCACCCCGTGTTATAAGATTAAAGTTGTCACTAAAGAGGGTGATACTTTCACCTATTACATTGATTCTGATTCATATATAATACTGCGGACCAATTCTAAAATTAAGATAATGGGAAATGAGTCAGAGGCGGATTCTTATTATAGTAACTACATGCATATCCATGGTATGGCCGTCCCGGGGAAAGTTGAAAATAAAGTTCATGATCAGCTGATGGGTACGATAGTAATTGATACGTTGGACCTAAACATGGTACTGCCTGACAGCCTGTTTGAAAAACCAACAAAAAAACTTTAAGATCATTCATTAAACATCCCCTATCTTAAGATTATGAAATTCAAGCTTTTAAACACAGGCATTTTCTTTCTGGCCAGCATGTCTTCACTTTATGGACAGATAACCGATGCAACATTCGGCGACATTGAAGGCAGAAAGATTGGTCCTGCCAGAATGAGCGGACGCATCTCATGCATCGACGCTGTAAATAAAAACCCTGATGTTGTCTGGGTTGGTGCAGCAGGAGGTGGAGTCTGGAAATCTATCAATCAGGGAACAACTTTTAAAGATGTTTTTGATGAATACAGTCAGTCAATAGGAACAATTACTATTGATCAAAACCATCCTGATACAGTATGGGTTGGGACAGGTGAAGTATGGACACGTAACAGTGTATCCATCGGAACAGGAGTCTATAAAACAACCAATGGAGGAGATAAATGGGAGTTCATGGGATTGCCTAACAGTGAACGCATTAGCCGTATTCTCATAGATCCTTCTAATCCTGATATTGTTTATGCAGCTGTAACTGGCGCATTATGGGGCGATAGCGAAGAGAGAGGTGTATATAAAACTACCGATGGAGGAAAGACATGGAAAAAACTGCTATATGTCAATCCATCAACCGGTTGTGCCGATATGGCTATGGATCCTGAAAATTCTTCAGTGGTTTATGCATCAATGTGGGATTTCAGGCGCAAGCCTTATACCTTCAGATCAGGAGGACCCGGCAGCGGGCTTTATAAATCGACTGACAGCGGAACAACCTGGAATAAGATACAGAACGGATTGCCTTCAGATACTCTCGGGAGAATTGCAATTGCCATATCTCTTGTAAAACCACATTACCTGTACGCTCTTGTGGAATCAAAGAAATCTGCACTATATCGTTCTACCGATAGGGGATCCACATGGGAAAAAATGAGTGACCAGATTATGATGGGAGACAGGCCTTTTTATTTTAGTTTAATTGTACCAGACCCACGGGATTCGGATCGTATCTACAAGCCCGGTACCTCATTGTGGGTAAGTTCGAACGGAGGCAAGCTGTTTCAGTCTCCTTCAGTAACAGGAGGTAACTATCACAGCGACACACATGCCCTCTGGGTAAGCCCGATAAACAATCGCCTAATATACCTGGGAACTGACGGAGGTGTTTACATTTCGGCAGATAAAGGAAACACCTGGCGCTTTGTTCAATGCCTGCCGGTTTCACAATTTTACCATGTAAGTGTAGATAG
Organism: Bacteroidales bacterium; assembly: GCA_017882305.1. Taxonomy (GTDB): domain Bacteria; phylum Bacteroidota; class Bacteroidia; order Bacteroidales; family VadinHA17; genus LD21. The sequence goes on along the minus strand of JADGPU010000067.1, from coordinate 3,786 downwards.
TAAGGATCCATACAATGTCTATGGTGGTTTACAGGATAATGGTTCCTGGATGGGACCATCAAAAAAACCCGGGGGGATAAGAAATTCTGACTGGAAGAATATCGGCTATGGAGATGGATTCTATGCTTATTGCGATGTTTCTGATCCTGATATAACATACTCGCAGTACCAGGGTGGAAGAATAAACCGGACCAATCAACGGACCGGAGAAAGCAAGTACCTTAAACCATTCCCTGAAGAAGGCACTGAAGATCTGAGATTTAACTGGAACACACCGACTGTCTTCGGTAAAAAATCAGGATGGTTATATGTCGGGTCACAATACCTGTACCGTTCAAAAGATAAAGGTGATTCGTTTGAAAGAATTTCTCCTGATCTGACTACCAATGACCCTCTCAGGCAGATGCAGGAGAAATCCGGAGGGCTGACAATTGATAACAGTACTGCAGAAAACAATACTACTATATTTTCTATCTGCGAATCTCCTCTTGATGAAAATATTGTATGGGCCGGAACCGATGATGGAAATATTCAGCTTACAACAGACGGAGGAAAGAGCTGGTCGAAGCTCAACAGTAATATCCAGGGATTGCCTGCACTTGCCTTTATTTCACATATTGATGCTGACAACTTTGACAAGAACTGCGCATGGATAACTGTTGATTCCCACAGAAACGGTAATATGAATCCTTATGTCTATTATACGAATGATCTTGGGAAAACATGGACCTCATTGGGAACCAGTGATATTAAAGGATTTTGTCATGTAATTAAACAAGATCCTGTAAATCGCGACCTGATATTTCTTGGAACTGAAATGGGTTTATACACAAGTCTTGATCATGGTAAAACATGGGTGAGGTTTAAAAATAAAGTCCCCCAGACGGGCATTTATGATATGGCCTTCCAGACCAAACAAAATGATCTTGTTCTTGCAACTCATGGAAGAGGTATCATTATTATTGATGACCTTACTCCAATCAGAAGTTTCACACAGTCAGTGATGGATCAGGATTTTGCATTTCTACCTACACGTACATACTATTTCCCCTCAGGTTCCGGAAGTCAGGATTTCCCAGGCGACGCCGAATTTACAGGACCTAATCCGACAACCGCTGCCATTATCTGTTATTATCTGAAAAAACGGCATGTGTTTGGGGATATGTATATTGATATTTCTGACCCTGATGGCAAATTCCTTAAAAAACTGCCTGCCGGTAACAGAAAAGGGATTAATGTTGTAAAGGTGGCAACATCGATGGACCCGCCTAAAGTCCCAAAATCACCCAATATTCTTGGAGAGGCTGCTTTTGGACCTGAATATCTGGCAGGAACTTATATATTGAAACTGGTTAAGGGCAACGAAACATATGCCACAAATCTTACTCTTAATGATAATCCTGAGCTGAAACATTCTGCAGAAGATCGTAAACTGCAGAGGGAGACTCTGATGAAAGCATATAGCATGCTGGAAGAACTTGCAGGAGTTGACCAGCTTATACTGGATACACGTGACGAACTCAAAGTAAAGTCCGCGACATTTAAAGGTGCGAATCTGAAAAGAATCCAGTCACTTATGGCCAGTTGTTATAAAATGCATGGACAGATATCAGCCACACAAGCAGGGGAAGGTGGAATTACCGGACAGGTGAGATTGCGTGAAAACATAGCTGAAGTTTACAGTGCTGTAGGTGGTTACGCCGGGAAACCTACTAATCTGCAAATAAAGGCGCTGGATAATTATGAGAAACAGGTTAAGGATTTTAAAATGAAAATTGACGTAATGATAAAGACTGATATCCCAAAAATAATTAAGTAAATAAACCCGGAATAGAGCAAAAGGACAATGATATCATTGTCCTTTTTTTTTTATATTTTTAGAGCTCCAATTGACCTTTAAACTAAAACTTTTTATTATGGATCCGCGAGTACAACAATTCATGGCAATGATCAAAGCCAAAAATCCTGGTGAGAATGAGTTCCATCAGGCTGTTCAGGAGGTTGCAGAATCCCTGATACCTTTTATTGAAGAAAATCCAAAGTATAAACATGCGAAAATTCTAGAAAGGATTGCAGAACCTGAACGGACAATAATATTCAGGGTTCCCTGGTTAGACGACAAAGGAGAAGTTCAGATCAACCGGGGATTCAGAATCGAGATGAACAGTGCCATAGGACCCTACAAAGGAGGTCTTAGACTTCATCCAACCGTTACCCTGGGTATCCTAAAATTCCTTGCATTCGAACAGGTTTTCAAAAACAGCCTTACCACATTGCCAATGGGTGGAGGAAAAGGCGGTTCTGATTTCGATCCGAAGGGAAAATCTGATAATGAAGTAATGAGATTCTGTCAGAGCTTCATGTCAGAACTTTTTCGCCATATCGGAGCCGACACGGATGTTCCCGCAGGTGATATCGGAGTGGGGGGACGTGAAATCGGGTTTCTTTTTGGTCAGTATAAAAGACTGAAGAATGAGTTTACCGGCGTTCTCACCGGTAAAGGTATTGAATGGGGTGGTTCTCTCATCCGTCCTGAAGCAACAGGATACGGAGCTACATATTTCGCCCAGGAGATGCTCTCCACTCGTGGCGACAACTTAAAAGGGAAAATCGTATCTATTTCAGGATCAGGCAATGTGGCTCAATTTGCCACTGAGAAGGTTACAGAGCTTGGAGGCAAAGTGGTTACAACTTCTGATTCAAACGGTTTTATTTACGATCCAAAGGGCATCAATGCCGATAAACTTAAATTTATAATGGAGCTTAAAAACGTCAGGAGGGGAAGAATAAAAGAGTATGCTGAAAAATATAGCGTTGAATATTTTGAAGGGAAGAGGCCATGGATAATTAAATGCGATATAGCTATGCCTTGTGCAACACAAAATGAAATAAATGAGGAAGAGGCTAAATTACTGGTTAAGAACGGGTGTAATTGTGTATCGGAAGGTTCTAACATGCCTTCAACACTTGAAGCAGTATCAGTATTTCTGAATTCACAGATACTCTATGGTCCGGGGAAAGCAGCTAATGCAGGAGGTGTCGCCACATCGGGGCTTGAAATGACGCAAAACTCAATGAGATTACCCTGGTCGCGAGAAGAGGTTGATGAAAAACTTCAGATTATAATGAAAAACATTCATAAAACATGTGTGAAATTCGGCACAAAAGAGAGCGGGTTTATTAACTACGTCGATGGTGCCAATATTGGAGGATTTGTTAAAGTGGCAAATGCTATGATTGCTCAGGGGGTTGTTTAATGCAATTTATTGATACTCATACACATCTTTATCTTCCGGAATTCGATGCCGACAGGGATGAAGTGGTAAACAATGCTGTTGGCAATGGCGTTTTAAAAATGCTGTTGCCAAACATTGATATAGAGTCTGTTGATCAGATGCTGTCTGCAATAAACAGATATCCGGATATCTGTTATCCAATGATAGGCCTTCATCCTACTTCGGTCAAAACAGATTATCTCTCTCAGCTTGATAAGCTTGAAAAGCTAGTTACAAAACACAATTATGTTGCAATTGGGGAAATCGGAATCGATCTCTATTGGGATAAAACGTTTCTGAATGAACAACTGATTTCCTTCAGAAGACAAATTGCTTTTGCATCAGAGAACAGTTTACCAGTTGTGATCCACTCAAGGGAAGCCTTTCCTGAAGTTTTTTCAGTATTGGATGAATTTAAAGGAAAAGCATTGAATGGTGTTTTTCATGCTTTTTCCGGCAGCATCAAAGATGCAGTGAGAGCTATAGATATGGGATTTAAACTCGGCATTGG
>JADGPU010000020.1 GCA_017882305.1 Bacteroidales bacterium | reverse complement strand
TCTAGCTAATCTGATTTTAACTGCCATTAATTCTTACGCTTTTTTATTTAACCTGTTTTAAAAATTGTGGCTGCAAAGATATAATATTTATTATAACTATAAGGAATCAAGAACCCAATTTTATTGATTTTCTTTTATGACAGCCTCAAGATTCGGCCGATCTTAATTCAATTTTACCTATTTTTGTGAACTGATATAACCGAAGATTTAAGTTACATTTATGGCTGGTTTTGCACATTTACACGTTCATACTCAATACTCTATACTGGATGGAGCCTCTAATATAGGTTTACTGATCGACAGGATTAAGAGTCTGGGAATGGACGCTATTGCTATCACCGATCATGGAAATATGTTCGGGGTTAAAGAGTTTCACAACAGTGCCACAAAAAAAGGGATAAAACCTATAATCGGATGTGAGATTTACGTTGCTAAAAGATCAATAGAAGATGTCAGTGGAAAAGAGGACCGTTCGGGCGATCATCTTATCCTCCTTGCTAAAAATCTGATCGGATATAAAAACCTTATCAAACTGGTTTCAATTGCCTGGATCAAAGGTTTTTACTACAAACCGCGCATCGACAAAGAACTATTAATCAAGTATAAGGAGGGACTTATTGCTTCTTCTGCCTGTCTGGCCGGAGAAGTACAGGATGAAATACTTAATGGTACAATGTCGGGTGCAGAGGCCTCACTCAGGAGTTATCTTGACATCTTTGGTGAAGATTTTTATCTGGAGATTCAGAGGCACGAGACTTATGAACCCGATGCTGACAGATCTGCGTTTCCCCTTCAACAAAAAGTTATAGAAGCATTTAAAAAACTTTCCGTTAAGTATAATGTCCGTCTGATTGCAACAAATGATGTCCATTTTATAAATAAAGAGGATGCTGAAGCGCACGACAGACTTATATGTATTAATACCGCAAAAGATATTGACGATCCGAACAGGTTAAGATATTCAAAACAGGAATATGTCAAGAGTGAAGAGGAAATGCGCAGCATCTTCAGCGATGTTCCTGAAGCTATAGATAATGTTGCCGGACTGGTTTCTAAAATTGAAAAGTACAAACTCGACCACGAACCCATAATGCCGGAATTTGATTTGCCGGAAGGTTATACCGACAAGGACGAGTATTTGAGATTCCTTACATTCAAAGGGGCAGAAGAGAGATGGGGAACATTAACAAAAGAACAATCGGAAAGGCTTGATTTTGAATTGGAAATGGTTGCCAAAATGGGATTTCCCGGATACTTTCTTATAGTCCAGGATTTTCTTCGTGCTGCCAGAGAAATGGGGGTATCTGTTGGTCCGGGAAGAGGGTCAGCAGCCGGATCTGCAGTTGCGTATTGTCTGAGAATCACAGATATAGATCCAATAGAATATGGACTTCTGTTCGAACGTTTTCTGAATCTTGACCGGATATCAATGCCTGACATTGATATTGATTTCGATGAGGACGGAAGAGAGGCAGTACTGAAATATGTTGTTAATAAATACGGGCACGATAAGGTTGCTCATATAATCACTTTCGGATCGATGGCTGCTAAAATGGCCATCCGCGATGTTGCACGTGTGCAAAAGTTGCCGTTGCAGGATGCCGACAGGCTTGCCAAGCTTATCCCCGAAAGACCCGGAATCACACTTAAAGCAGCATACGCCGAGGTGCCGGAACTGGCACGGGAGAGAGAATCTTCCAATAAACTGATAGCACAAACCCTGAAATATGCCGAAGTCCTTGAAGGTTCAATCAGGCAAACCGGGGTACATGCCTGTGGTATAATAATAGGGAAAGATTCTCTCGATAATTATATCCCGCTCTGCACCGCAAAAGATACCGATCTCTATGCGACACAGTATGATGGAAGTCATGTCGAGTCGGTAGGTCTTCTTAAAATGGATTTTCTTGGCTTAAAAACACTCTCAATAATTAAAGATGCTGTAGACAATATAAAAAAGTCAAAAGGTATAGAGATTAAAATTGAGACTCTACCGCTTGATGACAAAAAAACTTTTGAACTATTCAGCAATGGCGAGACGACTGGCATATTCCAGTTTGAATCTACCGGGATGAAAAGATACCTTAGAGATCTGCAGCCTAACCGGCTGGAAGATTTAATTGCCATGAATGCTCTATACCGACCCGGACCAATGGAATATATTCCAAAATTTATCCGACGGAAGCATGGTACGGAGACGATCGACTATCCAATTCCTGTAATGGAAAAATATCTTGAAGATACGTATGGAATAACTGTTTACCAGGAACAGGTGATGTTGCTATCGCAGGAACTGGCAGGTTTTTCCAAGGGTGAAGCTGATTCTCTGAGAAAAGCCATGGGAAAAAAGAAACGTTCCATTATGGATGAAATGAAGCTGAAGTTTCAGGAAGGATGTTCAAAGAAGGGTTATAATGAAGATATAATTAATAAGATATGGTCCGACTGGGAAGCCTTTGCTCAGTATGCTTTTAATAAATCACACTCGACCTGTTATGCCCTTGTAGCTTTCCAGACCGGCTATCTGAAAGCCAATTATCCGGCAGAATATATGGCAGCTGTACTCAGCCGAAACATAAGTGATATTAAAAAGATCACAACTTTTATGGATGAGACCCGGAGGATGGGGATGGAAGTACTCGGACCGGATGTGAATGAGAGTAATGTGAAATTCACAGTAAATAAAGATGGAAACATAAGATTCGGACTGGGGGCTATCAAAGGAGTCGGTGAAAGTGCAGTATTACAGCTTATTGAGGAGAGAGAGAAGAATGGTTTATATAATGATGTTTATGATCTTGTAGAAAGGGTTAATCTCAACTCCCTTAACAAGAAAAACCTTGAAGCTATGGCAGTTGCAGGTGCATTTGATTGTTTTCCCAAAATAACCAGGGCTCAGTATTTTTCTCTCGAAACAAAAGGATCAAGCTTTATAGAAAGTCTTATAAGATACGGAAACAATTCAAAAACGGTGAAGACTTCAAATCAGCAGTCACTTTTCGGAGAAACCGGCGGGTTTGATATGATAAAACCAGAACCAGCTCCATGCCCGGATTGGCCCAAACTTGAAAAACTTAACAGGGAAAAAGAGGTTATAGGTATCTATCTGTCCTCTCATCCACTTGATGATTTCAAGCTTGAGATTAATACTTTTACCACAGCAACGCTTGCAGACCTTCAAAACCTCCGCGAATACCTCGAGCGTGATGTTGTTGTCGCAGGCATGGTGACAGACATAAAAACGGGGATTGGGAAAAATGGCAAACCTTATGGGTCTTTTACATTGCAGGATTATTCTGATTCCTTCCGTTTCATGTTATTTGACAAAGACTATATTGAAAACAGTAAGTTCTTTATTGTCGGCTATTATCTCCTGATAAAAGGAAGAGTACAGAAACGAAAGTACAAAGATGATGAAATTGAATTCAGGATTAAAACAATTAACCTCTTATCAAGTGTCAAGGATGAACTTATTAAATCAGTTACTCTGAAAATCGACCCTGAAAATATCGATAATGAAATGATTAAGGATTTAAAAAACCTGATAAATGAACACAAAGGGGAAACCGAGCTTAAATTTCTTTTCCTAGATTCTGATGATAAAATTTCGCTCCCCATGTTTTCAAGAACTTTCCGGATAAGGTTGAATAACGAGTTTATCACCTATCTTGAAGATCATCCGGGAATAGAATTCAAAGTTAATTAGCTATCTTTGCGGCGGGCACTTATTATTATTTTTAAAATATAAACTTGTATGGAAATAGAGGTAAATGACATTAACTTCGATGATCTGGTTATCAAATCTCATATACCTGTCCTTGTAGATTTTTGGGCTGAATGGTGCGGACCTTGCAGGATGGTTGCCCCTATCATGGAAGAGATTTCACATGAATATGAAGGGAAAGCCCTTGTAGTAAAATGTGATGTAGATAGCTGCCCTAACGTTGCTGCAAAGTATAATATAAGGAACATCCCTACCATACTTTTCTTCAAGGAGGGGAAAATAGCTGACAAACAGGTGGGAGCAGTTCCAAAGAATAACTTTGTTGTAAAACTAAATGCTCTTATCTAAAAAATAATGTTACTCATTCCGGCCGTTCGGTTAATCTGTGACGGCCTTTTTAATAATCATTTATGAAAGTTTGTGTATTTGCTTCATCGAGTAGCCGTATTGACAATGAATATGCGACAGCTGCTTCAACTCTTGGTTCACTCCTTGCACAGGCTAAAATAGATGTTGTTTATGGAGGTGGTGGGATTGGCCTGATGGGAAGTCTCGCTGACGCGGTTCTTGAAAACGGAGGCAGGATAACCGGAGTAATTCCGTCATTCATGAAAGATGAAGGATGGGATCATTCAGCCTTAAGCGAAATAATTATCACCTCCGATATGGGAGAAAGAAAAAAGCGGATGTTTGCAATGGCAGATGCTGTAGTTGCATTACCTGGGGGAATCGGCACACTAGAAGAATTAGCTGAGGCAATGACTTTAAAGCAGCTTGGATTGTACAAAGGGCCGATCATTATACTGAACACGCTGAATTTTTATAAATCATTTATCGATTTTCTTGAACATATGGTATCGGGCCATTTTCTAAGATATGAACATAAAGGAATGTGGGAAATTGCCGGTACAGCCGGTGAAGTAATGACACTTCTGGGGAAAGAAGAGGATTGGCACCATGATCCGCGCAGTATTGCAAGGATCTAATTCTCAGGGATTTTTGTACCAACAAACAGTATATCATCCACCTGTTCAAGATCACCTTTCCACTCCAGTATCTCTTTTTCCAGTCTCTCTTTTTGCTCATTCACAGGAAGATTCCATATCTCCGACAGTAGTTTTTTAACATTCGCCGACTTATATTTCTTAACGGCAGCAGATCCAAACTGATCGGCATAACCGTCGGAACACATATATAGCATATCTCCCGGTTGAATATCCACAATCTGATTGGTAAAGTTTTTCCTCTCAACCAGTGATGCCATACCAATCTGATATCTGTCACCTCTATAAAGAAATACTTCTCCTTTTCTGACAACATACAATGGATTAAATGCTCCGGCGAATTCAAGCGTAAAATTCTTCTTGTTGAAAGCTATCAGGGCAAGATCCATCCCATCGGTTATTGCTTTTTCATGACGTTGCATAAGAGCCTTCATTACCTCATTATTGAGCTGGTCGACAATTGCAGAGGGGCGCGTGTATCCATATTCGCGTACTACTTTATTCAGAGAATTATGGCCAATTATTGACATAAATGCTCCCGGAACTCCATGACCGGTACAATCAACAACAGCTATGAACTGCAAGTCGCCATTATCATACATCCAGTAAAAATCACCACTCACTATATCTTTTGGCAAGAAAAGTACGAACGTTTCCTTAAAGGTATCTTCCTTTGGAAGCATTGCCCTCTGTATACGTTCTGCATATCTGATACTTGCTGTTATATCTCTGTTTTTCTCTTCGATTTCTATGCTTTTCTGAACAACCTCGGCGGTTCTTTCTTTGACCTTTACTTCGAGAATTGTCTTCTCTTTTATCAGGTTTTGTTCCCTGACTTTAATATACATTACAACAATTACGATTATTAAGACAACAGAGAGGAAGATGAACCACCAGGTAAGATAAAACGGAGGCTTTATTACAAAATGAAAAGAAACAGGTTTACTGTTCCAGAGTCCCTGACTATTACTTGCTATTACATTGAAAGTGTATTTGCCCGGGGGCAGAGCTGAATAGATAGCCCGGGTCTGATCTGTAACAGGCTGCCAGTCAAAGTCCGCCCCTTCAAGTTTCACTTTATATCTTACAACATCCGGATTTGTGAGACAAATGCTGTAATAATCGAATAGAACAGATTTCTCATTATAATTTAACTTTAAGCCAGGGGTCATTTCATGCGGTTCATAATTTACCTGCATGTTCAGCAGATGAGTGAGAGGCTCAAGGCTCCTGGTCGATATTTCAGAAGGCATAAGTCGTGTTGCACCATTCGCCGTACCAAACCACAGATCACCATAAGGGCTTTTAAATACTGCATTTGGTTTTGTCTCAATCCCCGTAAATCCGTTTCTTTCTGTGTAGGAAAAAATCCTTTTGGTTTCAGGGAAATACCTGTTAAGCCCATTATTTGTGCCGATATAAATACTCCCATCTTCTCCTGTTGCGAGCAAGTTGATGATATTTGAAAGAAGTCCGTCATTCTGTGTGATACTCATAACAATGGAATCATTTCTGAATGCTTTTAACCCCTCACTAGTTCCAATCCAAAGAACACCTTTGGCATCCATAACCATTGTCTTGGGTATTATCCCCGATAGAGCCGGGACCCTCTTAAAATCCTTTTTAGAAGAATTATACTTTATAAGACCGGGCTTCTTCTCTCCTCCCATACTCTCGGTACCGATCCAAATATTTCCATTCTGATCGCAATAAAGAGCCGTAATTGACTTGATAATCAGGCTGTCCATGAAATTATACTTCTGGAAATTCTGCTCATTAATAGTGCCTACTACGAGTCCGTTTAAGGTTCCAACCCAAAGGTTATTCTGCTTATCTATCTCCATAGCCTTCACCTGCCCGCTCACGTTAAGATTTGAGTTGATATATGAGTTTATGTATGGCTGTGCTTCAAACTTTGAAGCCTTCGTATTGTAAAGGATAACTCCACCTTCGTTCGCTCCGATCCACAGATTTCCATCTCTGTCCTCCCTGAAGAACCGTATATTTTCGGGAATAGAATTAACAGACTGATTAAAAACGAAAGGTTTTTTACCCGTTCCCGGATAATAACGCGATATCCCTGCATTTGTACCGAACCACAATGCTCCAGTCAAATCCTGAAATATGGCGTTTACATTCGGATCGGGAAGTATATCTTTTTCATTGATAGTTTCAAAAGCATCACCCTTAAAAATAGTGAGCCCATTGCTCTGGTCTGCTATAAGAATATTGCCCTCAATATCTTCAATGATATCATAAATATTTGTTGCTTTCAGTCCGTTTCCACTATCAAACTTACTGACTTTATCTCCGTCAAAAAGTGCTATTCCCCCTCCCCATGTGCCCGCCCAAATCCGACCCCGGCTATCCTCATAAAAACAACTTATTGTATTACTTGAAATCCCATATCTGATAAGATCATAATAAACCATCCTGCTTTCAGACATAATATATTTATATATACCTCCATGGTCTGTTCCAAACCATATATTTCCTTTTTTATCATCAAGCAAGCATGTGGTATTAAAATAGGTTGTCAGATGAGGCATACGATAGTTTTCGAATTTATTCTCCGAGGGTCTGTATTTTCTCAGTCCTACGTCTGCTATACAGATAAATGATCCATCCCTTTGTAATTTTGATCCGTAAATTTGGTCGCTCAGACCTTCTTTTCCCTTGAACTGCTTCGCTTTAATATGTTTAATGTCGTTTACGGGAAAATCAGCCTGAATTGCCCCGTCCGAAGTAGAAGTAAACCAGATTTTATCTTTGATCTGTACAATACTTGTTATATCGCCTGTAATCTTTAATGAGTCGAAGGCTATCTGTTCAAATTTATTTCCGTTGTAAATGGAAATTCCTCCGCCACTACGATGACCGAACCAGATATATCCCAATGAATCTTCGATTATTGATGTTACTCCACCGGATGCAAGGTTGTCGTGCGTTGTGAAATTTCTAAAATTCTTCCCGTCAAAACGCGAAAGGCCGTTTGCTGTTCCAAGCCATATATAATCTTTTGAATCCTGGAGAAGTTTATAAACTTTTTGTTCACTGAGCCCCTGCTTATTGCTGTAATTATCAAAAAAATATTTTTGAGTCTGACCCGACAAGATTGTAAAATGCAAAAAAAGAACAAACCAGGCAAAAAATTTCGCCTGGTGTTTTATCAAGTTAATGGCTGACATATAAGAACCTATTTCGTAATAAAGAAGAATGTTCCGTTACTGTCGTCCAACCCCTGTATTTTACCAAATTTAGGCTTCTGACCTTTGTTATCTGAAGCAACAACAGATGTAACCGATTTAACGATAGTCTCAATTGGAATACAGGCATTTTTGTTGTTCATAAGGGTATTGGCAAATGTTGCCGCAAACTTTGAATTATCGGAGGCAAGCTCATACGCTTCACCTGCCGAGGAGAAAACCTGTGCTGATTTTGCACCTGCCACCTGGGTATTATCACAGGTCGGAGCCTCACTCGCTGCACGTGATGCAGAATAAAAACCAGGGCCTGATTCGCAGGCATCAGATACCACCAGAGTGTGAACAACTACATCGCTGTAACCCTGCAATCCGGCTTTTAACGAATTAATATTAAAATAAGTAAACTCGTCGTCGCGCTTTGCATCAACCGGGATCCAGTAACCGACATCATTAATATATTTGCCATGACCTGCATAGTAGATCATCAAGGATTTAACCTGGTTTTTCTTTACCTGGTCGCGGAGCTCGATGTTAAAGAATCTCTCCATCTCTGCCTTGGTCATATCTTTTTTAGGAATAATGTTATTTATCTGATAATTAGCCAGAGCTCTCCGCATAGTACTGATGTCTTTTATAGGGCCATCAAGACTCGCAAAAGTTTCATAACTCGAATTTTCAATAAATACTACCCAGGTTCTGCCCATTGGATTACTTGCGGCAATTCCTGCACCTTCCCTGTTAAGTACAAATTCGGTTTCCTGCCTGTTCCCATAAATATCTTCAGCAACTACGGTAAACTTATTTAAATTTGAAACATCTAATGTCGCTGTAAATGCAGGATTTAATTCATTTGGATTATAGCTTGCGGTAAAATTGCCTACAGTGATCGATTTAATCTTGCTTTCATCTGAAATTTTACCCTGAATTGCAATATTAGGTGTCGGGGAATCGAGAAAAACCTGTCCTTCTTCAGAAGTATAAGGTGCAATAATCATTACTTTTGGTGGGTTAATCTCTGTACGTTTTATAGCATAATTCAGGACTTTCTCATTATTATAATCATCACTGGCTGAAAAAGTAAGTTTATCAATACCGGCAACATTGATGTTTGCGAGAAAATCAGATTCACCGTTTTTTTCAACTAATATAACATTCTCATTATTAATAGTAAAGGACTTAATCTTGCTTTTATCTTTAAGCGACCCTGATATAAGAAGAGTTGTTTTGTCTCCTTTGATTTCTACTGTATCTTTTGCAGGTGCAGGACTTATTACAGCTATCTCAGGAGGGTCTTTTTCCCTGTTTATTTCATAAAGCCTTTTTTGAGAAAGTTCCAGCATTTCGCGTGCCTTCGCATCATATTTAGAGAGAAAAGTGATCTGATTGTAGTCAGCCCTGGCTTTATCATAGTCCGAAATTTCTTCATAAGACTTGGCACGTGCATAATAAACTTCAGGATCTTCGGCCTTTAGTGCAGTATTAAGCGAAATTGTTTTTGAAAAATCATTTATTGCATTAGTATGCTGATTGAATTCCTGGTAACATTTACCCCGTTCAAAATAAAATTTCGGGTTGGCCGGATCGATCAGGATTGTTTTGGAAATATCATTAATGGCACTCGGATAATCCAGGTTTTTCTTATATACCCTGCTTCTCTGGATATAAGCTGCTGTATTCCGGTTGTTGTTTTTAATCACCTCATTGCACTGTTCCATTGCTTCCTTTGGATTAGTGGAAATGAGCAGGTCAGCAAGCTCAATTCTTGGTTCAGCAAGTTTTTTGTCTTTTGATATTGATTTCTCCAACTCTTTTTTCCCAAGGACATCGTTATTGAGCCTTCTGTAAATAATCCCACGCCAATAATAATCCATAGGAGTATCCTTAATAATAATTGCAGTATCTGATGCCTGAAGCGCCTGGTCATACTTTTTAAGGTTAGTCAGTGTGATAACCTTTTCAGGATATACCTTTGAGTTTCGCTTATCGAGGGTTGATGCGTGGTTAAGAAGTTTCAGAGACTCTTCATAGTTGCCTAGCTTGTTACAAACAGCGCCAAGGCTGATCATTGCATCAACATCTTTCGGTGCAAAAACCAATGACTTTTCGAAATCGGCCTTAGCTTCAGTATATTTTGATAGTTTTTCATAAGCCTGCCCTCTGGCATAATAATAATCAGGATTTGAAGGTTCGAGACCAATGGCGCTTGTAAACTGAGCGATAGCGTCATCATATTTAAGATTGTCAACAAACTCTACCCCTGCTTTGTAATACTTCCTGGCACTTTGCCCAAAAGCACATACTGCCATCAGGGTCACGATGGTTGCCATTAAAAATACTCGCTTCTTCATAAGGTCTGGACTAAATTTAATTTCTCTAACGATATATCAAAATTAGAAATATTTCTTCTAATTATCAATCTACACGAGTCCTAACTTCCATCCTTTGAATATATTTCAAGGGAACTTCCGCTGAAAACTGTCTTTGAAAATAATCTCCCGTTTATCATAGGAGACTTTACTCCTCCTCTAAAATGATCCCATCCGGTAAAAATCCTTGCTTCATCCCAAAATCCTGTTGAAATAAAATGATTAAGTACTTCTGCTCCTCCTTCAATTAATAATGATTGAATTCCTGAAGAATACAGGTAATCGCAGATTTGAATTGAAGAAGGTACATCTTTCTTTAGAATTACCTTCACTGCGTCAGGAATGTCTGCGTTTGAATTATGTGTAAATACAACTACTTTATTATTTGTATTATTAACAGATTGTCCTTTGTTGATGGATCCTGAACTACTGAGAATAAATTTTAATGGATCGGGGCCATGCCATTCCCGTACATTAAGTTTGGGATCATCTGCTCTTACTGTCCCGGCTCCTGCAAGTATAGCCTGTTCAGATGCTCTCCATTTATGAACAAGTACTTTCTCCGGCTTGCCTGTTATCCAGGTTGGTTCTTTTTTATGATCTCCGGATCTTAGGATATCCAGATATCCATCAGCACTTTGCGCCCATTTCAGTGTTATATAAGGTCTTCTTTTTTCATGAAAAGTAAAAAAACGTCTGTTCAGTCTTCTGCACTCCGTCTCAAGAATCCCGGTTTCAACCTCACAACCGGCATCTCTGAGTCTGTTTATTCCTTTCCCTGATACTTTTTCACTTGTGTCAATTGTACCGATCACTATTCTTGGTATTGACCTGGAAAGAATAAAATCTGCACACGGAGGAGTTTTTCCGAAATGGGAGCATGGCTCCAGGTTGACATAAAGCGTAGATAAATTTAGCTTAGCTTTATCGGAGACAGAGTTAATTGCATTAATCTCTGCATGAGATTCACCAGATCTTAGATGATACCCTTCACCCAATATCTTTCCGTCATAAACAATTACACAACCTGCCATTGGATTAGGATAAGTCAACCCTTCAGCCTTAGAGGCAAGTTCAAGGCATCTTCGCATGAATTTAATATCGTCTGTCTCCTTCATTTCTGTGAAAATACTAAATTTGACTTATGGCTGTCAAGATACAAACAATAAAAGATATCAGATTTTATCTCGCGAAGGAACTTACAAATGTTTATAAGGAAACGGAAATAAGAGCCCTCGCTGATGTACTGATTAAGACTGTTACCAGGACAACAAAGTTGCATCAGTTGTACGACAACGGATACCTCGTTACCAGAGGAGATGCAGAAAAAATTATTGAAATCACTGAGGAGCTTAAAACCGGGAGACCAATTCAATATGTCCTTGGGGAAATGACTTTTTATAACTGCATCATCAAAGTAAATAGTTCTACTTTTATTCCCCGACCTGAAACAGAAGAGCTCGTGGATCTTATAATCAGGGAAAATAAAGGTTATAATGGAAATATTATTGATTTCGGAGTCGGTTCAGGCTGTATCGCTATTGCTCTGGCTGCAAATCTTCCGTCCGCAATGCTGACAGGAATAGAGATTTCTGAAGACGCTATCAGAATTGCTCAGGAAAATGCAGTTTTAAATAAAGTTAAGGTCTCTTTTATAAAAGGTGATATATTCACTTTAGATCAGGAAGTAGTCGGGAAAGCAGGTATTATTGTCAGTAACCCGCCCTATGTCCGGAATTCAGAAAAACCATTGATAGCCAAAAATGTACTCGATTTTGAGCCGCATCTGGCATTGTTTGTGACTGATTCCGATCCTCTTAAATATTATAAAACCATCCTTAAACTTGCTGACAAAATTTTATTACCGGGAGGCCGATTGTATTTTGAAATCAATGAAGCGATGGGCAGATCATTGAATCTGTTGTTTGAATCATTTGAATATTCTGAAATAGAAATCGTTCGGGACATTAATAATAAAGAAAGAATAATAAAAGCCAGAAAAAATGGCTGAGAAAGCATTATTCAAGATAGCACTTGACAAGGCAATGGCTAATTGCTCCCGCCGGGAATTCTGTTGTGATGATATCCGGAACAAATTGTTGCAATGGGGTCTTGAAAATAATGATGTTGAGAAGATAATCGAAATTCTCATTAATGAAAACTTTATCAATGAATTGAGGTATGCAACTGCTTTTGTAAGGGATAAATTCAGGTACAATAAATGGGGAAAAGTCAAGATCGCTGCTCATCTCAGAATTAAAAAACTACCTTCTGATATTATAAGTTCTGCTCTTGATTCAATAGATATTGAGCAGTATACTAAATTCATGCGTGAGCTTATTGAAGGTCACAAACGAACAGTTAAAGCTAAAAATCAATATGATCTGAAAGCAAAACTACTTCGATACGGGTTATCAAAGGGGTTTGAGAGCAGTTTATTATATGATATTCTGAATGATCCGGATAACTGACCCTCCTCTGGGGATTACCTGGAAGATCTTTTAACCGCAAAGCACGCAAAGTTGAACCTTGATCTTAGCTCTTTGCGAACTTGGATTTTAAACCTTTGTGCACTTTGCGGTTAATGGATTTCAAGTTAAAATTCCTGAAAATATACTGGCTATAAACGGCCAGAAGGCCACAAAAAAGATAATGCCTGATCCTATACAATCGACAATTATCAACTGTTTACGCGTGTCGGGGTTCTTCAGATAGAATATTGAAAATGCAACTCTTAAAACCAGTTGTGCTGCGAAAAAGAGGAAGATCCTCATCCCATAACGATTCCAATGGTATGCTTCTTCAACCCTGCCCCTGACTATTAAAGAAAAACTATGTGATAATCCGCAAGAGACACATGGTACACCTGTGAGCTTCTCATTAATACAAGTTACAGGATAGTTATCCTTATCAGGAGAAAAAAAGCCGGAGTATGCAAAAATCAGCAATATTACTCCGGCAAAAAACATATTAATAATCAGATAAGGCTCATTCCGTGCCCTTACCTTCAGGATTTGTTCAGTATTATTTTTTCTTTTGTACAGTAACATGTTTCTTAATACTTTCCCGTTTCTGAATACTATCCCGCTTCTGAATACTATCCTGTTTCTGAGTGTTTCCTCCCTCAAGGTCTTCTAGTTTTTTCTCCTGATCCTTTTTATTGGCGCTGGTGTTTATTTCAATCTTTTCACCATTGCTTTCTACCTTTATCGAGACATTTCCATCTTTAATCTCTCTGGTAACATTGTCCTGAACGTCATTTATAATATTATGAATGTTGTTAGGCCATTTACCAGCCTTTTCAGCAATCTTTCCGGCAACAAATATCTGCGAAAATGAGATCATCGAAGCAATTACGGCAATAATTAATCCGGCAATAAGGACTCCACGGGGTGAGTTGTTCCTCGAAGCCTGAGAAAGTCCGACTGTGGCGAGTACAATGGCTATAATTCCTGGTATAATTGCTATCAGACCTACACAGGGAATAACTGCAAGCACAAAAGTTATAACAGCTGTTATAAGAGCAGCAATCCCAAGATTTTGTCCCGTATTATTTTTTACCTCTTCCATGATATTAAATTATTTGTTATTATTCATTCCTGTAAGGATGTTTACCATATCCTGCTCTAAAGACGTTGCAGGATTCTCAATGATGCGTCCGGCCTCAATATTATTTTTAAAGATAATAAACGTCGGGACCCGTCGAATTTCCAGTTTAACATATTCACCAACCGGTGATAGCTTAGCGTCATCTACTCCGATGAAAGTTACTTTTGCAACCGGGAACTGCCATGCATCCAGAACTCTCATAAATCGGGGGACCTCTCTTCTGCTGTCGGGACACCAGGTTCCCATTACAATTTTTATTTTAATATCTTCTTTATTGATTTCCAGTAATTTATTAATTGCATCTGTATTAAGCTGGTAATCATCAAAACCCTTAAGGTACCAGGTTGAATAAGGATAATGTGTTAACTGATCAGGATTAAAATATCCGAGAATCCATGTTGTTTGTTCTGAGAAATTTACTGCAGGAGGAGCAACATCTTTAGCGATGGCAGGTTTAGAGATTGTCTCCGGTCTGTTCTCAACTAAAGGTTTTGTTGTTTTACATCCATTTAAGAAAACAATAAGTATAATGAAGAGAAAATAAATATTTTTCATTTATTGATAATTAAGTAAATACAAATTAAAAGTATTTTTTTTAATGGATAAAATTTATTGAAAGGAATATGCTTTGAACCACTCACAGATTTTAACTGTCCATTTTTTTTATACGGTTAGTATAGTAGATAGATATACCAATAGAAATTGCAGCCAGAAAAAGCAATGCTAAAACTCTGTAAATTATTTCGATCCTGGCCAGGTCGACTATGAAAAGGTAAAATGCTGAGCAGATCATTGTACCTAGAGCCATATATCTGTATTTTATATTTTTAAGAAGCAGGCTGATTAAAAAATAAAGCAGAGCTGTCATTGTCCATGAGAATGTCACAAACTGTTTAGGAACAGTATGCAATAAAGCTAATAGCATCATACAAAAACCTTCGACCATGTACAGGTTTCTTATCAGGTCCGTCTTAATTTGTAATCGTGATCTCTTCCAGTTAATTATTCTTGCAGAAATAAGTGCAATAAGTGCAAAGCAAAAGTTCACACTGCCGATATTTTTTGATGATAATAGATAAACTACAAGGATTGTCAGAAAAAGTAAGCTGTTCATGACGATTATCAACCTGTTGCGAAACCATAGAGCCATTGAAACCACAAGCAGGCTCTGCAGTGAAAGAAGCAGATAAACCCCGGGTAGCCCGAAAATGCCATAAAGTGCAATGCTCATGGCCATAAAACCATAAAGTGCATAGAAAGCGGATGCAAAATTCCAGTCAGATTTTGAATGAAGTATAATTGAGTAAATAAGACTGCATACTGTAATAACTGTAAACATGGCAACATAGCCAGCACTGAAAAACCCTAATACAATAAAAAGAAACAGAATAGTAAAGAGTATACCGTTAATAACTATCACACTAATTAAAAAATCATCTGAAACTGAATCTTTTTTTCTGAACAATGACATAATAGAGAAGCTTACACCCAGTACGAGAAGATATATGACACTATTATGATGTTCAGTAATCATCTGCATAGTATGACCCAGAAGCGGATTTCCAAACAACCAAAGGGAAAAAACTATATAGGAAAGAAAGATAGTTACTATCAGGAGTGGCTCCCACTTAAATCTGTAGTAAAGATAAACCGAACCGGCTGCAGTAAAAGTCACAATTGGCAGTGTTAAATTTGTGGCATCTCCAAGTATAGCGGCAGCCATGGCAAAAAACACTGCAAGTGCCGCGAATGGTTGAGATCCGTTACGAATTGATAAATATACCTGAACAGCGACCAGTAACAACAGGCTAACAATAGAAATTGTCTTATCAGGAATCAGAGGTGAAACTGAAAAAAAATGTAATCTGACTGTAATATAAAAGAGAAGCACCTGCGCATTCATCCTGGAAATGAATGAGAGGTGAACATTTGTTTTCTTTATATAATTTGCAAGAAAAAATATAACTGCAGATGCCAGATAGCCAATTATAAAGGATAGAATCCTGTACCCCAGGTTCATCAGGTATTGAGCAAGGAATGTAATACCAAAAAGCAAAACTATATTACCTAACCAGGCCAGACCAAATCGTCCGATTTGTGATTCAAGCCCTTTTTCTTCCTCATTTAAGGTGTCTGTCCTCAGAGTCTGATCAACTGTCTGAGAGTGCTCTTCTGATCTATGATAGGATCCATTATCAGTTATATTGAGAGCAGATTCCAGTCTGCTGAGCCGAAGTTCTAAAGAATGCAGGCTTTTGCGAATTTTTTCCATTTCTTCATTCTGATCTGCCATGGCAAATAATTATAATTTGGAAAAACCCTGATTTTAATGCTCTGAAAAATCTAAACCCTGATCCTGAGTAGTATCTAATCTTCCTCTTTAACCATTTTCCAGGGAGGTAACAGCCACAGAAGGAAAGCAAGTATCCCGATAGGCAGTACAAGCCAGAATACAGCCATTAAAGTTCCATCCAGACCGATTAATCCGACCTTAAAACTGGTGAAACCGGAAAAACTTTTTGAGAATAACTGGCCGCCGATTACGACATTCCATCTCATGGAATATACTCCTATCAGAACCAGAACGCTCACAATGAAATACATAGTCTTCTGAAGTTTTATCTTATGTTTATAGAACTGCAGGAAAACAAGAGTAATAAGCGGAATAATTGTTCCAATCAGACCCTGAGCAACAAAAAGAGTAAGATATAGTTTACCGGAAACCAGGAGTTTTATTATCTCAAATGATTCTTCGGCTTCATAAATCCTATGTATCTGATCGAGACTTTCAAGAGTAAAGTCAAGTATCAATATGAAAAAGAGATACTTTCCTATTGCATCGAGTACATTCAAATCAATAGCCTTTTTTCGGAGATATGAAACTATCATATAAACTAACATTACCAATGCAATTCCGGATACCATTGCCGAAAAGAGGAATATGATCGGAATCAGAGGTGACGACCACCATGGGTTAGCCTTAAGTGATCCGAAAATAAAGCCTACGTAGCCGTGTAAAATAAAGGCAGATGGAATACCGACTATTGTAATAATATAGCCAAGCTTTCTGTCCCAATGAATTGTTCGTGGTGAAATATCATTTACGCCAAGTGTAAGTATTTTGTAAATCCATTTCATTACACCCTTTTTCTCATTCGACCATACAACCATACTATGCCGGTAATCGAACCATATCTCAAGTAAAAGCACCACCGCAAGATACCATAGGTACACAAAACCAAAAATAGCCATCGCTGAGGATGAATGGGGTGTGATCATAATCTCATAAGCTCTCTGTGGTTGAGAGAGATGACTGATGAGCGGCATTGTAGCTACAAGCAGAAATGAAAGGGCAGTAAGAAGTGCTATCTGATATGTTGGCTTGAGAATTTTAACCTTAAAAACCCTCTCCAGCGATGCAAGAATAAAAGCTCCGGCAACAAGTCCTGTGATAAAAGGATAGACAACAATAAGAATTCCCCATTGCAGATCTATTTCGTTAGGGAAAATATAACCCTGTGCATGGGCTAGTATGTCATACAAATGTTGGAAATGTGGGTCCATATTATCTTACCTCCGAACTTAATCCATTATAATAAAGCTTTGATCCGGTATTCAGATGAGGCCTGAGTACCAGTGTTGTATGCTCTTTTAGAAATTTAACAAGATCACTGTTCTTGTCCCTAAGATTGCCATACATCCTCGCACCGGTTGGGCAGGTTTCCATACATGCGGGTTCAAGACCTTTTTTCAGCCTGTGATAGCAAAGAGTGCATTTATTGGCTACTTTCTTTACGGGATGAATAAACCTGCAACCATACGGGCATGCCTGAACACAATATCTGCATCCGATACAGTATTTTTCATCGATAAGCACCACACCCTCAGGACTTTCAAATGTTGCGCCTACCGGGCATACCTGGGTACAAGGTGATTTTGAACAGTGATTACACATCTTTGGAACAAAAAATGATTTAAAGATATCCTCAGTGGGAACTGTCTGCTCAAAACCATTGATACCGCCGTTTGGGGAAACAATATTTACGCTCCCGTCATTCTTAACTGTATATTGTTCTACCCATGTACGAAAGAAAAATGGTTCTATGGGGACATCATTTTCATTTTTACAGGCTTTGGCACAATTTCCGCATCCAATACATTTTTGAATATCAATAACTAATCCATACCATGGCAGATTTTCATCCTTTGGTTTTGCCGCAAAAAGCAAAATCTGTGAAGATTTCAGCCATGTATATCCGATAGTAGCTCCTGCAAGAGTTACTGCTGTTTTCAGGAATTTCCTTCTCGAAGTATTTATTTTTTCATTTCCCATGGTTGATGTGGATTGTGACATTCGATGCAATTCTTTCCAATATTGTGTTTATTAAGGTCAATTTGATTTATCATACTCTTTTGTTTTCCCGCATTAATAACATGGCATGACCCACAGAATTCTCTTCCTGCCGGTTTTAATATTTTTTCTGTCTTGCTCAAAACCACATGCTTCTCGCCCGGACCATGACAAGTTTCACAATGTATTTCACTGTGAACATCCTGTGCTTTCTTGTCTTCAATATCCTGATGACATTTGAAGCATGCTTGTTGCCCTGCATAATGTATTTCTGGTTGTGCATTATCAATCAGTGAAGCACCACGATAATGTCCATACTCTCCAAATGTCTTTGGTACAAGAAAATGCCGGAGAACCAGAAAAAGAGTGATAAATATTGCAAAGGCAAGTGCGAGTCTTGTAATTTGCGGTGGTATATAAAACTTCATTTAGATATGAATATTTATTAGAGAAATTACTGTCAGGGAACTCCCAATTTTATTAATTCATCTAATAAAAATACAAAATTATGATATTTATGAGCCTGATATCAGGTCATTTATAACCATTCTAAATAACAGTGTCGGGTTTTTATTTTAAAATATTTCAAGTAATAGCTCCAGAATCTGCTTTGCTGCTTTTGAAACTGATGTGCCAGGGCCGAATATTGCAGCTACACCTGTGTCGTACAGATATTGATAATCCTGGTGCGGGATTACACCTCCGGCAATTACAAGTATATCTTCTCTGCCGAGTTTCTTAAGCTCATTAATTACCTGTGGAACAAGTGTTTTATGGCCCCCGGCAAGGCTGGAGACACCCAATACATGAACATCATTCTCAACTGCCTGTTTCGCTGCTTCACCCGGAGTCTGGAAGAGTGGCCCTATGTCGACGTCAAAGCCAATATCGGCATACCCTGTTGAGACAACTTTTGCGCCCCGATCGTGGCCATCCTGGCCCATCTTGGCGATCATTATCCTGGGCTGGCGGCCCTCTTTTTCTGCGAACCTGGCAACAAGTGCCCTTGCTTCTTTAAAATCATCATCTGATTTGTACTCCGATGAGTAAACACCTGATATTGAACGTATCACTGCTTTGTACCTCCCGACAATTTTTTCACATGCATAAGATATTTCTCCCAGACTTGCTCTTTTTGCAGCTGCAATTACAGCTAACTCAAGAAGATTCCCTTCCCCAGTCTGAGCACACCTGGTTATTGTATCAAGTGCAGCCTGACATTCTTCTTCATTTCTCTCCGCACGGAGTTTAGCCAGCCTTATTTTCTGTGATTCACGAACAGCTGAATTATCAACCTCAAGGGTTTCCAGCGGATCCTCTTTTTCAAGTCTGTATCTGTTTGTTCCGACTATTGTCTGTACCCCTGAATCAATTTTGGCCTGAGCCCTTGCAGCAGCCTCTTCAATCCTCATCTTTGGAACTCCTGACTCAACTGCTTTTGCCATTCCTCCAAGACTTTCAACTTCTTTAATATGCTCCCAGGCCCGATGAACAATCTCATTTGTAAGGGTTTCAACATAGTATGACCCTGCCCATGGATCAATTGCCTTGCAAACATGTGTTTCCTCCTGGATATATATCTGGGTATTTCTGGCAATCCGTGCTGAAAAATCTGTCGGCAATGCTATAGCCTCATCGAGGGCATTTGTATGCAGACTCTGTGTATGTCCCAGTACAGCAGCCATAGCTTCGATACAGGTCCGCCCTACATTATTGTACGGATCCTGCTCGGTCAGACTCCAACCTGATGTCTGGCAATGAGTTCTGAGAGCAAGTGATTTTGGATTCTTTGGATTGAAATCACTGACAATTTTCGACCATAACATCCGTGCTGCCCTCATCTTGGCAATTTCCATGAAATGATTCATCCCGATTGCCCAGAAGAATGAGAGACGGGGTGCAAAAGCATCGATATCAAGCCCTGCCTTAATTCCGGTTCTCAGATATTCAAAACCATCAGCAAGAGTATAAGCAAGTTCTATATCGCACGTCGCTCCTGCCTCCTGCATATGATAACCTGATATGCTTATTGAATTGAACCTGGGCATTTTTTCAGAAGTATACCGGAAAATATCGGCAATTATCCTCATTGAGAATTCAGGAGGATAAATATAAGTGTTCCGCACCATGAATTCTTTCAGAATATCATTCTGGATAGTCCCGCAAAGTTCATCGAGTTGTGCACCCTGTTCAAGTGCTGCAACAATATAAAAAGCCATTATCGGCAGAACGGCTCCATTCATTGTCATCGACACGGATATTTTTTTCAGAGGTATCTGGTCAAAAAGCAATTTCATATCAAGAATTGAGTCGACTGCTACTCCGGCTTTACCAACATCCCCGACAACCCTTTCATGATCCGAATCGTATCCCCTGTGAGTGGCAAGATCGAATGCTACTGACAACCCTTTTTGCCCAGCAGCAAGATTACGTCTGTAAAATGCATTTGACTCTTCAGCTGTCGAGAATCCTGCGTACTGCCTTATGGTCCATGGCGACATTGAATACATGCCGGAATATGGTCCGTGCAAAAATGGAGGCAGTCCGGCAGCATAATTAAGATGCTCCATCCCGGTCAGATCCTCCTTTGTGTAAACGCTCTTTATTGGTATCCTTTCCGGAGTTACCCAGACTTTTTTTAGGTTATTATCCCTTTCCCATTTATCGTAATTCTTTTCATTGACGGGGAGTGTCTTCAGGTCGCTATATCTGAATTTTGGTCTCATAATCTACATTTTTACTCCTTTATCAGCTTTCAATCTCAGCCTTTCATGCTCCTCTGATCCTCTGAAAAGTTTTATAGGCTCAATCTGAAGATCACTTTCCAAAACAGGCGATTTAAATACTCTTGCTAAATCAATGTCTGACGGGGCTTTTTCATTGATTTCCGGAAATCTGTTTGTTCCAAGCAGTATCTCTTTCCCGCTTGCAATATCCAACTTCCTTTGTGACGCTGATGCAGATAGCTTTTTCTGTATCCACCCTGATTTCAGAGAGGAAAGGAACCCGCCCTGATCTTCAATTTCAAGAAATAATTTCCAGGCGTTTTCAGCAATCAGACTTGTGAGACTCTCAATATAATATGAACCAGCAGCAGGATCTGCGACCTTATCAAAATAAGCTTCTTCCTTAAGTATAAGCTGCTGGTTCCTGGCGATTCTTTCAGAAAATTCATCAGGATGCCTGAAAACGATGTCAAAAGGTTCCACAGTAAGCGAATCTGTTCCCCCAAGAATAGCCGACATTGCTTCAGTTTGCGTTCTGAGCAGATTAACGTAAGGATCATACACTGTTTTATTCCATTCGCCTGTCACACAATGTATATCCATCTTAATATTTTCACCATTTGCGGGATGAAAGCCATTGGTGACCACAGACCAGAGGAGCCGGGCAGCTCTCAACTTCGCAATCTCTGGGAAATAGTTTGATCCCGTTCCGAAACTGAACCTGATTTTTGAAGCGGCAATATCAACACCTATTTCCCTCTGGGTAAGCTGTACCAGGTATTCGCTTCCCATTGAAATCCCGAAAGCCAGTTCCTGAACGATATCAGCTCCTGCATTATTGAAGTTCGAAGCATTCAGATGTATCGCCTTGAACTGCGGAAGAAATGTTGCGGAATTTACCACTGAAGCCAGATAATCAAATCCCTGCTCGGGAGGGATACATAAAGTCCCGTTAAGCATAAGCCTGCTTAATGGATCCGCTTCAAAAGCACCTCTGATTTCATTGGGATCAGACCCGGATTTTTTTACAAGATTACCTATAAGATCAACTATCTCTTTTGCTCTCCCGTTTGATAGAAAATTTATTTCAATAGCTTCGAGTTGAATGCCTTTCAGAAGAATATCAAAATTGTTCTCATTGATTGTCTCCGGATCAACTATTGTAAAACCAAGTGAATCAACCCCTTTCATCAGTATTGTCAAAGCTTTCAGGTTTGCTTCGGAATAATCGGTTACCTCTATGTTCTGCCTGACAAGCCAGTTGTTATTTTTAACCTTTGTACCT
This sequence comes from Bacteroidales bacterium, assembly GCA_017882305.1. GTDB lineage: Bacteria > Bacteroidota > Bacteroidia > Bacteroidales > VadinHA17 > LD21. The sequence continues at coordinate 18,731 of JADGPU010000020.1, read as the reverse complement.
CTTGCATAGGGGAATACGCCGGGCAGCGTATTGATATACATAAGGTTTTCAATATCTTCCATGCGGTAGAAAGGTTTTACGTCAAACCCTTCATTTGTTTTCCAGACAAGTTTTTTATTAAAGTCTGCTCCCTTCAGGTCAGTATTGATTTTGTCCATCCACTCCTTTGTAGTTATCGGCGGGAACTGATCAAATAATTTTTCCTTTTTCACCATTCTTCTCAGCGTTGTTATTTGAAACACAAATTAAATGAATCAGGGATCAATGTTTTTATGAAATTTATCATATTGAGATGATTATGGAATCTTTGACTATTTCCCTCCAAATTCCATCAGAAAAGATTTTATGAAGGGATTCAGGTCGCCATCAAGAACAGCTTGTACGTTTCCGGTCTCATGGTTTGTACGCAGGTCTTTAATCATTTTATATGGATGAAGCACATAAGATCTTATCTGTGAACCCCATTCAATCTTTTTCTTCTCCCCTTCAATCTTTGCCTGCTCCTCTCTCTGTTTTCTGAGTTCGAGTTCATAAAGCTGCGATTTAAGAATCCTCATTGCATTCTCCTTATTATTGAGCTGCGATCGTGTTTCCTGGTTTTCGATCACCAGTCCTGAAGGCTTATGTCTTAACCTTACAGCTGTCTCTACTTTATTAACATTTTGTCCCCCTGCACCACTCGACCGGAATGTATCCCAGGTAATATCGGCCGGATTAATTTCAATTTCAATATTATTGTCAACTAGCGGGGATATGAAGACCGATGCAAAAGTTGTCTGACGTTTTCCCTGTGCGTTGAAGGGTGAGATTCTGACAAGACGGTGTACACCGTTTTCGCTTTTAAGATAACCATAGGCCCGTTCACCTTCAATCTCTAATGTCACAGATTTAATGCCAACCTCATCACCAGGCTGATAATCAAGCTCTTTAACTTTATAGTTGTTTCTTTCGGCCCAGCGGAGATACATCCTCATGAGCATTGCAGCCCAGTCGTTGCTTTCAGTGCCTCCGGCACCTGAGTTTATTTTCAGAATTGCACCAAGCTGGTCTTCCTCTTTCTGCAACATGTTCCTGACCTCAAGGTCTTCAATCAAAGAGAGGCAGTTCTCATACTGGTTATCAACCTCTTCCTCAGTTGTTTCGCCTTCTTTGTAAAAATCATTTATTACGCTGATATCATCGATGGCTGAATTTATTTTGTTAAAAGCCAGTGTCCAACTCTTCAGTTGTGCAATACTTTTCAGAAGGTCTTCGGCTTTTTTCGGATCATTCCATAATCCGGGTTGTTGTGACAGGTTTTCTTTTTCTGCAATGAGTTCAAGTTTGCCTTCGATGTCAAAGGTACCTCCTTAACGCATCGCGACGTCCCGATAAAGCCTTTATCTGTTCGTTAGTTATCATTTCTGAATTTTTGGACAAATTTAGTCTTTTATCGTATAACTATAAGGCATAATGACTTAATTTTGGCATTCTAAGGAGCAACCATGTTGAAACTGATCATATATCTCCGTCCTGTTGCCAGGTATTTGTTAATTGCCTGGGTTTTAACGATAATTATTTTATCGTCTATACCGAATATTCCAACATTAAAGATTCATACTGCAAAGGCTGAGATAAGGCTCGATTATCTTATGCATTTTTGTGAATATGGAGTTTTGGCATTTATGGCTCAGCTTTCATTTACCGGAAATGAGTTGAGAATCAATTATAAAAAGTTCTTCCTGATAACAGTAAGTCTTATCCTTTTTGCGATCCTGGATGAATATCATCAGAAGCTAATACCCGGAAGGACTTTCAGTATAAAAGATATAGCAAGTAATATAACAGGAATTCTGGTGGCAATTATACTCACCCTGCTTATTTTCAGATCTATCGGGGTCAGATTGGAAAAGTCGAAATAAGGTTCACTCAATTATTTTTTAGTTACACAGAGAGTCACAGAGGGTACACGGAGAATTAACACAAAAAAAATTAATTGAGTGCAGGGAGAGGGAGATTACCTTCGGTGAGCTCGTCCCGCTGAAGCGGGACTCGGTTCCTCGCCTCCGCTCGGAATGAGAAATCCCTAATTCACTTTATAACCAACAAATGTTCCTGACCCTGAATAGGTAGACGTGCCAGTATTGATTGTCATACTAACCACATTACCCTGATCAAGTTTCATCGTAACCCATTTGGTCAGTTCAGTACCAGAAGTTATATCCGGATCAAGAATTTCGTAAACAATCCCATTTTTTAACAGATTAAGAACTCTCGCGCTTCCAGGTCCATCAGCTTTATAGGTTATGCAGAAAGTATATATGCCTGACATTGGAGCAGTAAAACTCCCCGTTCCGGAATCATAACGGGCCCCATCATTAAACTCAACGTCAGAATTAACAAAGGGATATGTTGAGCCTTGTGTCAAACCGGTTTGAGAAATACTTTTCTTTGCTTTGAAACCAATTGATGTCAAAAGATTTACCGTGTTTTTCGATGAGATTGAAAGATCACCTGTATTCTTATCATATGTCAAAGTTTGCAATTCATTCGTTGGATCCGAATCTGCATCGTTTTTTAGAGACGTGAGATCCACAGGGGAAGTTCCCCCTGAAATAGTCAGTTTATTATCTGATGGATTAAAACTCAATGACTGGTTAAATTTTGACAGATCAATTACTGTTGCCGATGGGTTTTTAGTTATTTTAAGCAAATTATTGACATCGAGCTGTAAATCCTGTATCTGATTGGTTAACGCTACCTTGTTCCCACCAAGTATTGAAAGGGTATCGCCGATAAGTGTAAGCTGGTGAGGAACATTAAGGGTTGAAAGGTTTACCGTATTCCCATTGGAAATTGAAAGATTATTGCCATTAAATGAAAGAGTCTGATTATCAGATGCCGGATCACCCGGATCGCCTTTTGGTCCCTGAGGCCCGGGCTCAAGAGATTTCTGCGCATAAAGTGCATATGGTACGGCAAGGAACTGCATAGTCCCCATATTTATAAAATCATTATCGAATTTTACTTCTACTTTGAGATAATGAAAAGCCTGGTTCCATTGAATCTGGGAAAGATCACTGTAAAGACCGCCGGTTTGTGTCCCGTGACCAATTATCAATGAAAAAACACCATACTTTGTGGTATTAACAACCGAATGAAGCTCCTGATATACAACCGTTCCAAGAGGATTCCCGGATATAATTGAAAATTTCACGTCAATATCTTTGTTGACAAGTTCCTTACCGTTATTATCTCTTGCCACAGCCTGGTAAAAGATGCCCAGAGGAACATTCTGCCCAAATGAGGTTGAACCTATGAGAAAAAATATTAATAACGTATAATACCTATTTAAACCTTTAGAAATCATAGTTTTCCGGATTACATTTTCTCTATTTTAAATACCCTGTTAATTGTTCCATCATCACTTGTTACCCTGACGAAATAAAGACCGTATTTAAGGTTGCTAGCTTCAATCTGCTGTATATAATAGTACTTGGAAACAAAACTCATTGTCATTGAATTAACTATCATCCCGGTAATATTAATTATCTCAATCCTTAATTTTCGGGCTACATCCCCATATAATTTAACATTAATAAAATCTGTTACAGGATTCGGGTAGACATCAACTCCGTTACCTTCTGGTGGGATACCCGTCGTAAACTTAATGGCTGGTTGCTGAAATCCCTGCGTTAATTCAAATCCTCCATTACCGAATAATTCAACTGCTGTCTCCCCGATAGTTTGTGAATAACTTAATACTCCTGCAGTCGCTAATCCGGCAGCCGGAACTAATACCTGGTGCGACAATTGCTGGGCAAAACCGTTTGTCGGGGAAAATAGTAATAGTATCAGTAAAACCTTAGTTCCCTTAATCATGTTTTATTTATTCTGGAAGATCAAATATAGATGTATTTTTGAAAAAGCAATACTTCTTGTTTATAAATATGTTAATAACTTGTTTAAAAACCTGCCATTCAGCTTAATATTTTATCTTATATTATAACCCCTCCTGACTTTAAGTCTGATTCAAATGTTTTTTGAGGTTTTTACTGATTATTTATCCTACAATGCTAAAATCATTCCTCTATCATAATCTTACTGAAGCGGGTTGCGATGAAGCCGGAAGAGGTTGTCTGGCAGGACCGGTAGTAGCGGCAGCAGTTATTCTTCCAAAAAACTATAAACATCCTGTTCTCAATGATTCCAAGAAACTTTCAGCTAAACAGAGAGCTCTTTTAAAGGATGAGATAATTAACTCAGCAATTGGATGGAAGGTCGCATTTGTTGATAATACTGAAATCGATGCGATGAATATCCTGAGGGCATCTATAAAAGCGATGCATATTGCAATTGAGGGACTTGAAAAGGTTCCACAATTCCTGCTAATTGACGGGAACAGGTTTTACGCCTATAAAGACATTAATTATAAAACAATCATTAAAGGCGACTCTCTCTTTTTTTCAATTGCAGCCGCCTCAGTGCTTGCAAAAACATTCCGCGATGAATTCATGGAAAAAATTCATAATGAATTCCCCGAATTTGGCTGGAATAAAAATAAAGGATATCCCACCTCTTTTCACAGGGCAGCTATCATGAAATACGGAATAACTCCCTACCATAGAAAATCGTTTACTCTTTTCGATACCCAGTTGAAATTCGAATTCTGAGTATCCCATAATTAATATTAAAAGTTATCTTTGCTAACCTTTTTAAGTCAATCTAAATAAATCATTCTTTATGAAAAAATTGTTTGTAATACTATTAATCCTTGTACTCAGTTTTGGATTCAAAGCTAAAGCTGATGAGGGTATGTGGCTGCTGCCGCTTCTCGAAAAATTAAACATGGGTAAGATGACTGAACTTGGCCTGAAACTCTCAGCCGAAGATATCTACAGCCTCAATAAGGCCTGTTTGAAAGATGCAATCGTCTTAATTCCCGGCTGCACCGGTGAGATAGTCTCATCACAGGGTCTGCTCCTGACGAATCATCATTGCGGATACGGTTCAATCCAGTCTTACAGCACTGTTGAGCATGATTACCTTAAAGACGGATATTGGGCAATGACTAAGGAAGAGGAGTTACCTGACCCGGGGATGTTTGCAAATTTCCTTATAAGAATTGAAGATGTAACCAGCCAGGTCATGGCAAATGTAAAACAGGGCATGAGTGAAACGGATCGCGCTGCCGCAGTTAGTGATGCACGACAGGCAATTGAGAAGAAGGCTTCTGAAGGGAATAATTACAGGACACAGGTTGGAAGTTTTTATGGCGGAAATTATTTTTATCTACTTGTTTATGAGAGGTATACCGATGTTAGATTAGTGGGAGCACCCCCATCATCAATAGGCAAATTCGGTTTCGACACCGACAATTGGGAATGGCCTCGTCATACAGGCGATTTCAGTGTTTTCCGTGTTTATTCAGGACCAGACGGTAAACCCGCTCCTTATGCTAAAGAAAATATCCCCCTGAAACCTAAACATTTTCTGCCGGTTTCAATAAAAGATCGTAATAAAGGTGACTTTGCAATGATCCTTGGCTATCCCGGAAGGACTAACAGATATATGACCTCCTACGAAATAAATGAACAGCTACAGATCGTACATCCCAACAGGATAAAAATACGAGGTATAAAGCAGGAAATATGGATGAAAGATATGCAGGCCGATCAGAAGGTAAATATTCAGTATTCAGAAAAATATTCCAATTCTTCAAACTATTGGAAATATTCCATTGGCCAAAAAGGGAGCCTTGAAAAACTTAATGTGAAAGCAAAGAAAGAGGAACTTGAAAACCAGTTTAACAAATGGGTTATAGCTGATCCTGAACGAAAAGCTAAATACGGGGAAGCTCTGAATATGATAAAAACAGCAATTGAAGGCAGAGCAGAATATTACAATGCACTTCAATATATCAATGAATGCATGAATGGATGCGAACTTTTCAGCCTTAACCGTGGCGTTGCGGGCCTGGTCACCGCGCTTAAAGCAAAAGATAATCAGAAGATATCGGATGCAGTCAATCAGATTAAGAAAAGCAGCAGTGACTTCTTTAAGGATTATAATCCTCCCACAGATAATAAATCGATGAAAGCTATGTTGAAGCTTTACAGGGCAGATGTTCCGGCTAAATTTCTTCCCGATTTTTACATAAATGTTGTTGATAAGAAGTATAAAGGTAACATTGACAAGTTCGTTGATGATATGTTTGCCAAATCTCTGTTTGCCAGTGAAGCAAAACTGAATGCATTTCTCAGCAAGCCTGTTCTTAAAACACTTGAAACGGATCTGGTTTATGTAACAACCACGTCAATTTATAGGACCGGAGGAGAAGTGTCAAAAGGATCAAGCCAGTTTGATGCTGTATTAGCCAACGGAAAAAGACTTTGGATAGCAGCTTTAATGGAGATGGCACCAGAAAAAACCCGGTATCCTGATGCAAATTCAACCATGCGTCTTTCATACGGTACCGTACAGGATTATGATCCGAAGGATGCTGTTACCTATAAATATTATACAACACTTCAGGGAGTTGTAGATAAATATAAACCAGGTGATTATGAATTCGATCTTCCAAAAAGGCTCATTGATCTGAACAATAAGAAAGAGTACGGAAGATATGGATCTTCTAAAGGTTATATGCCAGTTTGCTTTCTAACCACAAATGATATTACAGGTGGTAACTCAGGTAGTCCTGTGATGAATGGAAACGGCGAATTGATCGGATTGGCTTTTGATGGTAACTGGGAATCAATGAGCGGCGACATCGCTTATGAACCTGAACTTCAAAGGACAATCGCTGTTGATATCCGGTATGTACTCTGGATAATGGATGTTTATTCCGGTGCAAAACATCTTGTTGATGAGATGACAATAGTTCAGTAAAATAAATCATAAACCTCATTCTCATTACCCCTTTCTCCATAAAGAGAAGGGGTTTTTTTTCCTCTGTGGCCCTCTGTGTACCAAAAAAAGAACTTACACAGGGTGACACAGAGAAGCACAGAGCTACACAGAGAAAAAACGAAATTTGATTATCTTTGCACCAAAATATTTAGAAAAATGCATTTTAGCCTGATAGAGATCCTTGCTGCATTTATGGTTCTTTTCGCAATTATTGATATACCGGGGTCAATTCCTATTATCATTGATATTAAAGCCAAATCAGGTGATATTAAATCAACTAAAGTCACGCTTGTCTCCTTCTTAATACTACTGGCTTTTTTATTTATAGGAAGCCCATTGCTTGGCATCTTTGGCATTGATGTATCATCTTTTGCAATCGCCGGTTCTTTTATCATTTTTTTAATAGCCATGGAAATGATCCTTGGCATCGAACTCTTTAAACACGATTCACATGGTGAAGGATCGATATTCCCAATAGCCTTTCCATTAATCGCCGGAGCAGGATCAATTACTACAATTCTTTCTTTGAAAGCTGAGTATCAAACAATTAATATTTTTATTGCTCTTATTCTAAACATGATAGTAATCTACCTTGTACTACGATTAACTTCATTATTTGAAAAAATTCTGGGTGCAGGCGGGTTGCAAATCCTCAAAAAAGTTTTCGGTGTAATACTTTTATCAATTGCAATAAAGCTTTTCATTACAAATTCAGGTATTGTCCTTCCTCATGCCAGGTGAAATCACAATATATACCGACGGAGCTTCAACCGGAAATCCGGGCCCGGGAGGATTTGGTGTAGTCCTGATTTCAGGTAAACGCAGGCTTGAAAAATCGGCGGGTTTCAGGCTTACAACGAATAACAGGATGGAGCTTATGGCAGTCATTGAAGGACTCGAAGCCCTGAAAATAGCAGGTAGCAGGGTAGTTGTCTATACCGACTCAAAATATGTTGCGGATTCCGTCGAAAAAGGGTGGGTGTTACAATGGGAATCCAAAGGTTTTAAAAAGAAAAAAAATGCGGATCTCTGGATAAGGTTTCTTAAGGTTTACCGTAAACATAATGTCAGGTTTGTATGGATAAAAGGACATGCTAATAATATTGAAAATGAAATTTGCGACAGGCTGGCAGTGGAAGCCTGTTCAAAAAGTTCACTCCTCGAAGATACTGGCTATGGCCCTGAGGATGAAAATAATAAATTATTATAGTTGAGAACAAATTAAATCAGGTTTGTTTATATTAAATTATTAGGGCAATTTTGTAAAAAGATATGCAGATGCAAAAACTTTATATTAGTCCGACCAGTACAACTCCTGAGGTCAACTTTTCACCGCTGGAAAATATCTTTCTTATCCGTGGAGTATCTTCCCCCGAAGATGTTCGTGCAATGTATTACCCTGTTATTGAGTGGGTTAAAATGTATGTTGATGAAATTCTGGAGGTTAAGAATAAGAGTTATACTTTAGAATCCCCTTTAATCTTCAAGACCGACTTAATATATTTCAATTCATCATCAGCTAAATTTCTATACGACATCTTTTTGGAGTTGAAGAGACTTATTCCGGCCGGGATACCTTTTAGTGTTGAGTGGTTTTATGATAAAGAAGATATTGACCTGAAAGAAGCCGGATCAGATATTGCCTTACTCGTTGAGATGGAATTTACATTTATCCCAAAGAAAAGTAATAAAGGATGAGGGGACAACAGGAACTTTATAACCTCTTCGAGAAACTGGCAATTCACTATGAGTACCATGAACATCCTCCGCTTGCGACTATAGAGGATGCTAAAATTCATTGGGAAAACTATAATTCAGGAAGATGCAAGAATATTTTCTTTCGGAATCATAAAGGAAACCGACACTATTTAGTTATCCTCGAACACCTTAGACAACTGGATATCAGGGATCTTGAAAAACGGTTAAAGCAGGGGAAACTTACATTTGCTTCAGATAAGCGACTAAAAAGATATCTTGGTGTTGAACCTGGTTCTGTTTCACCATTCGGACTTATCAATGACTCTGAAAAACACGTCCACCTGTTTATAGATGAGAAATTGAATGAATTTGACAGGCTTACTTTTCATCCGAATATAAACACTTCTTCATTGGTAATTTCGAAATCTGATTTTTTGAAGTTTCTGGAATACACGGGCAATACATTTGAATTTATCCAACTTTACGGATAGGGTAACAAACCCGTTAGAGTGTCTATATAAATAATCCCCACTGAAATTCTTTATTTAGAAAAAATAAAAATAGATGGTCTTTTGCATCAAAATCTATTATTATACGTCCTTATTCAGAAAACCACAAAATCAATATTTTGTATGAAAAGAATTTTTATTACCATATTGGTTGTATTTATTCTTCCCCAGATGCTTTTTGGACAGGATCCCGTGAAGAAGCAATATATTGCAACACAGATAACTACCACTCCTGTTATCAACGGAATCCTTGATGATGAAGCATGGCAGTCGGGTACCTGGGCGGGTGGTTTTACTCAAAATCAGCCATATAACGGCAGTCCGGAAACTCAAAAAACCGAATTTAAGATATTGTTTGATGATAATAATCTCTATGTGGCAATCAAATCTTATGATACTTCACCTGACAGCATCGTTAACCGTTTAACAAGACGAGATGAGGCTGACGGAGACCTTGTAGGCATAATTATCGATAGTTTTCATGACCTGCGTACTGGTTTTTTGTTTGGTGTAAGTTCTGCAGGTGTTAAGTATGACCAGATGTTTACCGATGACGGGCAAAACGAGGATGCTTCATGGGACCCAAACTGGCGGGTAGAGACTTCCATCAACAAGGATGGCTGGGTTGCTGAGATGAAAATTCCTTTCAGTCAGGTTAGGTTCGATAAGAGTTCATCTGATGGCTGGGGACTTGATGTGGCAAGAATTTTATACAGAAAGAACGAACAATCTTTCTGGCAGCATATTCCAAGAGACGCTCCGGGGTTGATTCATCTGTTTGGAGAACTAAAGGGACTCGAACAAATTAAACCACGGAAAATTTTTGATATTACTCCATATGGCGTTGCCAAAACAGAAACTTTCGAGGCTGTACCGGAAAATCCTTTCCAGGCAACTGGTAAACTGTCAAAACTGAATGGTGGTATAGATGCCAAGATAGGTCTCACAAATAATATGACAATGGACCTGACAATTAATCCCGACTTTGGCCAGGTTGAAGCTGACCCGTCTGTGGTAAATCTATCAGCTTATGAAACTTTTTTTACTGAGAAGCGGCCATTCTTTATCGAAGGAAACAATATCACAAACTTTGGTTTAGGTATTGGTGATGGGGGGGTTGGGAACGATAATTTATTCTATTCCAGAAGGATAGGTCGTCAGCCACAAGGTTATCCCAACATGAAAGACAGCTGGCATGTAGATATACCCACCAGGACTGATATTCTGGGTGCAGTTAAACTTACAGGAAAGACCAAACACGGGTTTTCGATCGCTATTGTTGAGGCAATGACAAATCAGGAAAAAGCGGAAATTGATACTATTGGCGGAAGAAAATTTGCAACAGTTGAGCCGCTGACAAATTATTTTGTGGGACGAATACAGAAAGACATTAACAATAGCAACACTATAATCGGAGGGATCTTTACCAGCACCAACAAGGAACTCGATGCTGATGTAAGAGATATTTTGCATAAATCAGCATATAGTGGCGGAGTTGATTTTACTCAATACTTCAAGAAAAAAAGCTGGATGTTTAACCTCAATACAGCATTTAGCATGGTGGAAGGCTCCAAACAAGCAATCACGAATACACAGGAATCCTCAGCACATTATTTTCAGCGACCTGATAAAAATTATGCTATTCTGGATACAAGCAGGACCTCACTTGCCGGATCAGGGGGGAGAATGCAAATAATGAAACTAAACGGCCACTGGAATTTTCTGGGTGCAGTCTTATGGAAAACCCCCGGTTTTGAAATTAATGACCTGGGCTACATGCGTACAACAGATCAGATACTTTCTGTCCTTTGGGCCGGATACAACCAATTTAATCCAAAAGGGATTTACAAGAGTTTTAATTTTAATTCTGATTTTTATTCTATTAATAATTTTGGAGGCGACTGGATCGGAGGAGGTTATGAATGGAATGCAAATATAAATCTGAAAAATTTCTGGAATGTATGGACCGGAGGTAGCCTTAACACCTCATCACTTTCCACCGATATGCTTCGCGGCGGACCAATGATGAAATTACCCGGAAGCGTCAATCCACGGATGGGTTTCTCAACAGATAATCGCAAGAAACTGTCCTTCAGCGTTTCATCCAACGGATCGAAAGGTTTTGAGAACAGCGCTTATAACTTATACACTGAGTTGGACATAACTTACAAGCCAACTAATTATCTTGTTTTTACAATCAGTCCGTCATACAACAAGTCATACACAGAACTTCAGTACGTTACGCAGACAACGTATAATGACATTGACAGGTACATTTTTGCCAGCATTGATCAGACAACTATCAGTACATCTTTCAGAGTGAATCTTAACCTGAGCCCGAATCTTACTTTCCAATACTGGGGACAACCATTTGTTGCAACCGGAAGGTATTACAATCATAAATTCATTACCGAGCCTATGGCAAATAAATATAGTGACAGGTTCCGGACTTATAACAGCAATGAGATAACCTTTGATACAGATCATTATAACATCGATGAAAACGTCGATGGAAAAACCGACTATACAATCGGTAGTAGTGATTTCAATATGAAACAATTTCTTTCAAACATCGTGGTTAGATGGGAATATAGCCCGGGATCAACACTCTTTCTCGTATGGAGTCAGACCAGAAGCTATTACAGCAATTCAGGTCAGATGGATTTTTTCAACAATCTGGGCGACCTGTTCAATAAAGGGTTAAATACTCCTCATAATGTGTTCCTTGTTAAATTCAGCTATCGGTTTGGTTTAAAATAGGTTTTTTAACATGGCAGACAGGGACATGCGATGGCATGTCCCTGTCTCATTTTAGATACCTGATGAACATTGCGGTTTCGATTATTGTTTCTTTCTTTGACCCTTCATTTAAACAATAACAAAAATATCAGTCAATATGAAATTATCCGCAATTCTTTTCATACTAGTTATGCAACTACAGGCATTTTCACAGGATAAACCAGCTTATAAAATATTTACCGGAGAAGGTAAAAAAGCTGACTATGAGGATATTCTGAAAGCCGCGACTAAGTCAGATGTTGTTTTTTTTGGTGAGCTTCACGATAACCCGATTGCACATTGGCTGGAGCTGGAAATAACAAAAAGTCTCTTTGCTGCCAGAGGTAAAGATCTTATCCTGTCAGCTGAAATGTTTGAGACAGATAATCAAATACTTATTGATGAATATTTTGCAGGAATAATTAAGGAAAGTTCTTTTGAGACCGAAGTACGTTTATGGAAAAATTATTCAACTGATTATAAGCCGCTTTTGAATTTTGCGAAGGAAAACGGGTTAAAATTTGTCGCTTCAAATATCCCGCGCCGATATGCTGCAGTTGTAGCTTCGGGAGGGTTTGAGGCCCTTCAGAATATCAACCCCGAAGAGCTTAAATATATTGTACCTATGCCGATTGAATATGATCAGGAACTTGCCTGTTATAAAGAGATGCTTTCAATGGGCAGTTCAATAGGTGGTCAGATGGGTGGAAAGGTAAGTGAAAACCTCCCTAAAGCTCAGGCTATAAAGGATGCAACTATGGCAAAATCGATCGTAAATAACTGGCAGAAAGGTCAGATTCTGATTCACTACAATGGCAGTTATCATTCCGACAGGCATATGGGAATTATATGGTACCTGAATAAATATAACCCTTCAATAAAATCTATAACACTCTCTACTGTTCTTCAGGACGATATTGAAAAAATAAGTGATGAAAACAAGGGACTGGCTGATTTTGTGATTGTCATACCGTCTTCGATGACAAAGACTTATAAGTAGAAAAAGGACACACGACTCAAGGCACACGACGCAGGAAAGAAAAAAATTGGATTTCTCTGCATCGTGAGTCGTGAATCGTGCGTCATTCTTTTAAGAACCTGTTATTGCGATTTTGAGATTTTCTGAATTTCTGAAAATAATGCTTTGAAGCAATTTACCTGAGAATTCTCCGGATTTTCCGCTTTCACGCCATAATAATTGTCGAGGAATTGACCGGCGCCTGACCAGATTGTTTGTACCATGCCCAAATAACGATCTTTCATTTCGGGTGTGGAACAGTTTCTGAACCTGACCATATCCTGTGCCTGAAGAACAGCATTAGCCGGGTTCCTCCAGGGGCAGGTAATAACACTCAATCCCTTCATTGCAAAATAAACCGGGGTCTGATCCGGCCGTTCATAATGCCAGTCACATATTATCACGTCTTTCGGAATCATATCAACAGCCCTGAAGGTATTATTATAGCTTGCCTCCCATTCTCCTAGTCCTGTTGTTTTACCATCGAGCAATCTGTCACCCCATATCCACAGCTTACGACCTTTCAATGCCAGATGATCTCGTATAGTACGAACTTCTCCGGCAAACAATTCTGCTTTATCCCTTCCGGAACAACGGGGACATTGTGCTTCCCCGATATAGAAGACTTCATCCATCCCTGCATGGAATGCCACAGCTTCAAACACATCACAAATCTCATCAATAAGGTCAAACACAATACCATGTACATCAGGGTTCAGAGGGCAATAACTCTTGCAATATAGTCCGTCGGCATTTGGCCACACATATTTTTCAGGCATCTTCACCAATGGTGTCTCATCAAACTGCGGATAAACCTTTAATAAATTTCCTGTTTTGCCTGCCCACGACTGGTGACCAAGAAGGTCAATCTGAGGTACAATATTTATTTTATTCTTTTTGCATACCTCAACCAGCTTTTTAATTTCCATTTTTGAAAGGGCTGCTGAATCACGCAACTCGGGATGACTTTCATACTGATAATTATAATCCACTCTCAGGATAAGGGTATTCACAGACCGGGGAGCAAGTTCCTCATCAACAAACTTTATGAAAGCATCAAGGTCTTTTGATTGTGGAGCGGCAATACAGAAACCACGAACTGGCAGTTTATTTCCATCATTGGGTTTTACATTTTCAGACACCTGTGAAAATGTCAGGCTGCTAATTACAAATAGTAAGATTGTAAGAATATGTTTCATAAATCAGTTTATATTAGATTTTAATATGAAAAGATCATAAAGATAAAGTTATTGTTTTTTTAGTCTGAATCAGCTATCAACTGAAATTGTTTTGGTTAAGGGTCAAACATACATCAGCCAATAATTTTTACATCAGGGAATGAAATAATTGTTGTCAGATAACTAATGTAATTCTATCTTGTATCTTTTTTAAGCAATGAAAAATTCTCGCTTGAAAAGTTGGCAAATACTCCGTTATAAATATCTGTTCAGGAAATATTTACTTCTGAGTCTTGGAGTTTTCTTTCCTTTTCTGAAAGTATCAGCACAGGATTATTTTCAGCAGAAAGTAAATTATGGCATTCATGTGACTCTTAATGATGTGAAGCATGAATTGAATGGATTTGAGTCTGTTGAATATATTAATAATTCTCCTGACACTCTTGGATTTTTATATTTTCATCTCTGGCCTAATGCATATTCCGGCAATAGTACCAAACTGGGCCAGGAATTATTAGAAAGAGACGGAAAGGCAAAATTGTTCTCCGATCCTGAGTTGAGAGGATATATAGATTCTTTGAACTTCGGGGTTGGGGGTCAAAGTCTTAAATGGTATCTTTTAGACGGTTTCCCCGATATCTGCAAGATAATACTAAGTAGACCTCTCAAACCAGGTGACACAATTGATATTACGACTCCGTTCCATCTGAAGATTCCTGAAGGGGTAACTTCCCGCTTAGGTCATATCGGTGAATCATACCAGATCTCCCAGTGGTATCCCAAACCGGCAGTCTATGACAGATCAGGCTGGCATCAGATGCCATATATGGATCAGGGTGAATTCTATTCCGAATATGGTCGTTTTGATGTAAGTATTACACTGCCTGCCAATTATATTATAGGAGCAACAGGGAACCTTCAGAATGGAGAGGAAAGGGCGTGGCTTGATAAGCTTTCTTCAGATACCGCCTGGATGATAACGCCGGACTACCAGGAGGAAGATTTTCCACCATCATCACAACAGATAAAAACTTTAAGATATACAGAGAATAATATCCATGATTTCGCATGGTTTGCAGACAAGAGATTTCATGTATTGAAAGGAAATGTAAGGCTCCCTGAATCCGGCAGGGAAGTCACAACATGGGCAATGTTCACGAACAAGGAAGCATATCTCTGGAGGAAAGCAGTCTCATACATAAATAATGCAATATGGTATTTTTCAAAATGGAACGGGGACTATCCATATAAAACATTTACAGCTGTTCAGAGTGCTCTTAATTCAGGTTCAGGAATGGAATATCCGGGTCTGACTGTAATTGGTCTGGCAAATGATCCTTATCTTCTCGATGACGTAATAGCCCATGAAATTTGCCATAGTTGGTTTTACTCCGCATTAGGGTCGGACGAACGCAGATTCCCTTTTATGGATGAAAGCATCGCGACAGCGAATGAATCAAGATATATGAATGAAAGATACCCGGAGAAAAAGCTTTGGGAATTAAGTATTAAAAACAGGAAAATGGCTGCATTTTTCCACATAATTAAAATGCCGGTACAACGAATTCAGGAGCTGGAATGGTTAATCCCTGCCCGCAGTAACCTTGAACAGAGCATAAATCTAGCAGCTCCGGAATACAGCTATAATAATTATGAAAGCATAATCTATAGTAAAGCAGCCCAGGGATTCAACTACCTAAGGTCATATCTCGGAGATTCTCTTTATGATTCCATAATGCACGATTACTACCGTTTATGGAAAAACAAGCACCCCCACCCTGATGACCTCCGGGATGTCTTTGAATCTCATACAGATAAAGATCTATCATGGTTTTTTGATGATTTTCTGGGTACAACCAAAAGGCTCGATTATAAGATAGCCCGGTTCAGGAATGGGAAAGTGCTTATAAAAAACCTGGGCGAGTTGAAGGCGCCACTGCTGATAGCAGGATTGAAGGGAGATTCAATCTGTTCCGAGAAATGGGAAGATGGTTTCACCGGTCAGAAATGGATCCGTACAGAACCGGATAATCTTTCTCAGATCCGGATCGATCCTGATCATAAGATGACTGAGTTATTCAGGCTTAATAACAACATATATACATCAGGTGTTTTTCGAAAAGCAGATCCTGTTAAATTACAGCTCATATATACTGTTGAAGATCCTGATAATAGATATTTAATTTATTTTCCATCAGCTAACTGGACCAGTGCAGATGGCTTTATGGCCGGTGTGGCATTACAAAATGGGACACTCATACCCAAACCTGTTGAATTTCTGGTCATGCCATTCTTTACCTTCCGTAATCAGGGACTTACCGGTTATGGGAAAATTTCATTCAACAAAATTCCATATAATAATTTCATAAGACTTGCGTCGCTTACGCTTGAAGGAGAACAGTTCGGTGTCCCCGGAAATCAGAATTATCATAAGGCAAAAATAGGATTAGACCTTTATTTAAGATCCTATAAGGTGATTAATCCTGTTAAACAGAAGGTCTTTGGGTATTATATTACTGCATCAGACCTCAATCAGATTGAATCTCTAATGCAAGTAAAGATGCGTTCATATCTGCAGTTCGGATATCAGTTGGAAAGGACCGGGATAATCAATCCCTTCAATATGTCAGTTTCTCTTGAATCAGGGAAGTCGTATCAGAAGACATCTATTGAGCTAAACTATAAGTATAGCTATAGAGGAAAGAAGAGCGGTCTGGAAATAAGAGTGTTTACAGGAACGATGCTAAATAATACATTCTCAGATCCATATTATTCTTTTTCCGCAAGTGGCAGGAGTGGTCGCGAACAATATTTATACGAGGGAGTATATCCCGACCGTTTTAGCAAATTTCCAAAAACATTCTTTTCGAGACAGATGACTCTGTCTGAAGGAGGACTTGTAACTTATGTAAATGATACCATTGGCTACAGCCGCTGGATTTGTTCACTCTCTTTAACAAGCAGCATGCCGGGAAAAGCTTCAAAGATACCTGTTAAAACCTTTGTTAATTTATTACTCAACGATCATGGTATCGGAACCAGGGTTAAATCAACTCTATTCTATGAAGCAGGTTTAAAGGCAGGAATTTGGGACTTTTTTGAGGTATATTTTCCTTTTATTGTATCTGACAACATTAATTCAATAGCCGGATCACTCAAAGAGAGAATCCGTTTTGTTTTCCGGCTCGATAAGTTAAAGCCTTTCAAATCAAAATCTTAGTTTTGCGACATAGTCCTTACAAACACACAAAACAAAAAAAATCTGATTGCCTATGTGACAATCAGATATTTTTCAATTATTGTTTTCAATATTTTATAACAAAACAACAAGTATAATTAAAACAACAATTAATACCCCGGCTGACACATACACGCCACCGCTTATAGTTTTAAGCTCGCGTTTGATTGAACGTACTTCTTTACGCAAATCTTTCTTTTCTGTCGATTTCAATTTTGACATATCCATCGCTTTTATTTCGTCTAATCTCAGTATTAAGGTTTTAGCTTCTACTGATTCAGCATTTTCCACAGGTTTTGTTGCAACTGGAGAGGAAGGTTTGTCAGTTGTGGCAGCAAATGCCTGAACCGGAAGGAATGTTAATGACAAAATTGTTGCCATTATACAAAAAATGATCTTTTTCATCTTATTGATTTTTAAATTAATTTATTAAAAATGATTTATCTTTTAATTAATCTGAGTATTAATCCAGTATTTTCCTGCCTGAAATAATTCTGAATAATATAGCTATAACTGCAATGATAAGAAGAACATGAATAATGCCTCCGGCACTGAAGGCAAAAAATCCGATTGCCCAAGCGATAATAAGGATTACGGCGATGACATAAAGTAGATTTCCCATGATTTTAATTTTATTTGGTTTATGTTATTATTAGAAATGAAGTCAATTTGTTTCCTCCAAAAGCCAAAAGAGAATTATTACTTCACAAAGGTATGCCTCCCGATCCCAAGGGTAGTTACATAATCCCCGGAATAAGTTACATCATTCACATGCCTGAATAGTTCGAAGGAAATGTTCCATTTCCCATTTTTTCCCCAGCCTATTCAGGCATTGTATAGTAATATCTCACCATTCCCGGGGTTCAGATGGAATTTAGGGTTGGCTTATACGCTTTAGGTCAATAATTCCGATGCCTTGCAATTGCAATATAGATTATTTCCCTAGTTTTGTAAGAAATGATAAAAGGATAAATAATAATACAACAAAAAGTAAAATTAACAGACTAACAAAAGTTGAAGAAGCTAAAAGTGTTTCAGTTGATTATTTAAAGTCTAATGATCCTGATAAGGAAATTATTATATGTTGATGAAACCGATAGAGAAAATTTTACTGATTTCATTTTTACTCCTTCTGAACAGTTGTATCACGCAATTTATTCCCAAGACAAATGAGGATAAGGGATTACTTGTTGTTGAAGGCTTGATTACTAACCAGCCAGATACAAATACTATAAAACTGTCAAGATCCCTTCCTCTTGGAATAAGAAGTGTAGCAAACCCGGTAAATGGATGCATTGTCTCAATTTCCGATGATCTTGGTAATATTTTTATTCTCAGGGAAACAGTTGCCGGGACTTATGTTACAGACCCTGAAAAATTTCAGGGTGTAATCGGAAGATCCTATACTTTGCATATCAATA
>JADGPU010000019.1 GCA_017882305.1 Bacteroidales bacterium | reverse complement strand
GAACAACCTGGATAAAATCCGAGAGTCATATAATTAGTATTTATTCTTTTTGTTTGATTTTCTGAAGATTGCAGCTACCCCTGATCGGTCCTTTATCAACTCAGGAATTATATTCAGCTTACCACGTTTCATCATTTTAGGAGCAAGTGCCAGATCATCGAGAATTTTTAATGTTCTGGTTTTATAATCAACAAACAATCCTATTTCATAAAGCCTGCCTGTAAATCGTATTGAGTCGAGAAAAGATTTATGAAATGCGACAATCTCTTTTGCCTTGGGATTTGCTTTTTTCTCATTTAATGATTTCTCTCTCAGGAAATCCATCATTTTAGGAATATCAATGCTCATCGGGCAGCGTGCAAAACACATCTCGCATGTTAAGCATACCCATATAGAGAAAGAGCGCAATACTTTATCTTCAAGGTCAGGGTTGCCAGTCTGCAGCATCCTCATAACTACACTCGGGGGATAATCCATCTCTTCTGAAAGAGGACAGCCAGCCGAACATTTTCCACATTGGTAGCAATGGTTAACCTTTACTTCCGTATGTTCCAACACTTCCCCTCCCAGTCCGGAAATTCCGGAATGATGCGTATCTGAACTCATAATATTATAATTAGTACTGAATACGAAATGACAATTATTATAACCCGCTAAAGTAACTATTATTACAGTTCTAACAACATGAAAAAAGTCATTTTTGGGATTTCATTAAAATCCTGAAAAATTCCTGATTCTCTTTTCCTTCTGTAACATGCATCTAATCTGTGAAATAAATAACAGTACATTTTTCAGCAACATGATAAATATCACTAATATCACATGTTAATCATTTCAGGAAACAAAAAAAAAATCTATTTTTGTGCGGCTTTACCTTAACCTAATCCCATTTTCTATGAATAATGAATGGTTAATTCTTTTTTTTCTTGTTGGAGCCAGTTTTGTTGGATTAGTCCTGATCTTTTCAGGAATTGTCGCTCCAAGATCGACAAATCCTCAGAAATTTGAACCATATGAATGTGGAATTCCAACCGAGGGTGTTACATGGTTGCAATTTAATGTCGGGTATTATCTTTTTGCCATTCTTTTTCTGGTCTTTGATGTTGAGACAGTCCTTGTATTTCCATGGGCTGTAGTAATGAAAGAAACAGGCATAGCTGCTTTTGTCGAAATAATAATATTCTTTTTCATACTGGGTCTGGGATTATTATATGCCTGGAAAAAACATGCGCTTATATGGGAATAAAAGGAATGAAGAGAGAAGAATTCGGGGATAATGAAAGCCTTGATCTTCTTAATGCATCCGGAACCAATATTCTATTAACAACAATTGATGACGTTATTAACTGGGGAAGGAAGAACTCGCTGTGGCCACTTACCTTTGCAACAAGATGTTGTGGTATTGAAATGATGGCTGCAGGAGCTGCAAGACACGACTTTGCCAGATTCGGAATGGAAGTATACAGAGCGAGTCCGCGGCAGGCAGATGTGATTGTTGTTGCAGGGACTATTGTTCATAAAATGGCACCTGTTCTAAAGCGTCTTTACGATGAGATGTCTGAACCAAAGTATGTAGTGGCAATGGGTGCATGCGCAATTTCGGGTGGCCCATTTTTCCTGAATTCATACAGCGTAGTAAAAGGAGTCGAACATGTAATCCCTGTCGATGTATATGTCCCGGGTTGCCCGCCACGTCCGGAAGCGTTATTGTATGGTATGCTTCAGCTACAGCGAATGATTGAAACACAAACCATTAAATCAAGGAAAGTGAGAAATGCCTCTCATGATTATAAATAAGCACCTTTCAATTTCAGAAATCTGATTATCAATGGATAAAATACAATTAGGAGAATTCATAAAATCGATAGCCCGGGACGTTGAGATAAAGGAAGGTAAGCAATACCTTGAAGTAACAGTGACTCCTTCCATTTTATATCAGTTAGCCAGACAACTGAGAGAAAAAGAAGAGACGCATTTTGATTATCTGTTTTGCCTTACCGGAGTCGATTATGGGGTTGATCTCGGGGTTATATATCACCTCCGGTCAACAATATATGACCATGTTGTTGTATTAAAGACAAGGACTTCAGACAGGGGGAATCCACTTCTTGATTCAGTAGCTGATATATGGCAGACGGCTGATTTCCACGAGAGGGAAGTTTACGATCTGCTTGGGATAAAATTTAATAATCATCCTGACCTTCGAAGACTGTTCCTTGACAATTCATGGGGTTTCCCGTTACGGAAGGACTATGTTGATGATATAAATATCGTTACCAAATAATTTATGGAAGAGAAAGAAATAATCCCTGTACCCGACGAACAACAGGAATATGTTATAAATATGGGTCCACAGCACCCTTCTACTCATGGGGTGTTGAGACTTTTGGTTTCTCTGAAGGGTGAAATGGTTAAGAACATACAGCCTCATGTCGGATATATTCACAGTGGAATTGAAAAGATGTGCGAGAGTATGACATATACGCAGATCATTCATCTCACCGACAGAATGGATTACATTTCCGCACATATCAATAATGAAGCAGTTTGCCTGAATGTAGAGAAAGCTCTTGAGGTGGATATTCCCGACAGGGTAAAAGTGATCCGTACAATTATGTCGGAGCTCACACGTCTTCAGTCACACCAGCTTTGGTGGGCCTGTTTCGGGATGGATCTTGGCGGACTGACCTGCTTTTTTTATGGTTTGCGCGACAGGGAGAAAATCCTGGATATTTTTGAAGAGACCTGCGGTGGAAGAATGATCGTCAGCTATAATTGTCCTGGTGGATTGATGTACGATATTCATCCCAACTTTCAGAAAAGGGTTAAGGATTTCATAAAATATTTCAGGAAAATTTTACCAGAATATGATCAGTTGTTAACCGGCAATGTAATTTTTCACGAACGCACCAAGGGAATCGGGAAATTAACTAAGGAAGATGCAATATCTTTTGGTGTCACAGGTCCTACCGGCAGGGCATCCGGCTTCTCATGTGACATAAGAAAACACGAGCCTTACAGCGCATATGACCGGGTGCAGTTCAAAGAGATTCTGTTCACGGAAGGGGATACATTTCACAGGTATGTTGCACGTATTGAAGAGATGTGGGAATCGATGAATATCATTGAACAACTGATAGATAATATACCCGAGGGACAATTTGCCGTAAAGATGAAGCCAGTTATAAAACTGCCTGAAGGCGAATATTATCAGAGGGTAGAAACTGCACGTGGTGAGTTGGGAGTATTTGTTATAAGCGATGGCAATAAAAATCCTTTTCGCGTAAAATTCAGATCTCCTAATTTCTCGAATCTTTCTGTACTTAACCATATAGCAAAAGGATTCAAGATAGCTGACCTTGTTGCAATCGGAGGTTCGCTGGACCTGATAATACCGGATATTGACAGGTAATTCAAGACAAAAGACAAAAGTTAAAAGTTAAAATATATGCTACCTGAGATTGTCGCTCAAAATACTTCCCCTTCGTTATCAGTTCCATGGTGGAAAGTTGTTTACAATTTTTCCCCTCTTACGGAATGGATCGACAAAAGCCTTCATAACGCTATGACCCCCTTCTGGACCACTGTTACAGAGATGCTGATAATAGGAGTTTTAATCCTGCTCTTCTATGCACTGGTTGGACTATTTCTGGTTTATGCAGAAAGGAAAGTATGTGCCTTTATGCAGAACAGGCTGGGACCGAACAGGGTCGGACCTTTTGGAATTTTCCAGACAATTGCGGATCTTTTCAAACTGCTTTTCAAAGAATTGGTGCCAATAAAGAATGCTGATGGGTTTCTCTTTAACCTTGCTCCTTATATTGTTATTATAGCATCATTTATGGCTATCGCTGCTATTCCATTTGCCAAAGGATTACATGCCATCGATCTCAATATAGGAGTATTATATGTTATTGCTGTTTCAGCCATGGGAGTTATAGGAGTGTTGTTAGCCGGCTGGTCAAGCAATAACAAATATTCATTAATTGGTGCAATGCGAAGCGGAGCTCAGATCGTAAGTTATGAATTATCAGTTGGTTTGGCACTTATTACAATTGTTATTATGGCTGGTTCCATGCAATTATCAGTAATTGTTGAAGCTCAAAGAGATGGCTGGTTTATCTTTAAAGGTCATATTCCGGCATTTATAGCTTTCATAGTTTTTCTTATTTCAAGTACTGCCGAAACAAATCGCGGGCCATTTGACCTTGCGGAAGCTGAATCAGAACTGACTGCAGGTTATCACACTGAATATTCAGGTATAAAATTCGCCTTCTTTTTCCTGGCTGAATATATCAATATGTTTATTGTTTCATCAATAGCTGCAACTGTTTTCCTCGGAGGATGGATGCCATTTCATGTTAGTCACTGGGAAGGTTTTAACCATATTATGGATTTCATTCCACCTTTTATATGGTATATAGGAAAAACATTCTTTGTAATCTTCATGATGATGTGGTTCAAATGGACTTTCCCCCGATTGAGGATTGATCAGTTACTTACACTGGAATGGAAATACTTATTGCCGATCAATCTTGTAAATGTGTTGGTTATGGCTTTTATAGTTCTTATGGGCTGGCATTTTTAATAATAAATAACTATAAATATATATCTCTGAATGAGAAGTATAATAAATTATCTGAAGGAAATAATATTAGGTGTGTGGTCACTGCTGAAAGGCATGAAGGTCACAGGATCATATTTTTTCAGACCAGGTACAATCATAACTCAAAAATACCCATCCAACCGTAAAGATCTAGTCATGTTCGACCGTTTCAAAGGTGAGGTGGTTATGCCACATAATGAAAAAAATGAACATAAGTGCACTGGTTGCGGGATTTGTGAACTGAATTGTCCGAATGGTACAATTGAAATAATCTCTAAAACAATTATTACTGAGGATGGAAAGAAGAAAAGGGCTATCGACAAACATATCTACAGATTAGGTATGTGTACTTTCTGCGCTTTATGTGTTAAGACATGTCCTTCAAATGCTCTGGCCTTTTCTCAGAAATTTGAACATGCTGTCTTTAACAGGGCGCTTCTTATAAAAACATTAAATAAACCAGGTTCACAATTAATGAAAGGAGTTGAGTGATGGCTTCGATTATGTTTATTCTTTTTTCTGCAATGATAATTGTATTTTCAATTTTAACGGTTACCAGCCGCAAGATACTCAGAGCTGCAGTTTATCTTCTGTTTGTTCTGGTATCAACTTCAGGACTTTATTTCATGCTGAATTATCAGTTTCTTGCAGCTGTTCAGCTTACTCTTTATGCAGGTGGGATTGTTGTTCTGATCATTTTCTCTATTCTCCTTACAAGTCATATAAGCCAGAAATTTGAATCTTCCGGCTGGAAGAAGAACATTTTTTCGGCAATTGCAGCTATGACAGGAGCTATTCTATCAATTATAACCATTCTCGATTACACATTTTCAGCCACTACCGAGGCAGCAAAAGAGGTAAATATGAGATTAATAGGAAAAAGCTTGTTGTCGGTTGATTATGACGGATATGTACTTCCATTTGAGGTGATATCAGTATTACTTCTTGCAGCCATGGTTGCAGCAATTGTAGTGGCAAAAAAAGGAGCACCAAAAACGATAGGATTACCAAAATTAAATCAGGAATAATATGAACTCAGGCATACCAATACAATACTTTTTAATTCTGGCAACAATAATGTTCTTCGCGGGAGTTTACGGCTTCCTGACTCGCCGGAACCTGATCACAATACTAATGTCAGTAGAATTGATTTTGAATTCGGTAAATATAAATTTTCTGGCATTCAACCGGTATCTCTATCCGCATAAGCTGGAAGGTATGTTTTTCAGCCTGTTTATAATTGCTGTTGCAGCATCTGAGGCTGCAGTTGCGATTGCCATAATAATTAATATTTACAGGCGGTTTACAACAATAAACGTGGAAGACGTTAATGAATTGAAATTCTGATAATAATCGGTGTGCGGTTTGCGATATGAAGTGTGCAGTAACAACTTTACAACTTTAAAACTTTACAACTTTAGGAAACTCTTTATATGATAAATTTCAGTTACACAATTTGGATTCCTCTCCTACCTTTCTTAATGTTTCTTCTGCTTGGATTGGCAGGCCATAAGCTTAAACCAAAACTTTCAGGTTTATTTGGTACAGGTGGACTGGGTATAATTACAGTGCTATCCTATATTACAGCATTCAAATACTTTTTTACGAGTGAGAAGGTAGATGGAGCTTATCAAAAAATCACAGCTTTGAATTTTACATGGCTACAGTTCACCGATAAGCTTCACATAGATTTGGGTGTATTGCTTGACCCTATTTCTGTTATGATGCTGGTAGTAATAAGTACAGTTTCATTCATGGTTCATATATATAGCCTTGGATATATGAAGGATGAAAAAGGTTTCGAGCGTTTCTTTGCGTTTCTTTCTTTGTTCAGTTTTTCAATGCTGGGATTGGTTTTAGCTACAAATATTTTCCAGATGTATATCTTCTGGGAACTTGTCGGCGTCTCATCTTTTATACTTATTGGATTTTACTACCAGAAGCCATCAGCCGTAAGAGCTTCAAAAAAAGCATTTATTGTTACACGATTTGCAGATCTCGGATTTCTGATCGGTATTCTTATTTTATCATTTAATACAAAGACATTTGATTTCATAACCCTGACCAATCCGACGGGATCAGCCATTACACAGGGTGGTGGTATTGCCTTCCTTGGCTTGTCAGTAATGACATGGTCAATGATCTTCGTGTTTATGGGTGGTGTAGGTAAATCAGCTATGTTCCCATTCCATATCTGGCTCCCTGATGCCATGGAGGGCCCGACGCCTGTTTCGGCTCTTATCCATGCAGCAACAATGGTTGTAGCAGGAGTTTATCTTGTTGCAAGAATGTTTCCCATATATGCTTTATCAGCACCTGTAGCGCTCAAAGTAGTTGCATATGTAGGGGCCTTTTCTTCACTCTTTGCAGCAGTTATTGCCTGCACCCAAACTGACATTAAAAGGGTTCTGGCATATTCAACTATGTCGCAGATCGGGTATATGATGCTTGCCCTGGGGGTAGCTGGTTATGGCGGACACGAGGGTTTAGGATATATGGCATCTATGTTCCATCTCTTTACACACGCAATGTTTAAGGCATTGCTTTTCCTCGGAGCAGGCGCAATTATACATGCTGTTCACAGTAATTATATGACTGAAATGGGTGGACTTCGTAAATATCTGCCTGTAACTCACATTACTTTTTTGATAGCATGTCTCACCATTGCAGGAATTCCTCCTCTATCAGGGTTTTTCAGCAAAGATGAAATACTCGCAGCCGCATTCCACAGTAATAAAATTCTCTTCGCAGTTGAGTATGCCGTTGCAGGTCTTACTGCATTTTACATGTTCAGGCTCTACTTTAGTATTTTCTGGGGAAAAGAAACTCAATATCACCATACACCACATGAAGCTCCCGCAACGATGACTGTACCATTAATTATTCTGGCAATTGGATGTATAATCACAGGATTTATTCCTTTTAATAAACTGGTTACTTCGGATGGCAAAATACTGGAAAGTGAAATTGAGATGATGATCGCAATACCTTCGGTACTGATTGGCTTATTAGGAATAGGAATTGCATACATAATGTACAAAAAGGAGAGTGCTATACCCGAAAAACTTGCCGTAACATTTAAGTATAGTTATAAATGGGTTTACAATAAGTTTTATATTGATGAACTGTATCTGTTTGTTACAAAAAAGATCATCTTCAGGTTTATATCAGAGCCGGTTGCATGGTTCGACCGGCATGTTGTTGACGCAACAATGAATGCAATTGCCAATGTAACGCAAAATGTCTCTTTCAGGATAAGAGGATTTCAATCGGGCCAGTTACAGAAATATGCTTTTATCTTCATTACGGGGGCGATCATGCTGGCGATATTATTTATATACCTGTGGAAATAACTGATAATTTAGAAAAAGACTTTTAATTATGGATATTTTATCTCTGTTTGTAGTAATTCCGGTGTTGACAATCATTGCTATCCTGCTCTTAAAAGACACACGTCAGGTTCGCATGGTATCGGCTTTTGGCATGGGCCTCCAATTATTAATGGCTGCAAGCCTTGTTATCCTGTATCTTACTGCCCGTCATGCAGGAAATAACGATGAGATGTTATTTGTAAAAGATTATTTATGGTTTAAAAGTCTTAACATTCATTATGCGGTTGGAGTAGATGGTATCTCTGTTGCAATGATAACACTGACATCTTTGGTTGTTTTTGCCGGGATCTTTGCCTCATGGGAAGTTGAGTTTCTCAGAAAAGAATTTTTTGTTTCCCTTATTCTCCTGGCTTCAGGGGTTTTCGGTTTTTTTATCTCTATCGATCTCTTTACCATGTTCCTGTTTTACGAACTTGCAGTTATACCAATGTATTTGTTGATAGGAATTTGGGGTACGGGACCAAAAGAGTACTCGGCAATGAAACTGACCCTCATGCTTATGGGCGGATCAGCTCTGCTTCTGGTAGGTTTACTCGGAATTTATTTTAATTCTTCCCCTGATGGAAGCCGGCTTACATTTAACATTCTTGAGATCTCAAAAGTAGTCATCCCTTTACCTGCCCAGAGAATATTTTTCCCCTTAACATTTGTAGGATTTGGAGTCCTTGGAGCATTATTCCCTTTTCATACCTGGTCACCCGACGGACACGCCTCTGCTCCAACTGCCGTTTCAATGTTACATGCAGGCGTTTTGATGAAACTCGGAGGTTACGGCGCTTTCAGGGTAGCCATTTTTCTTATGCCTGAAGCTGCGCATGAGTTATCCTGGATATTTATTATACTTACTTCAATCAGTGTCATTTACGGAGCTTTCGGAGCAATTGCCCAGAAGGATCTCAAATACATCAATGCCTACTCCTCAGTGAGTCACTGCGGACTCGTGCTTTTTGCTGTACTGATGATGAATCAGACAGCCATGAACGGAGCAATAATCCAGATGATCTCTCACGGTTTGATGACAGCCTTATTCTTTGCTCTTATTGGCATGCTCTATGGACGTACACATACCAGGATGATTAACGAGATGGGTGGATTGATGAAAATCATTCCCTTCCTGTCTGTTTGTTATGTAATTGCAGGTCTGGCTTCACTAGGACTTCCGGGACTAAGTGGTTTTGTTGCTGAAATGACAATATTCGTTGGAGCTTTCCAGCATCCTGAACTCTTTTACCGGATCGTGACTATACTGGCGGTATCTTCCATAGTTATAACGGCAGTATATATTCTCAGGGTAGTCGCAATTTTATTACTCGGCCCAACAACAAATGAGCATTTTGAACATCTGCCCGATGCAAAATGGTTTGAAAAAATTTCGGTGGTAACATTGATAGGGTCAGTAGCTGCAATTGGTCTGGCACCATTCTGGCTCTCAACAATGATTGGAATTAGTCTTCATCCTATTATTGAAAAGATTTTAGCACTTAACCCATTTTGAACTGTCTATTTATAAATGTTTTGGATAATATTATAATATGAGCTTAGGTACTTTTTTAATAATGCGTCATGAATTGCTGCTGATTGCTGCAGCTCTTTCGGTATTAATTGCCGAGATATTCTGGGATCCTGATAAAAAGAAAGGTATAAGTCTTTTTTCAATAATCCTTTTCGGAGTCATTACGATCATAGGCTTCATACCTTCTCCTTCCGGATCGCTCTTTGGAGGTATGTATATTTCATCAGGTACCACGCTTCTTATGAAGAATATCCTGAATATAGGTGTGTTACTGGTATTTATCCAGTCGGTTACATGGCTTAAAAAAGAAGAGAATTCCGAAAAAATAAGTGAGTATTTTTTATTGCTAATTTCGACCCTGGTCGGAATGAATTTCATGATTTCAGCTGGTCATTTTTTAATATTTTATATTGGAATAGAACTTGCTACAATTCCAATAGCAGCTCTTGCTGCATACGATCGCTACAAGAACAAATCTGCGGAAGCAGGTATTAAGCTCATTTTGTCATCTGCTTTATCGTCTGGTATTCTGTTATATGGATTATCTATGATTTATGGAACCACAGGAACCCTGTACTTCAGCGAAGTAGCTAAACTCTTTGGTAATAATAATCTTCAGATACTCGGGTTCATCTTCTTTTTTGCCGGAATGGCCTTTAAAATATCAATCGTTCCTTTCCATCTCTGGACGGCGGATGTATATGAAGGTTCACCTGTAAATATAACATCATATCTATCTGTTATTTCGAAAGGCGCGGCAGTGTTTATTTTAATAATTATCCTCTTCACAGTATTTCCAGTTATAATTGCAACGTGGCAGAAAACGATTTATGTTACGTCTGTTCTGACAATGACTATTGGTAATCTTTTTGCCATCCGTCAACAGAATCTGAAGCGATTCCTTGCATTTTCATCGATATCGCAGGCGGGATATATTCTTTTAGGCCTGATTGGCGGAAACCAGCTTGGAATGGCATCAGTAATTTATTATATTCTTGTATACATTTTTTCAAATCTGGGTGCTTTCGGAGTTGTGACAGCTATTTCAAACGCCACCGGGAAGGAAAACATTGATGATTATAATGGCCTTTATCAGACAAATCCGAAACTCAGCCTGATAATGACTCTGGCATTATTCTCTCTCGCGGGAATCCCTCCTGTTGCAGGATTTTTCGGAAAATTCTTTTTATTCACGGCAGCTGCTCAAAAAGGGTACTATCTACTTGTCCTGATTGCAGTTCTGAATACTATCATTTCGTTATTCTATTACCTCCTTGTAGTGAAAGCAATGTTCATTAACAAAAGTGAAAATCCTGTCGAAAAATTCAGAAGTGATTTTCCTACCCGGTTCGCTTTGGGAATATGTATTGCCGGTATAGTAGTTACCGGGTTTGCAAGTATAATCTTTGAGGCAATAAGAAATTTAAGTTTCGGAGTTTAGATAAAAACAAGAAATCCATTAACCGCAAAGATCGCAAAGATTTAAGAACTAAGGTCGCAAAGAAAATATGATCAAATAAAATGTAAGAACTGTCACAGAGAGACACAGAGGAGCACAGGGTTACACTGAGAAAAATAATTGTATCTGGCCCCCCTGGGGGGGTTGGGGGGTAAAAAAAGGTGTAGAAAAGAACTAATAAGTTGTAAAAGTCATGGCTATAGATAATGCAAAACATATAATAGGAGAAATAGATGGCATTCGCTGTACTATTATTGAGACGGGTGCTACACTCGAGCGAAGTGCTTTCCTGAGCGATCTGTTGAGTTTCAACAACCTGGAAATAAAAGAGATGCAGGAAGCATCAGAGGTACCTGGTGAAGAATTAAAATATACAATTGGCGTAACAGATCTTATTTTTAATCCTGTTTTCGCTATATATGAAAGACAACTGAAAACCAGGGAAGGATCGTTTGTCACTCCCGGTTACTGGAAACAGGAGTGTATTGAATGCGATCCCCGGTACTGGATGAGGAGGAAAACTGCCAGGAAGACTAGTGATGGTTAGATAATGCGGTACTCTTATAAACCAGTATTATTTATTTGTCGCTATCGAAATATTTACAAACTGTCATTATTCCAGATTTCCCAGGCTTTTTCAGCCTGACCGTAAAGCATTTTTATCCCACTTATTATAGTACAACCTTGCTCCTTTCCCGCTTTCAAAAAAGATGTGAGTTCCGGATTATAGACAAGGTCGAAAAGAATATGATCTTTATTGAGGTAACTGTAATTCAGATCGGGTTTTCTTACTATATCAGGAAACATGCCCAAAGGTGTTGTATTGACGATCAACTGATTGTTGATCAATATATTGTCGGTAATTTCAGAATAGTTTAATACTCCTTCAAGTTTGATTATGTCCACTGAAGTTATTTTAATGCCAAGCTTTCTAAGGACATAACATACAGCTTTTGCACCTCCTCCTGTTCCAAGAACCAGAGCATTATTAACCTTTTCCCCGAGATATGGCAAAATAGAGTTCCTGAAACCGTCAATATCGGTATTAAAACCTTTTGATACTACTTCATCACCACTCCTTTTTAATTTCAATACATTGACAGCCCCAATAGACTTAGCCTGTCCATCAATAAAATCAAGGTATTTTATTACAGCTGATTTATATGGGATAGTTACATTTAATCCGTAAATATCAGAATTATTGGAAATTAATTCATCCAGGAGGTCAATACTGATTAATGGATAATTATCATACTGACAATCACTTATATTTTCACGAATGAATTTTTCGGAAAAATACTTTTTTGAGAATGAATGACCGAGGGGATATCCAATGAGACCAAATTTTCTCATTTGCAGGAGTTATTTGATTAGTTAAATGAGCTGCAATTGTTTAACTACTGTTTCATTTCTTCCGGCAGAAACTGGAAAAAAGTATCTCCACGAAGTCCCAGCCGCAGCGATTCCAATGGTATTATTTCGTGTGGTGCAATATTTCCAAGGTTGACATTAGCTCCAAAACTCTTTATAAACCATGATTGTTGCGATTTTAAAGGAGCTTCCCAGATGACATTTTCCAGCTTGACATGTTCGGCAATTTCACAGATTATCATGTTATTAACAGAGCCATCCTCATTATAGATTCCGGTAGTGCCTGATTCACGCGCTTCAGCAATAACCTTAACAGATCCGGCACTCAGTTCAGCTTTCATCATTGCAACCCATTCATCAGGAGAGTAGATAACATCCTTTTTCTTGGAACCAACTTCTGATATGACTGTTCCTCTTTCAGCAAGACTGTTTATGTACTCGAGCTTTTTCTTATGCTCAATATCGTAAGACCCGTCAGATACCTCAACCAAATCTATTTCGTATTTATCAAGAAATTCAATGAACTCTTTGAACATATTTCTGACAATAAATGCTTCAAAAAGAGTACCTCCAAAGTATGGTATAGCGCCTGCTTTCTTATAAATTGCGATTTTCTTTTCAAAGCCGGGTGTAATCAGCGATGTGCCAAATCCAAGTTTTACAAAATCAGTATACTCACTTCCAACCGACATAAAGTCTTCAGCTTCCCTGATACTAAGTCCTTTATCCATCACCATTGTGATACCTGAATTTCTTGGCTTTAAGGGCCTTTCGGGCATAAACGGAAGAAGTTTCATCATATGTCAGTTATTTTATAAGGTTGTTACTCTCGAGAAGCTTTTTAATCTTCCTTGTAAAGAGTTCCGTTGGAAAGATACCCTCAAACTCTGAAAAGAGTTCCTTATCGAGATTTAAAGCGATTGACAGGTGACGGTGGGCCTTTTCAGCACTTCCGGAATGCAGATAAAATGATGCCAGTAAATAGTTGATGCCAGGTACGTCTCCGGTTACCTTATAAGCACGTTCAAGGTATGGAATAGCCTTTACTGCAAGTCCGTCTTTCAGGATAATAGTTCCAAGGTCTGCCCATATTTCATCATAATACGAATCGAGTTTAAGTGCTTCCCTGAAACATCTTAATGCTGCTTTTTTCTCCCCTTTGGAATAATGTGCTTTGCCCAGTAAATACCATATTTCAGGATTCTCATCATCAAGACGAACAGCTTTCCTGAAAAAAATCAGGCTGTCGTCAGTATTTCCGGTATTAAGTGCAATTACTCCAAGTCCAAACCATGGATCAGCGAACTCAGGTGCAAGTTCTATGGCTTCCTGATAATATTTGCGAGCCATGATAACTTCTCCTATCTTTTCGTAACATTCGGCAAGATAAGTCATAGCTTCAAAGCTTTCAGGCTCATTTTCAAGGTATTCATGGTACACCGGAATGGCATCGGAATACCTTTCAAGGTTGCTGAGAATATTCCCTTTATTGAAGATGGCGAAAGTATTCTGGGAATTAATAGCCAGCGCATAATCATAAGCTTCCATCGCTTTATCATACGATTCCAGCTTATTATAAATAATTCCGAGGTTGTACCATGCACTGTCTGAAAATGGTTCCTCGTCAAGATATCTCATATAGTATTTGATACTGTTCTCATAATCCTCGACCTTTTCATATGCGTATGCCATATCATAAAGATGAGCTTTAAATTCAGGTTCCATGTCAATGAGCTTCTCCATATAAGGGATCAAATGCTCATAATAATTAAGGTTTTGTAAGACAGAGGTTATGGCAAAAAGTATGTTTTCAGCATCTTCAGTATCCAGAGTAAGTGAATAATCAAACATTTTTTTTGCCCCCTGAATGTCACCAAGCATACCATAAGCTGTACCTTTGGCTATAAATATTTCATGATTTCCTGGTTCAATGCTTTCCAGTTTCTTAAGTAACCTCAGAGCTTCAACTGCTCTGCCTTTATCGAGCAGGACTCTGGCTTTTCTCAATTGTATAGAAACTGAATTTGGATGCTGTTCGCTGGCTAATATTGCTGCTTCAAACGCCTTTATTGAGTTATTACTCTCAATATAATAATCTATAATTGTCTCAAATTCAATAACATCAAAAAAATAGTTTTCATTATTTTTCTTCATCCTCTCAAACTTCTGCACAGCATGCTTCACTTCTTCCTCATAGGAAAACCCATACTTATCATCTTCCATGGCTCACAAAAATATGTCTACAAAATTAATACTATTTTTAATAAGGATGTTTCCAGGGATACTCAATTATTAACATTTTAACTTTTTTTTAACCATTTGATAAACAGGAAAGTATAATTAAAATGCACTTATTCTCATTTTTTTTATAAAGCAGACGCAACCTGTAGTCCAAAATAGTCATCTATTACTAGTAAAACAGATTTATTTTAAAAAATCATACCCTATTTACCCTAGAATTAACCTAAATTCTACCTTCGAAGAACCGGGCGACACCCCGGTTTTTCATTTTATATTAATATATTTGTATTGATACATTCCTTAAAATCACTTTTCATGAAAAAATCAGGATATATCAATTTTGTAAATGTAGTATTTAGTATCTTATTTATTTCAATCTGTTTCACCGACTGCAAAAAAACTGAAAATCCTATAAAATATCCTCAGGGTACTTTCCCCGATACAGTTATTAATATAGCTGATATCAACTCCGCGTATGATGATTATAATATTGCATTATACCAGATAGGCGAAACTCTGCCGATAATATTTTCAAGCAACAGGAAAAGTTCAGGCGGACAATTTGACCTTGAACAGGCGAGTATTTCATATTTATTTGATCAGACAACCGGAGTTTTTGGATTTGGATCTAAAATGACTACTGATGCATTCCTTGACAAGCTGATCGGCAAAGCAATAACACCCGGAAATGATTTCGGACCATATAGATTATTCAGCACAGTAGACGGTTTTGAATATCTTTTGCTATCTTCAATAAACACAGCTGGAAACCTGGATCTGTTTTATCTTAAAAACCAGCCGGTATCCGGTTCAGATCTTCCTGAAGTATCCGGACCTTTCCCAATGAAACTTATGAATACGATTTCTGATGATGCATATATCTGTTTTAATTTTGATCAGGATACAGCTTATTTTTCATCGAATAAGGATGGAAATTTTGACATTTTTTTTCTGAATAAACCGGCAGATAAAGATCTTACATCATGGTTTAATCTTGATTATGCACTACCTGCAAAGACAGATAGTATTAATAGTTCATATGAAGATAAATGTCCATTCATATACAAAAAAATAATGGTTTTTACCTCTAACAGGCCGGGTGGACTTGGCGGTTATGACCTCTACTATTCGATTTTAAAAAATGGGAAATGGACCTCTCCTGTTAATCTTGGTCCACGTATAAATACTTCCTATGATGAATACAGACCGGTTATCGGTTATAATCCGGATTTTACAAATAAATATCTGATGTTTTCCTCTAACAGACCAGGTGGTAAAGGAGGATTCGATCTCTATTTCACCGGGGTGGATTTTCCTTCAAGATAATGAAGGATTCCGGAGATAAAAATTTCAATCTTTTTTTGCAGCGATAAGAGTGTTACGCAATAGCGATACTCTCGTCATAGGCCCGACACCTCCGGGAACAGGAGTAATATATGAACATTTAGGAGCTACACTTTCAAAATCAACATCTCCGACAAGTTTAAATCCCGATTTTGTCCGCGGATCAGGGACACGGGTTGTTCCTACATCTATCACAACAGCTCCATTTTTAACCATATCTTCTTTGACGAAAGCAGGAGAACCTATTGCTGCAATTATTATATCAGCGCAAATAATAATATCTTCTATGTTTTTTGTACGGCTATGAACAACAGTAACAGTAGCATCCATTCCTTTCTGGGAAAGCAGAATACTGACAGGCCGGCCGACTATATTACTTCGGCCAATTACGACACAGTTTTTGCCTGATGTTTTAATACCATATCTTCTGATAAGTTCAACGATCCCATATGGAGTCGCAGGCAGATATCCGGGAAGTCCGATAACCATCTTTCCGATATTAACCGGGTGGAAACCATCTGCATCTTTTCGCGGATCAATAGCTTCAATTACTTTATTCTCTGATATATGTGCAGGTAATGGCAATTGAACGATGAAACCATCTATATCGGGATCATTATTAAGTTCTTCAATTTTTTCAAGTAAAACAGTTTCGGTAATTTCGCTCCCGAATCTGATCAGAGTTGATTTGAAACCGACTTCCTCACAATCTTTTACTTTGTTTGCAACGTAGGTTTCGCTTGAACCATTATTACCTACAAGTATTGCAGCAAGATGCGGAATCTTTTTTCCTTCTCTTTTTAGCTTTGCTACTTCTCCAGCAATTTCCCTTTTGATTTCAGAGGCTACCTTCTTGCCATCAATTATTTTATACATGTTACATGTTATTTTCTGCCTATGAGTCTTGCAACATTTCCCCCTTTTGTCATCATCTTCATCATCCGTTTGGTTTCATCGAACTGCTTCAGAAGCTTATTCACCTCCTGTACGCTTGTTCCGCTTCCCGTAGCAATTCTTTTCCGCCTGCTGCCATTCAGAACGACCGGATTAGTTCGTTCTTCAGGTGTCATACTTCTGATAATTGCTTCAATACCTTTGAACGCGTTATCATCTATATCCAGATCTTTTATAGCTTTTCCTACACCCGGGATCATAGTCATAAGGTCCTTGACATTCCCCATTTTCTTTATTTGCTGGATCTGCGTGATGAAATCGTTAAAATCGAACTGGTCCTTTGAGATTCTTTTCTGGAGCTTTCTTGCCTCTTCTGAGTCATATTGTTCCTGAGCTTTCTCAACAAGAGAAACTATATCTCCCATCCCCAGAATTCTGTCGGCCATCCTTTCAGGATAGAAAACATCAATAGCCTCCATCTTCTCACCTGAACTTACAAACTTTATGGGCTTGTTGACAACCGATTTAATCGAAAGTGCAGCTCCTCCCCTTGTATCTCCATCGAGTTTTGTTAATACGACTCCGTTAAAATCAAGCCTTTCATTAAATTCCCTAGCAGTATTTACTGCATCCTGTCCGGTCATGGAATCAACAACGAAAAGTATTTCATGTGGGTTTACTGCATCCTTAACAGATGAGATCTCCTTCATCATCTCTTCATCAATGGCCAGACGGCCGGCAGTATCAATAATAACGAGATCGTACCCGGTCTTTTTTGCCTCTTTCACTGCATTACGGGCAATAACGATAGGGTTGGTATTTCCATCTTCAGTATAAACCGGCACTTCGATTTGTGAACCGATTATCTTTAATTGTTCTATTGCAGCAGGTCTGTACACATCACATGCAACGAGCAGCGGATTTTTTCCCCGCTTTGTTTTTACCCATTTGGCAAGCTTCCCGCTGAAAGTAGTTTTTCCTGAACCCTGAAGCCCTGCAATAAGTATAATTGAGGGGTTAATTTTAATATTAAGATCAGTTTTATCGCCACCCATCAGATCAACCAGTTCATCATGAACGATTTTAACCATCATTTGTGACGGATTTACCGAATTGAGAACTTCCTGCCCTATTGCTTTCTGCTTGACAGTGTCTGTGAATTGTTTGGCGATTTTAAAGTTGACATCCGCATCAAGCAGCGCCCTGCGAACTTCCTTAAGTGTCTCAGCAATATTTATTTCAGATATTCTACCCTGTCCTTTTAAAAGTTTAAAGGATTTCTCCAGCCGTTCACTTAAATTTTCAAACATATTTTTTTCGAATAAATAATTTTAACTATTTGCCATTTTTTTCCTTCGAGTTACTTTGAGTTTTACTTTGTGTTCCTTTGTGGTTAAATGATTTTTTTACCACGAAGGAACTCAAAGGTTATCACTAAGGTTCACAAAGGACTTTTATATATAGTCTTTGGTAATTTACATCCTTTCCGGCATCTCAATACCCAACAGCCACATACCTTCATTTATAATTTCACTGGTGACCCGGGATAAAACCAGCCTGAAATTCCTGACGCCTTCATCAGCTTCTCCCAGTATTGAAAAATCGTGATAAAACTGGTTATATTCTCTTGAAAGCTCATAGCAATAATTTGCGATTAAAGCAGGAGTATAACCTGTTGCTGCCGCTGAAACTGTCTCTGAAAATTTACATAACAATTTTATCAGTTCAATTTCTTTCGGACCTGTTTTTGTTCCGGAAAATAGTACTTGTTCCGTATTGATTCCCATCTGTTTTGCTTTCCTGAATACTGATTTTATTCTTGTATATGTATATTGAATAAATGGCCCGGTATTCCCATTGAAATCTATTGATTCAGCAGGATTAAATGTCATATTTTTCTTCGGATCCACTTTAAGAATATAATATTTCAAAGCGCTCATTCCGATTTTCCTGAATATATCTTCCTTCTCTTCATCTGAAAAATCAGATAGCTTACCTAGTTCCAGTGAGACTTCCCTGGCTGTCAGCTGCATCTCTTTTATGAGGTCATCTGCATCAACAATTGTTCCTTCTCGCGATTTCATCCTGCCTTCAGGAAGTTCAACCATACCGTATGAAAAATGGATCAGTCCCTCTGCCCATTTATAACCCATCCTCTTAAGAAGAGCCTTAAGTACCTGGAAATGATAATTTTGTTCATTTCCAACAACATATATGTTCTTGTCGAATTTATATTCATTGTGACGGTCCACCGCAGTCCCAAGATCCTGGGTCATATAAACTGCTGTACCGTCAGAACGGAGTAACAGCTTCTGATCCAATCCATCCTGAGTTAGATCAGCCCAAATTGAACTATCCTCATTTCTGTAAAGTATCTTTTTGTTTAGAGCGGACAAAACTATATCTTTTCCTATTTTATATGTATCTGATTCGTAGTAGATCTTATCAAAATCAACTCCAAGTTTCTTATAAGTCTCATCAAATCCTGCATAAACCCATGAGTTCATCAGTTTCCATAACCCGAAGACTTCTTTATCACCAGCCTCCCATTTCAGAAGCATCTCCCTGGTTTCTTTCATGAGAGGGGCAGAGTTTTTTGCTTCTGCTTCATCCATACCCTCATTTATCAGTTTCTCAATCTGAATCTTATAATTCTTTTCGAATAATACATAGTATTTCCCAACGAGATGATCTCCCTTCATACCAGATGACTCAGGGGTTTCTCCGTTTCCAAATTTTTGCCAGGCTACCATCGATTTACAAATATGGATT
Organism: Bacteroidales bacterium; assembly: GCA_017882305.1. Classification (GTDB taxonomy): domain Bacteria; phylum Bacteroidota; class Bacteroidia; order Bacteroidales; family VadinHA17; genus LD21. The sequence goes on along the minus strand of JADGPU010000019.1, from coordinate 21,418 downwards.
CCCCGGTCATTAACAATATTTGTTTTTACTACTCTGTGCCCGCAACCCGATAGAATACGATAAAGAGAATATCCGAGCAGGTTATTCCGTATATGTCCAAGGTGTAAAGGTTTATTTGTATTTGGTGAAGAGTATTCAACGAGGATTGTTTCAGGATTTGAAACCTGACATTTCTCCAAATGGGTCTCTTCCACCGTTAATTTTCTGAAATATTCAAGCCACCAGGCATCGGAGAGTTCAATGTTCAGGAATCCTTTAATGACATTAAACCCGGAAACTGCGTTGAAGTTATCTTTAAGATATTGTCCAATCGTTTCTCCGGTCTTTTCGGGTGTGTTTTTTGAGAAACGAAGGAGAGGAAAGACAACCAGTGTAAAGTCGCCTTTGAAATCCTTTTTGGTTTCCTGAATCTGTATCAGGTCATCATTAACTTCGCTATTGTAGATAATTTTAACAGCTTCTTTTATCCTGTCTTTAAGAACAATTTCCATTTTTTTCTTTACAAATTTCAGGTTGCAAATATAACATTTTAATATATTGATTTACGAGAAAAAATGGCCAAAAATGGCTTCTGAATGCACACGGTAATTTCGGGTGTTTATACCAAACTAGTATATTATTTGACTATTGAGCTTTTCTTTTTGATAAAGAAAAATACTAAAATTAAAAACTTATTATACATTTGAATAAGATTTTTATATAACTTTATAATCACTAATAGATTAAAAAGGTGGAGTTGAAAAATTTATTTATCGAACCGACTGCTAAAACACCCCAGGTTGATTTAAATTATCCTTCAGGTGAACTTATCATGTCCGGAAAGTCAATCCCTGAAAATGCGGCTATTATTTATGAAGCAGTTCTGAAGTGGGTTACCGAATATATCAAAAATCCACGACCCACTACAAACCTGCGTCTCAATCTTGAATACTTCAATACTGCATCGGCAATCTGGCTGGCAAAAATCGTCCAGACATTAGGTTCAATAAAAGATAGTGAGTATACCCTGATGATACACCTCTACTTCAATATTGAAGATTATGATAATATGGAAGCTGAAGATCTGAAGGATGAACTTCATCCGATTATTCATATGATAGGAGTACCAACTGTAAGCCTCGGCATCAAAATTTACGGTACTGATGACAGAGGAGAGATTATTAAAGAATCGATGGTGCTTATTTAATTTACCCTCCTAACTTTTTTCCATAAAATATTATTTCTTCAATTTTTTGGCATAACTTTATTTCGCCAATTAATTGAAATAGTCATGCGAACAACACTCATTGTTTTGCTTTCAATATTTACTATCATGGAAACATTTTCCCAAAATATTACAACTGACAGGCAACCGTTTGCTGCAGGAAGATTTTATCCGGCTGATAAAGATACACTTACAAAAAATCTTACCCTGCTCTTCAAAAACTGTAAAAAATCACCCGACAATTGGACTGTAAGGGCAATTATAAGTCCCCATGCAGGCTATCAGTTTTCAGGAAAAACAGCTGCATCCGCTTTTTCAGCAATACCCAGGAATGCAGTATATAAAAATATTTTTATTATCGGGTCAAGTCACGTAATGTATTTTAACGGAGCATCAGTTTATAATATAGGTGATTATATTACGCCGCTAGGTAAAATTATCGTCAACAAAGAAATTGCCAATAAGCTCATTCTAAGCAATAAAGTATTCCAGTTTCCAACCAATGCACACATACAGGAACATAGTATCGAGAATCAGGTACCTTTTATTCAGTTTTATTTTAAAGAAAAACAAACTATTGTTCCGGTTATAATAGGTACAGATGATGAAAATACTGTGAAGAAGATTGCCGAGGCTCTCAGGCCCTGGTTCACTCCTGAAAACCTTTTTATTATCAGCAGCGACTTCTCACATTATCCACCTTATAAAAATGCTGTTGAGACTGACAAATTAACAGCCATGAGCATTGTATCAGGCAGTCCAAAGACATTTCTCAATACGCTAGCAAATAATACTTCAAAACAAATTCCCGGTCTCGTTACAAGCATGTGTGGATGGACTTCAGGACTTACACTCCTCTATCTGTCCGAAGGAAATAATAAACTTGAAATCAAACTTATTGATTACTCTAATTCAGGCGATTCTCCAAATGCCGGAAAAGATGAAGTAGTTGGGTATAATGCCATCGTGATGCTTGATAAAAAGCAAAATGAAATGCCCATTCGCGGGTCTGAAAATAGTTTTACTTTTACAAAAGAAGAAAAGAAACAGCTCTTTGCAATTGCTAAAAGTAGTATCCAATCAAGGCTTTATAATAATAACAAGTTTGTAATTGATGAAAAATCCATTCCGGAGAATCTCAAGAAACCGATGGGTGCATTTGTTACATTAAAAATCGATGGAGCTTTAAGAGGCTGTATCGGGAGGTTCATTTCCTCAGAGCCATTATATAATGTAGTACAGGAATCAGCTATTTCCTCTGCATTTGAAGATCACCGTTTCTCCCCACTTACAAAAGATGAATATAAAAATACAGACATTGAGATAACCGTACTTGGACCATTAAAGAAGATCAAAAATATCGATGAGATAGTTTTAGGTAAACATGGGATTTATATCAAAAAGGATAACAGAGCCGGCACTATGCTTCCTCAGGTTGCAATTGAAAACGGATGGACAGTTGAAGAGTTTCTTGGATTTACTTCCAGAGATAAAGCCGGTTTAGGATGGGATGGTTGGAAAGATGCAGAAATCTTTATCTACGAAGGGGTCGTTCTAGAAGATAACCTGAAGTAACTATGTATCATGTTATTAGCATTGGAATCACTGCAATACTCTTATATTTAATCAGCTATTTATTCTACAAGATCGGTTACTATTCCCTTCAACTTCATAGAAAATTCTGGAACTCAGTGCTTGCTGCTGCCTTTCTAACGACAGCCATGGCAGGAGTGTTCCTTGCCCTGCAGGTTAACTATAAATGGAACATCCCTTTTATAAAGACAGTGCTTAAGTGGCATGCTGAATTTGGGATTGGAATGGCAATCACCGGGTTATTTCATTTTATCTGGCATCTGAACTACTACGGTAAGCTTTTTTCCAGAACAATCGGAAAACCTGTAATACAAGAGCTACAAAAACTTACCTCTGCCGAAATTAAAACCAATCTTTTTATTATCGGGTTGGTAAGCTCTTCAATCCAATTCTTACTGATGAGAGAGATAATGAATGTAACAGGCGGATATGAGCTTATTACAGGTTCATTTTTGGGATCATGGCTGATCGGATCAGCCATTGGAGCCTCATTAGCCGGTAAATCAAAACTAAATGATATACGAAAGATAAATCTGGTTTTTTCCATCAGCCCTTTAATTTCCATATTCTTGATACTCTTCCTATCAAGGGTGTTTTTAAGTCGGGGTGAATCTCCATCCTTCCTTGTCGCTATAATCTACACATTCCTCGTTCTTATCCCTTTTTGCCTGGTATCAGGATTTACATTCATTAAATTGATTACGATTGCCGGTTCGGAAAATAACTTTGTTCCCGGAAAATCATTTTCTATAGAAACTACCGGTGGAATCGTCGCAGGTATTATAATAGCCATTTTGACAGCAGGGTTACTCAATACTTACAAATTGCTTTTGCTGATAATATTACTTTCGATCGGTTATGTATTGACAACCTACTATATCGGAAGTCCGAAAAAAAAGATCTCCGCTAAATTCTTCATACTTATATTAGGAACCTTTGTTATTTTTTTAAATCCTGATTTACTCTTCAGGCAGATTTTACTACCGGGCATTAAAGTTACGGGGACAAAAGATACACCATATGGCAATATAACAAAAGGTAAATATAAAGGAGAAGAAAGCCTCTATTACAATCAAAGACTGCTGGCATATAACGATGATGCAACTGAAAGAGAAGAGGACATTCACTATGCAATGCTTCAAAGTGAATCACCCGAAAAAGTAATTATGATCTCCGGATCACCTCAGTCTCACATTCCCGAAATATTAAAATACCCTGTGAGTAGCATAATTTATATCGAAAGAGACCCTGCATTGGTTAAGTATGAGACATCCATTGCTGACAAGTTTCCCGGCAAAGTGGTTTTGGTGAACAGGGATGCTTATAGATATATCAGGAACTCAGCTGAATCAGTTGATGTCATTATTATGCTTATTCCGCCTCCTTCAACCTTACTCCTGAACAGGTATTATACCTCCGAATTCTTCAGCGACGTGAAGAGAAGACTTAAACCTGATGGCATTTTTATGTGTTCTCCCGGACCCGGTGACGATTATTTCAATAAGGAATCATTAAATCTATATTCATCAATTTATAATAGTCTGGCAGCCAATTTCAAAAATGTTAAACCCGTCGCTGGAAATAAACTATATTTCATAGCTTCAGACAAAGCAATATCACTTTCATTCTGTCGGCTTGTCGAGCAGAGACATATTAAAAATATTTACGTAAGTGCTGACTTTCTGGAAGATGATCTTATAATAAGGAAGTCAGATGAAGTCAATGCACTGATTGACCACGGGATAAAACAGAACAGATCTGCTTTCCCCGTGGCTTGTTTACATGCCCAATCTTATCAGTTCAGTAAAAACCTCGGGGAGAAGGTACCTGCTATAGTTTTATTGTTTATAGTCTTCGCACTGCCAGTTGCAACAATAAAAAGAAGAAATCTGTTAATGTATTTCAGCGCTTCAGCACTTGCAGGGTTTGAAATGATTATTCTTCTGAGTCTTCAACTTATGATTGGGAATATGTACCAGCTGACCGGACTTATAATTGCAGGCTTAATGGCTGGTCTTGCTGTTGGATCAGGAATTAATATCCGTTTCGTTAATACTATTTCATTAAGAAACAAAGTTATCTTGTTGATATTATTCTATATCATTTTTGGTCTGATCTATAATTATATGATAGAACTTAAAAGTGGCTTGCTTTCTGTTTTGGTAATTATGCTTTCGGGTTTTTTACCCGCATTATTTACAGGACGCATCTTTCGGGAACTTACCAACGAACCAGACGGTATGGCTACATCCCCTTTAATCTACAGCGCCGATCTTGCAGGTTCCGCTTTCGGCTTTATCTTTATTTCCGGTTTTGCAGTGCCTGTACTCGGGATCAAGGTTTCTGTTTTTTTATTAGCAGCACTGATTTTTGGAGGAATTCTTTTTGGTACAATTAAGAACAAATAGTAGTTTTGACCATGTTTTTTGAAGCAAGTATTGTAGATGTTTGTAAAGTCCTTTGTGAGCCTTAGTGTTATCCTTTGTGTACTTTAGTGTTAGAATTTAAATCATTGAACCACTAAGGAACACAAAGTAATCCACAAAGTAATACAAAGGGAATATATGACTAATTAGTACCTAATAAGAAGATATTAAATTTAAATTTGCGACTTAATACTTGAGTCAATTAGTTCACTAAATGAGGAGGGTTATATGAAGAATAGAAAATGTGATCTAAGCAAACGTGAATTTCTGAAAAAATCTCTGGCTTTATCAGCCGGGCTGATGTGTTTCCCATGCCGGTCAGTTTTTTCAGGAATATCATCTGAAGAACAAGTCATTTACAAGAAAATGGCAATGTTCCAGGAGGAAACTGCAAGGGGAATAATGTGCAGGATCTGCCCTAATGAATGTGTTCTCAAGGAGGGTGAATTAAGCAAATGCAATAACCGAAAGGTTTATGATTCAAAGTTATATACGATGGCATTTGGTAACCCATGCACTGTCAATGTCGACCCGGTTGAAAAGAAACCGCTCTATCATTTTCTTCCAGGATCAAAAGCATATTCTATTGCAACAGCCGGATGTAATCTTGTTTGTCTTAACTGTCAGAACTGGACGATATCCCAAACAAGTCCCGATAAAACAAGAAATTATGATCTGATGCCTGAGAAAGTAGTTGAAGAATGTATTAAAAACAGCTGCAGTTCAATAGCGTATACTTACTCTGAACCGATTACTTTTTATGAATACGTTTTCGAAACAGCAACTCTTGCCAGGAATTCGGGTATAAAAAATATCTTCAAATCAAATGGCTATATAAACACAGAACCTCTGAAAAAGATTTGCAGTGTTATTGATGCAGCCAATATTGATCTTAAAGCTTTCACTGAAAGTTCTTACCTGAAATTAACCGGTGGAAAGTTACAGCCCGTTCTTGATTCACTTAAAGTTTTTAAAGATATGGGTGTATGGCTTGAAATAACCAATTTAATTGTTCCTGACTGGACTGATAATCAGGATGATATCAGGAACATGTGCAAATGGTTAAGCAATAACGGGTTTAAAAATACCCCATTGCATTTCAGCAGGTTCTATCCTATGCATAAACTTGAACAATTGCCTCCAACACCTGTTGAACTACTTAATAACGCTTATCGTATAGCAACGGAAGAAGGATTAAAATATGTTTATACCGGAAATGCCCCGGGGAATGAAATGTCAGATACAAAATGCCCATCATGCAACTCAACTGTTGTTGTCAGACAGGGCTACCGGATCTCAGCCAATACCATTACCGGAGGGAAGTGTAATAAATGCGGAAATAAAATTGAAGGTGTCTGGAATTAAAATTTAGTTTTCTTCGCTCCCCTGCATACCGGCAGGCAGGCCTTGAGGCCTGGGTAAACAAAGAAAATCAATTACTATAATATAATAGATGAAACAATCGGAAGCTAAGGCAAGGATTGATACTCTGCGCAGGGAAATTGAAGAACATAACAACAGATATTATATTCTAAATCAGCCTTTAATTTCAGATTTTGAGTACGATATACTGCTGAATGAGCTCAACACTCTTGAGAGAAAATTCCCTGAATTTATAAGCGAGAACTCTCCTTCCAGAAGGGTAGGCAGCGATATTACCAAAGAGTTTGAACAGTATGAACATACCTACCCAATGCTTTCGCTCAGCAACACTTACAGCGAAGAAGAGCTCAGGGAATTTGACAGCAGGATACATAAAACCATCTCACAATCAATTGAATATGTCTGTGAGTCAAAATTTGACGGAGCGTCAATCAGCATAACTTATAAAAACGGTTCACTTTTCAGGGCAATAACACGAGGTGACGGGAACATAGGCGATGATGTTACTTTAAATGTGAGAACAATCAGAAGCATACCTTTGATAATTACCGGCAAAGGAATACCTTCTGAATTTGTGATAAGGGGTGAAATTCTCATGCCAAGGAAAGTTTTTAACAGGTTAAATGAAGAGAGAATAAAGGCTGAGTTAACTCCATTTGCCAACCCGAGAAACGCAGCGGCGGGTACGCTAAAGCTTCTTGATCCCAGGATCGTGGCATCAAGATTTCTCGATTGTATGGTCTATTTCCTTCTTGGTGAAGAGCTCCCTCACGACAACCATTATGATAATCTTATAGAGGCTGCAGGATGGGGATTCAGGGTTGCAGACAGTATAAGGTTATGCAATAATATTGAGGAGGTATTTCAATTTATTTCTTATTGGGAATCAGAGCGCAAAAACCTGCCATACGATACAGATGGTGTAGTTATTAAAGTCAATTCACTGAGTCAACAGCAGGAACTTGGGTTCACAGCCAAGTCTCCCCGCTGGGCAATCGCCTATAAATACAAAGCTGAAGAAGCAACGACTAGGTTGTTATCTGTTACATTCCAGGTGGGAAGAACCGGTGCCGTGACTCCCGTAGCAAATCTGGAACCTGTTCTTCTTTCCGGATCTACTGTAAAAAGGGCTACTCTTCATAATGCGGACCAGATTGACCTTCTTGATCTTCATCTTAACGATATGGTTTATGTTGAAAAGGGGGGCGAAATAATTCCAAAAATAGTCGGGGTAGATCATTCCTACAGAAATGAACATAATAAGAAGATTATCTTTATTTCAATCTGCCCGGAATGCGGAACGGCACTTATTAAAAATGAAGGTGAAGCAAATCATTTTTGTCCAAACTATCTTCATTGCCCTCCACAGATCAAAGGCAGAATTGAACATTTTATCAGCAGGAAGGCAATGAATATCGACGGACTGGGAGAAGAGACTATCGATCTGCTTTTCAACAATAACCTGGTAAGAAACATTTCGGATCTGTACGATTTACGGATGGAACAGCTGGTTCCTCTGGAGCGTCTAGGAGAAAAGTCTGCTGCCAATATACTTAAGAGCATCAGGAAGTCGGTTGATACTCCTTATCACAGGGTACTTTTTGCCCTGGGTATCAGGCACGTTGGAGAAACAGTCGCAAAAACTATCTCCGGAAGGTTCAGGACGATTGATGACCTTATAAATGCCGAAATTGAGCAATTAACAAATGTATATGAAATCGGGCCTAAGATAGCTGCAAGTATTGTCGCATACTTTTCTGATGCAGATAACCTTGAAATGATAAAAAGGCTCAAATCAGCCGGCATCAGATTCAGTGATGAGAACGAAACGAAGCAGACAGGCAATTCTCTGGAGGGTAAAATGATAGTTATCTCCGGCGTTTTCCATGAACATAGTCGTGAGGAATATAAAAAAATGATTGAAAACAACGGAGGTAAAAATTCAACCTCAGTTTCAGGAAATACCTCCTTTATACTTACCGGAGAGAATATGGGTCAATCGAAAAAAGAAAAAGCTGATGAGCTTGGCATTCCAATGATTAGTGAATCAGAATTCCTCAAAATAATTGGTAACAAATAATATCTCCTCCCCGCTTGTTTTAACAAAAAACTATTAGGTTTGTAATATGGAATTATTTAGAAAAATCAGGCTTAAAATCGGAGATGCTATCCTCAGAAATAAGATAGCCAGAACAAAGAGAAAAAAACATTATTCCAACATAACCGAGGTAAAAAAGATCGGGATTGTTTGGGATGCTTCAAGGATTGATGATTTTACTTGCTTATCCAGGTTTTATCAAAAGATGCACGAGAGTAAAACTGATGTTAAAATATTGGGCTATTTTTCAGGAAAGAGTCTTCCCAATCAATTAACTGCAGTCAGATATCTTTCAATCGTTAAGAAAGAAGAACTAAACATTTTCTACCATCCTGTCTCAATGGATACTAATGTTTTCGTTAACAACCGTTTTGATGTACTCATAGATATAAATTTCAATAAACTGTTACCCCTTCAATATATTTCGTCATTATCAAATGCCGGCTTTAAGGTTGGATTATTTGAATCTGAAACCAGAAACACTCCCTTCGACCTTATGATGGATTTAAAGAGTCCTGTTAATGTTGAAGATTACCTGAATCAGGTAGTACACTACCTTGGAATGATAAATTCGGGAACTGTTAATTAAGTTGATAAATAATGAAGGATATGAAAAAATTCAGAGGGACCGGGGTTGCAATAGTGACTCCTTTTAAAAATGATTCTAGCATTGATTTCGCAGCTTTGGGACGAGTGGTCAATCATGTAATCACTGGAGGAGTAAACTATTTAGTTGTCATGGGTACAACCGGAGAGTCGGTAACTCTCACCAAGGATGAAAAGAAAGCTATTATCTCTTATGTTGTTGAGGTTACTGACAATCGTGTTCCACTGGTAATAGGTATCGGAGGTAGCAGCACTCAGGAAGTAATTAACTGTGTCAGACATACCAACCTTACAAAAGTGGATGGAATCTTGTCAGTAGCCCCTTATTATAATAAGCCGAACCAGAGAGGACTGTTTCAACATTTTAAAGCTATTGCAACGTCCAGTCCTATTCCTGTTATCATGTATAATGTACCTGGCAGGACTTGCAGTAATATATCATCAGAAACTTGTATTGAGCTTGCCAACCAGTGTGAAAATATTGTTGCAGTAAAGGAAGCATCTGGCGATATAGCACAGATTATGAGGATAATAAAAGGCAAACCTGATAATTTCAGTGTAATATCAGGTGATGATATGATGACTATTCCAATCATTGCCTCAGGAGGATCGGGTGTAATATCCGTTCTTGCAAATGCATTTCCAGCAACGACAACTGATCTTGTAACAAATTCACTAAAAAGCAATTTTAAATCAGCACGTGAAATACAGCTCCGTTATCTTGAAATGATAGAACTCCTGTTCGCTGATGGCAATCCTGCAGGAGTAAAAGCTATGCTAAGTATAATGAATCTATGCCAGAATAACCTAAGGCTCCCCCTGGTACCGGTTAACAGGAATATCTTTACCCGAATACAGAAAGCAATTGAAGAGATGAATAAAAGCTGATCAGGCATTGACATTTGCGCCCTGGATACCTCCGTGCTGCAAACCATGACATTGTTTATATTTCTTCCCGCTGCCACAAGGACAAGGATCGTTTCTTCCTACCTTTTTGTCAACCCTCACAGGTTCAGTTCTCTGATTTCTATCCTGCCCACCACCTGTGCTGCTATATTGTGAAAAATCGCTTTTAGATGTCCTCAAATTGCTCATATCGACCTGCCGTCTTCTGTTAGCTTCTTTGACCTGCTCAGGATCCTGCGTGGGTATATGTCCTTTCATGAGTGTGCTCACTACATCCTTATTCACTTTTGTGAGCATTGTTTTGAACAACTCAAACGATTCAAACTTGTAAATAAGTAAAGGGTCTTTCTGTTCATAAGTAGCGTTCTGAACCGATTGTTTAAGTTCATCCATTTCTCTCAGATGCTCTTTCCACGCTTCATCGATGGTTGCCAGAACAACTGTTTTTTCATATGCTTTCGACAGTTCTCTTCCTTCAGATTCAGCTGTTGCTTTCAGGTTTGTAACAACCTGATAAACCTTTACTCCATCTGAAATAGGTACAGCAACATTTTCATAAACATGCGACATCCTGTCATATACATCTTTCAGAACGGGGTATGCCTGTGCAGAAATTGATTCGATTTTTCTCTTATACGTATCCAGAACTTTCGAATAGACTATATCCGTCACCTCCTGGGAATTAGATTTTTTGAAGTCTTGATCAGGAACAGGAGAATCCATTGAAAATGAGCGGATAAGATCAAAATCAAATCCCTCAAAATCTCCATCTTCATGATAGACATCAACCAGGTTTTCAGTAACATCAAACATCATATTCGCGATGTCGACAGTAAGTCGTTCACCAAGGAGAGCATGACGTCTTTTCTTGTAAATGACTTCCCGCTGTGAATTCATTACGTCATCATATTCAAGAAGCCTTTTTCTTATCCCAAAGTTATTTTCTTCAACTTTTTTCTGCGCCCGTTCTATAGATTTAGTGATCATCGAATGCTGAATCATCTCACCATCTTTCAGTCCTAGTTTGTCCATTATGCCGGCGATTCTTTCTGAGCCAAACAGTCTCATAAGCTCATCTTCAAGAGACACAAAAAACTGTGATGAACCCGGGTCTCCCTGTCTGCCTGAACGACCTCTCAACTGACGGTCTACCCTTCTTGATTCATGTCTTTCTGTTCCTACGATGGCAAGCCCTCCAGCCTTGCGGACATCTTCTGTAAGTTTTATGTCTGTACCACGTCCTGCCATATTTGTTGCAATTGTAATTGTCCCTGTTTTACCAGCTTCCGCAACAATTTCTGCTTCCCTCTGATGCAGCTTTGCATTCAGAACATTATGTTTCAGCCCTTTCATCTTGAGCATTCTGCTCAGCAATTCAGATATCTCTACCGATGTTGTCCCGACCAGAACGGGTCGTCCCTGACGGTTCATCTCAGCAATCTCATCAATTACAGCATTATATTTTTCCCTTTTGGTTTTATATACCAGATCTTCCCTATCGAATCTGATAACCGGTCGGTTTGTCGGAATAACAACAACATCGAGTTTATAAATATTCCAGAGCTCACCGGCTTCAGTCTCAGCAGTACCTGTCATCCCTGCCAGCTTATGATACATCCTGAAATAATTCTGCAGTGTTATTGTGGCATACGTTTGGGTCGCTTCTTCAACCTTAACATTTTCTTTAGCTTCGATAGCCTGGTGAAGTCCGTCGGAATAGCGGCGTCCTTCGAGAACCCTGCCGGTTTGTTCGTCGACAATTTTTACCTTATTGTCTACCACTATGTATTCGGTGTCGCGGTCAAAAAGGGTCCAGGCTTTAAGCAGCTGTGTCATAGTATGAACTCGTTCTGATTTAACTGAATAGTCTTGCAGCAGTTCATCCTTTATCTTCAGTTTCTCGCGATCGGAAATATCTGATTTCTCAATATCGGCTATCTTTGATCCGACATCAGGAAGGATAAAAAAGCTGATATCTTCAACAGAGTCCGATATAAGATCAAGTCCCTTTTCAGTCAGTTCGATGGAGTTGGCTTTTTCATCAATAATAAAGAACAGAGCATCAGTAGCCTTAGGCATCTCCTTGCTGTTGTTCTGCATATAGAAATTCTCTGTTTTCAGAAGGAGTGATTTATTACCCTCCTCACTGAGGTATTTGATAAGGGCATTATTCTTTGGAAGACCCTTATATGCTCTCAGTAACAGAAGGCCGCCTTCTTCGTTTTTATTATCGGCTATAAGTTTTTTTGCATCAGCAATTATCTGAGTTACAAGTTTTTTCTGTGCTGATACCAGTTTATCGACTTTAGGTTTCAGCTCATCAAATTGCTGAGTATCGCTCTTTGCTGTTGGCCCTGAAATAATAAGAGGTGTACGGGCATCATCGATCAACACCGAGTCGACCTCATCAACGATTGCATAGTGATGTTTTCGCTGCACAAGGTCTTCAGGGTTAATTGCCATATTATCCCTGAGGTAGTCAAATCCGAATTCATTATTTGTTCCGAAAGTTATATCAGCATTGTAAGCTTTGCGTCTATCCTGTGAATTGGGCTGGTGCTTATCGATACAATCCACTGTCAGTCCATGGAATTCATAGATCGGCCCCATCCATTCAGAGTCGCGCTTAGACAGATAATCGTTTACTGTAACAATATGTACCCCCCTTCCGGCAAGTGCATTAAGGAAAACAGGAAGCGTAGCCACAACTGTTTTTCCTTCACCAGTTCCCATCTCCGCGATTTTCCCTTTATGAAGAGCCACACCTCCAATAAGCTGAACATCATAATGAATCATGTCCCATGTTATCTCATTGCCACCTGCAATCCACTTATTGCTCCAGATTGCTTTGTTACCATTAATTGTTATACTTTCTCTCGTGGCAGCCAAATCTCTGTCATATTGTCGTGCCGTGACTTCCAGTATACTATTCTCTTTAAATCTTTTTGCAGTTTCTTTAACAATTGCAAAAGCTCTTGGGACAAGCTGATCCAGAGTTACTTCAAGTTTTTCAGTGATCTGTTTTTCGATTTTATCTATAGCATTGTAAATCTCCTCTTTCAGGTATACATCTTCCTCATTTTCAGCTTTTTCCCTGAGTAACCCGATCTCATTTTCATCACCTTCAACACTTTTAAGTATCTCTCTTCTGAGTTCTTCTGTCTTGTCTCTTAATTCGTCATTTGACAAACCCTGTACTTTTTCAAATTCGATATGTATCTTTTCTATATAAGGATTTATTTCCTTCAAATCTCTTTCATATTTATTACCCAGAAAAAGGCCCAGTACACTATTTATAATGCTCATTTTAAGGTGTTTTACATTTTTTTAAATATCCAGCAAAATTAGCTTTATTTTCCAATATAGAATTCCCAAAAACCAATTTATGCAAAAACCCCGCCATTCCAGCGGGGTTTTACTTTTTATTTTATAAGACTATATTTAAACGTCTTTATTCCATCATCCAGGTACAAGACAATAATATACATTCCGGATGGGTAAGCAGAAATATCAACCAATGTTTCAGCAGTTCCTGAAGTCCTAGCGTTTATCAGACAGATGCCGGATGAATTGAAGATACTGTAACGAAACGATTTATAATTCTGTATACCCGGAATATCAGTACTTATTTTTATACGCCCCTTACCAGGATTAGGATATACAATAACAGGATGATTATCGATTTCTGTAACGGCATCAATAAGAGGGCTGATTTTTAAATCCTCAATAACCCATCCCCATCCGTTTGCAAATGGATCAGAGAACAGTCTGAATCTCAACAATAAAGTATCACCTGCAGAAATATTGACGGACGGATGGTACAGAAAAATATGTTTTTGAAGCATGGATTCGGTACCAATATATGTAGAGTTATTTCCTACAATACTGCTATTATAAGCTGTCTCCCATGAAGGGAATAATCTGCTGTCGTAACCATCGTTAAGACCAAACCATGTCTTGCCAAAGTTTTTTGAACCGTCCACAATAACATAATCAAAAAAATCAGGTGATCCGAAAACCGATCCGGCTGCTCCGGGTTCAACAAGGACAACTTCATTATAGTTGATCAGCATCCCGGATTCATCAAATTTCAAGGGATGTCTTAATATTGAAATGTATTCAATACTTTTATTGTTATCCTCCGGACTCTCATACGGGTGTTTTGTATTCAGACCATACTTACTGAAGCCTGCAGCCTTCGAAATATCAAACCCAATATTAAAGAAATCAGGCGCGGCATTTGAAAAATCTGTAGAATATGCGGAGAGAGTTGAAGAGATTTCCTCGATATGGGTTACGAAAAATCCTGTTTTAGGTAATGAACCTACATTCGGGACCATAGCTGTATCAACTGCAAATATTTTGTATTCTATTGAATCGTGCCCTTTTAATGACAATGATCTGGCATCAAAAGCAGAGCTATACTTATCAGTTTGCCCTTTTTTCAAACGGATAAATTTTGAAGGGCCATGATTTACTTTGAATTCGACATAAACCGAATCAAGACCAAGATTATCAGTTACCGAGGCATTATATTTTATTGAATCGACTGTCTGTAAATAATAGGTAACCGGCGTATGAGATATTACCGGCTTTACGGTGTCCGTTCCAATAAAAATATGATACCGGTTATTTTTAATAAAGGAATAATCTTTATATACAGAGGGTGATCTGTAAGTCCTTAGGAAATAATCCTCCACAAAGAAATAATACTGTAATTCCAAATTATAATCAGGAATGGGAATTGCAGTATTGTAAGTATCATTTGAATTCGGAGAGGCAAGGTAAAGAGAGTCGCTTGTCAGAAATTTATCAAAAGAGAAAACGACACCAACCTTATTATGATTATAAGTTGTATCTGATTTGATAACTGCTGAAAGTAAAATCTGAGATAAATGATCTTCCGTATCCCCGATTGGTGTATGGATTATTCTTGTATTGATCCAGCCAAGATCTCCAAGTATCGAAAATGTATATTTTCCGGGGTCATGAATTGCCTCTCCAAGATCAATAAAAGGAGTCATCAGCGAATTTATACGAAGTGTTGCCGATTCATCCAGATGGGAAACACTTGATCCAACATCCCAGGTTGAAGGGGCATATAATTTAGCTCTTAAATTCGAATAATTATTGGATAATGCATATTTTTTCAGTAGCGGACCGTTGAAGTACAGCAGATTTCCAATAAGCTGATTCCCAAGAGCACTTGAATTATTAATAAATTTCGTAGTATCAGTTAATTTACTTCCACCATTATTTTCAACAAAAGTATCATAGATCATCGGTATAGAGCCGTACGAACCCAAAGTTCCATCATAACCAAAGCTGTCAAAAAAACCCAATCCATGGCACATCTCATGTATTACGACTGTAACCAGATCATACTTCTGAACAGGTGTTTGTCCGTCAGTGCCAAGGTACCAGTTTATTGAACTGTTGACCGCCAACGATATATCACCTTGTAAATCATCATTAAGGCTTCTGCCGGCGATCTTTTCAGCAAGTGCAACAGGGTAATATACCAAAGGGTTCAGGGCATCAATTCCGGCCCCTCCATAGAATCCTGTGATTGTTGACTGGGCAAGTACACCAGAAGTTGATATTTTCTCCCAGTTTGCATTAACTGTGAGCTTAGCATCCGACGGAAGCATTACTTTCAGTATCGACGCTGCATACTCAAAAGCTGTTTTTGCCTGGGTGGAGAAACCAGAATAATAGACAGTTATTGAACCTCCGTTTTTTGACCCGCCTTTTCTGAAAAATGCATCCGGAGGTGGAATATAAAACTTATTTACTTTTTTTCCGGCATAACAGACCCCTGTAACGGAAGAATTCTTTATCAGATCCTGAGCCCTTAAAGGAAGAACCGAATTAAAAATAAGCAACCCTGTCAAAAGGGAAAGAAGTCTCTTCATGTAGTAACACCTGCATTAGCGGCCGGTTTTCTCAAACCCAGAATATCTCTGTCGAACTCATACATATTGTTTTTTCCTACAAGATGGAGCTTGTCAAGTACCATTCTCACTGAGGTCTCTTCTTCAACCTGCTCCATTACAAACCATTGCAGAAAATTATGTGTATTAAAGTCCTTCTCCTCAAGAGTCAGAGCAACGATTTCGTTGATACTTGCAGTAACAAACTCTTCATGTTTCAATACTTCTTTAAAAACATCCTCAACACTTTTAAATTCAGTTGCAGGTTTTTTCAAAGCCGGCATAACAGCTTTCCCGCCTCTTTCATTTATATACTTAATAAACTTAAGCATATGAATTCTTTCTTCATCTGACTGGCTATACATCCATGATGCGACACCACTTAAGCCATTATTTTCGGCCCATGATGCCATAGCAAGATAAAGATTAGAAGAATAACCTTCTCTTTCTACCTGTCTGTTGCAGATATCCTCAATTTTTTTCTTTAACATATAAATAAGTTTTAATAGGTTATCATAATAACAGCTACTTTAATTAAGGTGTTCATTATCTAACAACTGCTCTATTTTTGCAATTAAGTCATTTATTGAAAAAGGCTTTGAATATATTGCATCTGCACCAAGTGCTTTTGCCAGATTCAGATAACTTCCGGGCCCTACTTTGCCTCCACCTGATATGGCAATTATCTTGATTGATGGTTTTAATTCCCTGAGTTTTATAACTACCTTCAGACCATCTTCCTCAGGCATAATCAGGTCAGTAACAACAAGATCTGTAATTAATGGTTTGAAATGCATGATTGCAGCTTTGCCATTTTCAGCCTCAAGAACTGTAAAATTTCTTCTTAAAAGCGACATCTTTAACATTTCTCTCAGTTCTTTATCATCCTCAACGATTAGTACTCCTGGCATTGTATATATTTTAAGGTTAGGTGTTTATCTTAATAATTCCTGAATTGCGTTCCTGATTTCTTTAAGAGAAACCGGCTTTGTCAATTGTTGATTTATAATTCCCGAATTTAGTAATTTTTCATCTGATATATCCTGGTTTGGGTCAGAGATAAGTATACAGGGAGTAAGAATTTTCTGACTTCTGAATATTCCGACAAGATCTTCCGGTTTGATCTGCTTCGAATCGCTCATGTAGATAACCATATCAGGCCGTTCCCTGATATTAGTCATGACTTTAACAAAATTTCTTCCATCAGATACAAAAATAAGCTCATAACCTGCACTTTCAAGAGCTAGTGATAATATCCTGGATTCATATTTATTTCCCGTAATAAACAGTATTTTTTTCATGCTGCCTTTTTTGCTGGTGACAGATGAATAACTTTTCGAGACCGGAAGATAAACATTGAATACAGAACCTTTCTCCTTCTTGCTTGATACAACAATTTCTCCTTCCATTTCTGTTATTATGCCATGGATAACCGATAAGCCAAGACCCGTACCTCTTCCAACTTCACGCGTTGTAAAAAAGGGTTCAAAGATTCTTCCGATAAGGTATGGTTCCATGCCTTCTCCTGTATCTTTAAAAGTCAGCAATACATACTCATCTGCAACTATATCTTTATTGAGTTCATGTTGTACGAACTCTCTTTTAACCAATGCAATATTTACTGACAAGATACCGCCATTTTCTTCCATTGCCTGGATGGCATTAGTCATCAGGTTTAGAAAAACTCTGAATAATTGAGTCGGATCAGCAAGGACATTGGCATTCATTTTTGAAATCCTGCTTTTCAGGACTATATTGGATGGAATTGATGATTTGACGAATCCAATAGTCTCTTTAAGAACTTCTGAGACGTCTATCAGCACCTTCTCCTGTTCGACTTGCCTGCTAAATGTAAGTATTTGATTTGTAATAGATTGAGCTTTCTTAACTGCTCCTTGTATCCTGCTTACTTTCTCAGACAGGTCTGAATTCTTCGGAAGATCATCGTGCAACATTTCCGAGTATCCTGAAATTGTAGCCAGTATATTATTGAAATCGTGTGCTATTCCACCTGCCAGAGATCCAATTGTCTCAAGTTTCTGGGCCTGGAGCAGACGATTCTCGAGCATCAATTCCCGTGAGCAATCTTCAACTGCAAAATCAATATAAGCCGGAGTCCCCGATCCGTTAACAGCAAGAAACCCACTTATCCGACATGGTATTTCCTTTCCATAGCAGTTTTTCAGATAGACCCTTCCGAAGTTTTTGGTATGGCTTTCAGTAAGTTGGGCAATCTGTATTTCAAAAAGTTCTTTCTCCAGATAGAAGCTCTTAAGATTCATCTTGGTAATTGACAACTCATCATGACAATCCGCAATCGTTAAAAAAGCTTCATTGGCGTTTAAAATTTTTCCTTTAGGATCGCATCTGAGGAAACCAATAGGAAGATTTGATTCAATCTTCCTGATCTCTTCTTCTTTTTCCTTAACAGCCTGCTTCGTAGTTTTCAGATCATCAATATCGAATGTTTCTGCCAGGAGATGCGTAATCTTGCCAGACTCAACAGACAAAGGTCTGAATACTACTTCGAAATGTCTTTTGCCTGACTGAGGAGTAATAAAAGTTGCTTCATACTGTACAGTTTTTCCAGAGAAACATATGTCAACATTTCTCTTAATTGCATTTTGAAAAGTATCATGTCCCCACACATCTCCCAGCGATCTCCCAAGAATACTATCCAGAACGACCTTATGAGCGTTACAAAAAGTAGAATTAACTTTCTCATAAATATAATCCCGGTTAATGATAGTTATCATTGACCTGGAATGGTTAATAATCTGGTCTGAAATATCCTTTTCTCTTGTCAGGAATTTCAAATAATCATTACCGTCAGATATTTCAAGTTTCTTTTTCAATTCGATACATTTGATTGGTAAAATTTATTCAGGTTGTCCTAGGTAATATCAAGATTAAAAGTTTTCTTCATATCCTTCAGAATAGGATATTTATTGATAAGATAATTTAGCTTCTGTTCATCAGAATACAAAACATCACTTGTTTCTGAAAGATCCACAGTAGTTTCAATATCTATATTGGAAAGAATGAACTTACTCTCCAGAAAGCTAATGAGTTTTGGTTTATAATTTAATATGAATGTATCTTTTTGTGCTGCGTTACTGAGATGGATTTTTATACTCTGATCGTTTTCCACTTCAGGCCTGATTGATTTAAACATGCTTACGATTCGTGTACCCTCTCCTTTAAGCTTATCTGTAAATTCCTGCCAGGCAACATCGAAAGCCTGGGGAGTAAACTCATCCTTAGGTTTTAAAAGAACTTCAGGATCATTCAGAACCAATCCCTCCTCCTTTTTCTCTGACGGTTTAATATCTTCAGAAATGATATTTTTTATAGAGAGTGTTTTGGATGGTTTCTCAATAACAGGATCGTGTTTTCCCGATATCATTTCCTGATTAATAATCTTTTTTTCAGAAAGCTGATCCTCTTGCCGTATTATCTCTGATTCTGAAGGTAAGGGAAGGGGATCAGACTTTTTTTTTTCTGAAGGCTCCTCAGCTTCATTCATAAACCTGCATAACCTGATCAGTGAAAGCTCGATATGCAATCGTGGATTCTTGCTGCTTTTATAAGCAAGATCGCAATTGTTTCCAACCTCTAAAGCCTTGAACAAGAAATCAACAGGGCACTTTCCTGTTTGCTGCAGATATCTCTTTTTAATCACGGGTGTCGCTTCGAGAAGTTGGAGGGTTGATTCATCTTTACTGACCAGAAGATCGCGGAGGTGACTGTTGAGTCCCGATATAAAATTATGACCGTCAAATCCTTTCTCAAGGACTTCATTAAAGGTTAATAACACTGAGGAGACATCACCAATCAAAGCAGCATCAATTGTTTTAAAATAATACTCATAATCGAGAACATAGAGATTCTCTATGACATCCTGATAGGTGATAGTTTTTCCACTCAGGCTTACTATCTGATCAAAAATTGATAAAGCATCACGCATAGCTCCGTCAGCTTTCTGACCAATGATGTGCAGCGCTTCTTCAGCTGCAGTTATCCCTTCATTCTTAGCTACATACATCAACTGTCCAACAATATCTTCAATTCTGATCCTGTTAAAATCGAATATCTGGCATCGGGAGAGAATAGTTGGAATTATTTTGTGTTTTTCTGTGGTGGCTAAAATAAAAATAGCATGAGAAGGAGGCTCTTCAATTGTTTTAAGAAAAGCATTGAAGGCTGATGAAGATAACATATGTACTTCATCTATTATGTAAATACTGTACTTCCCGATCTGAGGAGGGATCCTTACCTGGTCGTTAAGTGATCGGATATCCTCGACCTTGTTATTAGAAGCGGCATCCAGTTCATGAATATTAAAGGATCTCAGCGAATTGAATGACAGACACGATTCACATTCATCGCATGCCTCAAGGTTTTCACCAAGGTTGTTACAATTAATTGTCTTGGCAAAGATTCTTGCGCATGTCGTTTTCCCCACGCCTCTCGGTCCACAAAAAAGGTAAGCCTGTGCAAGATGTTTGCTCTTAATAGCACTTTTCAGCGTATTTGTTATAGAATCCTGACCAATAACCATATCAAAACTGGAAGGCCGGTATTTCCTAGCTGAAACTATGAAGTTTTCCATAAATTGGTGATCGTTGTATTTCAAAAATCGTGAAACACAAATATAGTCAAAAAGGAAAAAGGAAAAAGGAAAAAGAAGAAAGGAAAAATAAATCCAAATCCATGGTAAATCGAATTTTTCATCACATAATTTTTGATTAAACCAAAATAGTTGTACTTTTGCGAGCCAAAATCATATAAATAATAAACAATTAATTACTATGTTGAATCAGTACGAAACCGTTTTCATTGCAACTCCCGTTTTATCTGAGAATCAGATGAAGGAAGCGGTACAGAAATTCAAGAAGGTCATCACCGACAATAGCGGTGAGATCGTTCATGAAGAGAACTGGGGTCTAAAGAAACTAGCCTATCCAATCCAAAAAAAGTCTACGGGCTTTTATTACCTGGTTGAATTTAAAGGTTCAGGTGATCTGATCGAAAAACTTGAAGTCCAATATCGCAGAGATGAAAGGATAATCAGGTTTTTGACGTTCAGGATGGAAAAATTTGCCGTCGAATATGCAGAGAAGAAGAGAAAACAGAAAGAATCAGGTAAATCGAAGGAGGAATAAAATATGGCACAGAACGAATCGGAAATCAGATATTTGACTCCACCAACCGTTGAGATCAAGAAAAAGAAATACTGCAGGTTTAAGAAAAACAGGATCCGTTATAT
>JADGPU010000149.1 GCA_017882305.1 Bacteroidales bacterium | reverse complement strand
AAGTATCTGGGAGGATTTTTTGGTTTTGCCAAGAGTTACTGCAATATCCGTTGTGGGTTTAAGTCGCAAGAGTAAATCCGTTTCATCTTTCGTTATCTTCGTGCTGTGAACATCGACAGGAGTGAAATCTGCAACTGCAGCAGTAAGGATTGCTATATCGCAAGCCGGAAATCTCGAAATACATTCTGTCGCCATTGAATCCGCTGTTGTAACATTAATAATTTTTACGGAATTATTCTCTGGCCTAACATTTACAGGGCCAAGTACGAGATCAACATCGGCGCCGTACTCAGCAGCAGCATCTGCAAGTGCAATTCCCATTTTGCCTGAAGAATAATTGCTTAGAAAACGAACCGGATCAAGTGGTTCGCGGGTAGGTCCGGCATTGATAAGAAGATGTTTGCCTTTCAGAGGCTTATAGTTTTTTTTTTTGTAAAGAAGTCCCCGATCTCTTTTACTATTTCTTCAGGTTCAGCCATCCTGCCCTTACCTGAAAGTCCACTTGCAAGTTCTCCGATAGCAGGTTCCAGAATATAATTCCCAAAAGCTTTAAGCGTCTCAATATTAATGGTTGTTGCCGGGTGGTTTAACATATCCATATCCATTGATGGGGCAACGAAGATCGGGCAACGTGCTGATAAATAAGTGGTAATAAGCAAGTTATCCGCTACCCCGCTAGCCATTTTAGCTATAGTATTTGCAGTGGCAGGGGCAATAAGGAAAAGGTGAGCCCACAAACCAAGATCCACATGACTGTTCCAGTCACCGTTTTCGGGGTTGAAGAACTCTATGAATACCGGATTTTTTGATAAAGTGGACAGAGTAAGAGGTGTAATAAATTCTTTCGCATGATCGGTCATGATGACCTTTACATTTGCACCGTCCTTAACAAGCAACCGGATGATAGTTGCAGTTTTATAAGCTGCAATACCTCCGGTTACACCGATAAGTATGTTTTTGCCTTTCAGCATGCTGATGCTAAATATTACTTCTGTTTAGCAGGATTTTCAGGGTTTCTGTAGAAAATTTTACCTTCTTCAAGTTCCTGTAATGCGATAAGTGTTGGTTTAGGAAGCCGTTCGTAAAATTTTGAAATCTCAATCTGTTCACGGTTTTCAAATACTTCCTCCAGGTTATCACTATAAGATGCAAACTCTTCAAGTTTCTTGTTTAGCTCCTGTTTCATCTCAACCGAAATCTGGTTTGATCTTCTGGAAACAACAATTACCGTTTCATAGATATTTCCGGTACCCTGAGTCATCAGGTCCAGGTTGCGTGTAACAGTTGTTACTGGTGCTGCTGATTTTCTGTAATCCATAAATATATTTATTAT
Source organism: Bacteroidales bacterium (assembly GCA_017882305.1). Lineage (GTDB taxonomy): Bacteria > Bacteroidota > Bacteroidia > Bacteroidales > VadinHA17 > LD21. Next base: position 4,805 of record JADGPU010000149.1, on the reverse strand, counting down.
TTTACTTCGCTCTCAGGAATTCCTGGTTTTAGAAATTTATTGGTTTTCTGATAGATACTTGTAACATCTTTTGAGTAAGTACTCTTTGGAAATTCTTCCATGAATGAATAATAGTCATCAAGTGTTGCCTGGTACCTCTCTTTTTGCTTATTGATCAAACTGAGTTCTGCATATTGGAAAAGGGAATTAAGTTTAAGGTACATCATCTTTTCCCTGTATTTGGTAGTAGCGTATTCTTTAAGACTGTTTGACAGGGCCACAACTGCTGCCTTGTATTCTTTCCTATCGTAATAAAGTTTTGCACTCAAGTATGATTTTTCAACAAGTTTGTCCTCAAGGTCACTTATCCTTTTTTTGGAGTCTTCAGCTTTTGAACTATTGGGAAACCTGTTTAAGAAAATCTTAAATCCTTCAATTGCATTCCTGGTGTTCTCCTGATCAAGTTCAGGGCGTGCAGAGATATTATAGTCGCATAATGCTGCCATATAATTTGCCTCCTCCGCATGTTTACCAAAAGGGAACTGATCGATAAATGATTTAAAGTAACTGCCTGCCATGATGTAATCCTTCATGCCAAAATATGCCTGGGCGTTCATCCAGTTCAGATCTTCAGCCTCTTCAGTGGCCCTGAAGCGTGGAAGTATCTGAGTCAGAAGTTCAGTAGTTTTAACATACTGGCCGGCATCATAATACTCTTTTGCTTTTGATTTTTTCAGATCAAAATCAGTGCTCTTCAGGAGTTTTTCATACTCACCGCAGGAGCTTAACAAAATCAAAATAATCAGTACAATATGTAATCTGAATCTCATAAAAAAAATTGTTGCGCAAAATTAGGGAAAAAAATTCAATTCAGGCATAAAAACGTAATTATTATGCATTTATTATACTTTAAGATGTACCCAACGGAAATTAGGTATAAATAGGTATAATGATAAAACTGTTTATCATTAATTTTGGGAAAAATTTTAGAAAGGGTAATTAAGATGGATATATTTGAAAAGATCAAGAAAAACCGAGGTGAAATAGGGCAATATCAGTATATGGGACATGGGTATTTTGCCTTTCCTAAACTGGAAGGTGAAATAGATCCGCATATGAAATTCAGGGGTAAAGAAGTTCTGAACTGGAGCCTGAATAATTACCTGGGACTCGCAAATCATCCTGAAATTCGGAAGGTTGATGCCGAAGCGACAGCGAAATACGGTTTAGCATATCCCATGGGCGCCAGAATGATGTCGGGTCATAGTTCAAATCATGAAATATTTGAAGAAATGGCCGCCCGGTTTACACATAAAGAAGATGCTTATCTCCTCAATTTCGGCTATCAGGGAATGGTCTCAATTATTGATGCTCTGGTCGACAGACATGATGTGATAGTATATGATTCCGAATCTCACGCATGCATAATGGACGGCTTGAGATTGCATATGGGAAAGAGGTTTGTTTATCCTCATAACGATATCGAAAGTTGTGAAAAGCAGTTACAGAGAGCTAAGAAACTTGTTGAAGAGTCAGGTGGCGGGATCCTTGTCATTACTGAAGGTGTGTTTGGTATGGCAGGTGACCTAGGGAAACTTGATAAAATAGCTGCCTTGAAAAAGAAATATCAGTTCCGTTTTCTTGTTGATGATGCTCACGGGTTTGGAACTATGGGTGACAAAGGCAGTGGAACAGGGGAACATCTTGGTGTACAGGATCAGATTGATGTGTACTTTGCAACATTCGCGAAATCCATGGCCGGAATAGGAGGATTCGTTGCGAGTACAAAAGATGTGATTGACTATCTGCGTTACAATCTTCGCTCACAGATATATGCAAAATCACTCCCGATGGCTATGACATTGGGGGCGATTAAAAGACTTGAATTTATCCAGACACATCCTGAACAGAAAGAGAAACTCTGGACTATTGTCCATGCCTTGCAGAAAGGGTTAAGAAACGCCGGACTGAATCTGGGAAAAACAGAATCGCCAGTAACACCTGTATATATGAAAAGTGGTGTTTCACAGGCGACACAGATAATTTATGATCTTCGGGAAAACTACGGGATCTTCTGTTCTGTCGTTATATATCCCGTTGTTCCGAGAGATGTGGTAATGCTGCGTCTTATTCCCACTGCCGCTCATACACTTGAAGATGTTGAATTTACAGTGAAGGCTTTCAAGGAAATTAAAGCAAAAGTCGATAACAATGAATACCCCGATAAACTTGCTGATTTCAACTTTTAGGGAGAAATAACTGATAAGGGTTCAAAGCTGTTTCCTATGGAAGCAGCTTTTTTTCAATTAATATTCCGTTAATTTTCGAACAAATTTTTGTTACAATGGTTATATCATTCAAATGACCAGTCGTTTCTGAGTTTTCCTCGATAATTGATTTTTTTATTATAGAAAGTTATTTTTAAGGTATATGGATAACAAGAGCCATAATCATAACATGCTAAAAGGGTACAACATGCTTTTCTATTTTGCGGGAAGTATGATTATGCACGAGCCTTCTGAAGAATGTATAGTAGATTTCTGGGAAAGAGGTATTCTGAAAAATCTTCCGGTCTCAAGCTCAAATCCGAATTTTGTCATAGCTGCTTCGCAGCTCAGAGATTCATTCGCTGACAAGACCATTTTTGGGAAGTTGTTACGTGAAGACTACTTAAGACTGTTTACCACACAGTTCCCGGCGTTGGCCCCAGCTTTTGAATCACGGTACGGTAAAGAAATCTCTGACAGTTCAGGTTACCATTCCTCCAGTGTCACCGAGTTCTATAATTCTTATGGCTGGCAATCGAAATTCAAAGGGAAAATAGATGATGATCATCTTGGTATCGAGTTGCTATTCCTGACTTTACTTATAGATAAATACCTTATTCTAGATGATGAAGCATGCCGGGTTGAAATGGGAAAAGAAATACATCGATTTATTAATCATCATATTTTGTCGTGGGTTCCGGAATGGAATAATAGAGTCCAGATGCATGCAAATACATTGTCCTTCAAAGGCATAGGCAATCTTATTCTTGCCTGTTCAGAAGATATTTTTGTGCTTTTTGGGGAGAAATTAACTTCTACTATCTCAACTGACTTTCTTAGAAATTAGGGTTGAAGAAGGTTGATATTGCATCAAAATAATGCTCCCTCCATCCTTCCGCTATACCATTAAAATCTTCGTCCGGAATATTTGAATGTTCCACCGTTACAATAGAGTTTTCTCTGTCGGGTGAAATCGTAATTGTAACAATAGACTTTTCATGTTGCTCTCCAAAATACCACTCCTGAACCACTTTTTTATCCTGAACAAATTCGAGATTCTTTCCTGTGATATCTCCGTCCCATAGTGAAAACTCACTGCCAGGCTCTGTGGTCATCTGTGCTGGATAACCTGACCATAATTCAATTGTATACGCATTTGTTATTGCTGAATAGATATCTGATGGTTCAGCATTTATTTTGAATTTTTTTTTAAAAGTTTTCATTATGTAACTATTTTAATTCTGACAAATAACGCTCTGCATCAATAGCAGCAATACAACCCGACCCGGCAGCTGTAACAGCCTGCCGGTAACTAGGATCCTGAACATCACCTGCAGCGAACACTCCTTCAATGTTTGTTTTAGATGTACCTGGAATAGTTTTTATATATCCAACCTGATCTGTTTCAATATATTGCTTAAACACAACTGAATTCGGTGTGTGCCCGATAGCCAGAAAAAAACCATCTATTTTTATTTTAACAGTTTTTTCTTCAGAAGTACCTTTTTGCTTTATCAGGGTCGCACCTTCCACACCATTTTCCCCAAAAAGATCTACAGTCTGATGCTCCCATAATATTTCAATATTCCCTGTTTTAAAAACCTTATTCTGCATTGCTTTTGATGCTCTGAGAACATCCCTCCTGACAATGAGGAATACTTTCCGGCATAGCCCTGCAAGGTATGTTGCCTCTTCAGCTGCTGTATCACCACCTCCAACTACTGCAACATCTTTTCCCCTGTAAAAGAATCCATCGCAGGTAGCACAGGCGGAAACACCCATTCCGGCATATTTGGTTTCCGATTCCAATCCCAGATATTTCGCAGTGGCACCCGTGGCAATTATTACAGCATCTGCTTCAATAATTCTATTATCGTCAAAAGTAACTTTATGTATCTTTCCTGAAAAATCGACTGCTGTGGCAATTCCAAATCTTATATCAGCACCAAATCGTTCTGCCTGTTCCTTAAAATCCTCCATCATTTGTGGTCCTGTGATACCATTGGGATAGCCCGGATAATTATCAACTTCAGTTGTGGTTGTTAACTGACCACCCATTTCCAGGCCGGTGTATAGGACAGGATTAAGATTGGCTCTCGAGGCATATATCGCTGCCGTGTATCCTGCAGGACCAGAGCCGATTATAAGACATCTAACCTTTTCGCTTTTTTCTATATCCATCACATTCTTATCATCTTTCTGAAGATCAAGAGGTTTAAAAATATCCATATCAGTTTTTCTTATTTTTAGATTACAAATATACTCAACTTTGATCTTTTTGCCTTCTTGGATAATCGGAATAGTTGATTATTTTTGCAAACGGAATTACAATCCAAGTCTCGGTTTCGGAAGTTAATATACTCCTTCGCCAAGGCTTCGGAGCACAATGCGGGGTGTGGCGCAGTTGGCGCAATTGACAACAGGATATTTTTTTCGGGGTGTGGCGCAGTTGGCTAGCGCACTTGCATGGGGTGCAAGGGGTCGTCTGTTCGAGTCAGATCACCCCGACTAAGTGAAAATCAAGGAGTTAGAAATGTTCTTACTCCTTTTTTTCTGCTT
>JADGPU010000018.1 GCA_017882305.1 Bacteroidales bacterium | reverse complement strand
CCCCCCAAATGGGGGGTTGAGGGGTAAAATTATGGATTACCGGTTGCTACCGGCAATATCTTCCCGTTAAAAAACTTATTCCCTGTAAGTGCAAAGCCAGAAATAAATTCCGCCATTTGTTTTGCATCAACAGGAGCTTTATAACCAGGGAATGCTTCATCAAACATCTCTGTTTGTACTGCACCCAGGGCCAGACAGTTCACGCTGATTCCATATTCTGCGAATTCATTTGCAAGACACTCAGTAAGACACGCTAATGCAGCTTTGGATGAACTATAGTAGGAGAGCCCTTTATACTTTGTGCTTCCCTGAAAACCTCCCATACTTGAGATATTCACTATATGAGATCCTGCGAACATCATTGGTCTTAAAACTCTGATTAGTGAAGCAGGTCCCCAAAAATTTGTTTCCATCATCAGTCTGGCTTCATCATTTGCCATGTCCAGGAAATCTTTGGATATAAGCAAACCAGCAATATTAATGAGAATATCAACTCTTCCGAAATGAGAGGAAACCGTCTCTCTGAACTTCTCGCACTGACTGTCAAAAAGTGACATGTCTAAAGAAAATGGTTTAACATTTTTAAATCTGTTTGAAAGACTATTTAAAGTCCTTTCATTCCTTCCAGTTACAATGATTTGATTATTAATATCTTGCGCCAGATAATTTACGACCTCCTTCCCGATACCCCTTGTTCCTCCGTTTACAATGATATTCATTTTAGTATTTTCTTTAATTTCAATTTATTTTTAAAATATAAATTTATTGATTTTCTATAATAAGCCAGTCTCATATTCTGCCTGGCAAGTGATTATTCACAATTATGATTAAAATTATTACCTTATTCATCGTATACCACTCCGTGGCATTAATAATTAAACTACCTCAGATTGCAAGAATTCAATTGAACATCCTGTTAATATGTAATGTTAATAACTAATAGTCTTATATTTGCGATTATTTGTATTATAATTAATCAAATAATTGTTAAAGTGAAAAATTTGAATGGGATATATACAATATTTCGAATTTATGACAGAATTAAAAATAGCTGAGATGATAAACAAAAGAGTATCAATTATAGGATGCGGAAATATTGGCATATCTTTATTGCAAGGGTTACTGAAACAGCAGACAATTCCTGCTAATAATATTGCTGCGACCAGGAGAAATATAGAAGAACTTGCCCACCTGAAAGAATCCGGAGTAAGGTTAATGTCAGATAATATAGAGGCCATAAAGGAATCCGATCTTATAATAATAGCGGTAAAACCCTATAACATTGTAGGTGTTCTGGAGGAATTAAAGGATCACTTCAAACCAGGGAGACAACTTCTCATATCTGTAACTGCGGGTGTAACAATAAGTAAGATTCAGGATGTAATTGGTACCAGGGTTTCGGTTTTCAGGGCAATGCCAAATATATCTGCAAGTGTCGGCAAATCGGTTACATGTATATGTCATAACGGAGAAAAGCTCAAAGACCTTGAATCAGTAAAACTTCTGTTTGATATAATCGGAACCACTATGACCATTGATGAAGATCTGATGGAATCAGCAACTATTTTAGGAGCTTGCGGAATCGCATATGTTCTCAGGTTTATAAGGGCAATGATTCAGGGAGGTATTCAGATTGGTTTTGATGCCGCAACAGCAAGCGCAATAGTTAATCAAACAGTAAAGGGAGCCGCAGAACTATTAATAGAAAGACATCAACATCCGGAATTTGAGATCGATAAGGTGACCACTCCTAAAGGATGTACTATTGTAGGATTAAATGAAATGGAGCATAATGGTTTCAGCTCCTCCCTCATAAAAGGGCTGGTTGCTTCCTTCGAAAAAATTGAGACAAAGTCTTTTTATCTTTAGAGATAGAAGTCCGAAATCGTAGAGCAACACGATCCCAACCTAATCAAAGATTCTGACCGGATGAAGCATAGCGCAATGAGGAATCTCTTATGTCTTCTGTCTTATTCTATAAAAAGAGTGGATTTATTTTATATTAAAAAATGCATTTTTTCGTTTATTTGTATCGTTTATAATTAAAATAACAAATTTGTAAAAATGATCCTCAAAAATAAAATAACAGCAAAAATCCATCAATCAAGAACTCTTCTTCTAATTAATTTGCTCTTATTTATGTCATTTTCAATAATATCTGCTCAGAAAGGCAAAGAAGAACAACTGCCCTATGATCAAACGAGCAAGGAAGAAACACCACCCATTAAAGAGAGACTATTCTTTGGCGGAAATTTCGGATTGCAATTCGGGACAATTACTGATATACAGATTTCACCGGTCATTGGATTCTGGATTCTGCCAAGAGTGGCAGTAGCTGCAGGGCCAACTTACAGGTACTATAAAGATGTGGATGTTGCAACCACTCTTTATGGGGGGAAAGGATATTTACAGTTAGTTGTTATTCAGGATCTTAGTTCATTCCTTCCGATGGGAGCACATACAGGAATTTTTCTTCATGCGGAGGATGAATTGCTTAGTCTTAAGTCATCATTTTGGAAATACCCCCTTCCATACACTTCTGACAGGTTTTACGTAAACACAGTCCTTGTCGGAGGAGGTTTAAGCCAACAAATAGGACGGAGAGCCTCATTAAATTTTATGGTTTTATGGCCATTAAATGATTCAGGATATGATATCTACAGTAAGCCTGAAATAAGAGTCAGTTTCAATTTCTAGCAGTTTTTACTATTTGGAGATTACCTTCGGTGAGCTCGCATTCTGCTCGGTTCCTCATTCCGTCCCAATAAATCGGGACTTCATTCGAAATGACAATTTAATTTTAGTTAGAGTAAGCAGAGGCGATTCGCTTTGGCGAATCGCCTCTGCTTACTCTTCACCCCAAAACGACAATGTCATTCCGGGTCCGCCATATTGCGGACGAGGAATCTCCTGCCATAATGTTATTGATTTCCGATAATAATTTCAAAAGTTATCCTGAAAATAATTATTGCATGCTTTACCAGCCAGTAATTTAAATTATATTTGCGCTTTAAAAATTGAGCTTAGATGAAAATTGAAAATAATAGAATGGTCTCTCTGATTTATGAACTGAGGGAAAATGATTCGAAGGGTAGAATCATTGAAGCACTGGATGAGATCAGACCTCTGACATTTATTTATGGAACCGGCAGGCTACTACCGGTTTTTGAATCAAATATCAGTTTATTGAAAGCAGGAGATATTTTCAGGTTTACCCTTAATTCTGAAACGGCTTATGGTGATAAAAGGGAAGAAATGATAATAAATGTTCCTGTTGCCGTTTTTGAAAATGATGGAAAGATCAATGAAGACATTTGCAGGGTAGGTAATGAGGTTCCGATGACGGATTCAGACGGGAATCCTTTGACAGGAATTATTAATGAAATTACAGAAACTTACGTTAGAATGGATTTCAATCATCCTATGGCCGGACTTGATCTGTTTTTTTCTGGTAAAATTGTTGAGGTCCGCGAAGCCACTGAACATGAATTAGCCGCGAGAATGAACTTATGTTCTGGTTGTGGCAGCAAGGTACATTCAGATTGCTCAGGCGGTTGTAGCTGATTTTAGTGAGCAGTTATTTCAGTTTGCATAATAAAAATTATTTGATGCAAAAAGCCTGGAAAGTATTTCCTTATTTGCTTCTGAGTACCATTAGCATTACATTGGTTCTAATAGTTGTAAAAGCCAACAATCTACTTGAGATTCCCTCAACTATACCGCTGATATTTAGAATTTTAACTGTTATTCTCCTGTTTATTCATGCTTTACGAAAGAGATCTCTTACAACATGGATTCTTGTTAGTATGGTTGCCGGTGCTGAATTCGGATATGACGTTCCGGAAGTAGCAAAAAAACTTCAGGTAATGAGCGATATTTTCCTTCGGATGATAAAAACCATTATCGCCCCTCTGCTGTTTTCAACTCTTGTCGTTGGTATTGCAGGACATGCAGATATCAAGCAGATAGGAAGAATGGGATGGAAATCACTTCTGTATTTCGAAATAGTATCAACTCTTGCCTTATTTATCGGACTTCTGGCAATAAACATTGGTAAAGCAGGTGTGGGAGTAGTGTTGCCTCCAAATCCTGAATTATCTCCAATTGCAGCTATTAAAACCCAATCGGCAAGCGATTTTATACTTCACATCTTTCCGGAGAATATAGCGAAATCAATTTTCGAAGGACAGATACTTCAGATTGTTGTCTTCAGTATTATTTTCGGGATCGCAGTTGCGATGGTTAAAGAGAAATACCGGACACCAATGATCCGGTTTAGTGAAAGTCTCGCAGAAGTTATGTTTAAGTTCACTAATATCATAATGTACTATGCTCCTGTCGCAGTATTTGCAGCTATTTCTTATACTGTAGGACACATGGGACTGGATATTCTTTATAATCTCTTTAAACTACTGGCCACATTATATGTAGCCCTGATCGTATTCCTTGGTTTTGTCCTGGTTCCGGTTGCATTGATTTACAGAATACCCATAAGACCATTTATTAAGGCAGTCTCAGAACCTGCAACAATCGCATTCGCAACCTCAAACTCCGAATCTGCATTGCCTTCTGCAATGGAATCAATGGAGAAGTTCGGAATTCCAAGAAAAATTGTTGCATTCGTTATACCAACGGGTTACAGTTTCAATCTCGACGGCACAACATTATATCTTTCACTGGCATCAATTTTTGTTGCCCAGGCTGCCGGCATTGACCTTCCAATTGTAAAACAGATTGTGATCTGCTTTACCCTGATGCTTACCAGCAAAGGGGTAGCAGGAGTTTCAAGGGCTGCCCTTGTGATTTTACTTGGAACAGTAGTTAGTTTTGGTTTGCCGGTTGAACCTGTTTTTATAATACTTGGGATCGACGTTTTAATGGATATGGCACGTACATCAGTCAATGTAATCGGCAATTGCCTCGCTACGGCTGTAATTGCACGCTCTGAGAATGAATTTGATGAAGTGACAGCAAGGAACTTCAAACCGGAATAGAATTCTGTCAAACATCGCGCAGATTATCGCAGATGGCAATAATTTGATTTGCGTAGATCAGCGTAATCTGCGGGAAACGTCATGTCGAAACCTCTCCAGAATCGAATATTCAGCCTGAGACAGCAGAAGAGTCCTGAATATTCAATTTTTAAAGTAAACACTCTTTAATAGTGATTTCTTAAAACTTCAGGAAATCTTACTGCTCCAGCCAAAACTGCATTTGCAATGTGGAAACAACCAGCATTACATTTGTAATCAAAGAATTTTATGTAAATATTTACGGATGTAATTACATTATTACAAAATTCAGATTACAGAGTTAAATAATCTTACAAATTTTGTAAAGCAGAATATAATAAACAATAAATCAATACTATAAATGTGGTCAGTTAAAGTAATTGGCGCCTGTTTCATATAATTAAAGTGACTAAAATGGCAGATGTATTTAGATATTATTGTTAAAATATTGTATACTATAGTGTTATAAAACTAAACTATTGTAGGGCTTCATATATGTATTTATTATAATTATCATTAAATCAAGACTATACAAATAGATTAGGTTTAGTCTAAAACTGTTACTTTTACTTGAATTACATATGTAACTATATTAAGTTACAAATGGCAACTATATATTATTTACATTTGTAATACTAATTATTGTTACAATGAAAGAACGTTTACTTGAATTTTTAAAGAATGAGAACAAATCTTCTGCCCAGTTAGCCGACGAAATTGGTGTTCAGGCATCAGGTATCTCCCATATACTTTCAGGAAGGAACAATCCAAGCCTTGATTTTGTATTGAAAATGCTTGAGAAATATCAATTCCTTTCAACAGATTGGCTGTTATTTGGCAAAGGATCCATGTATAAGGAGCCTAAGATGCCAAATCTGTTTGGCTATGATTTGGTTAATAACAGAGAAAGCGATGAAAGACAGACTAAAGGCGAGCAAATGAAACCGGAATTAGAGTTTCAGGATGTCATAAAAGATAAATTAGTGAAGGATTCTGCTGCTCCCGCCGATAAATCAACCTCAGAAGTTGTTAAAATTGTCTGGTTCTTTGAAAATAATAGTTTTGAGGAGTTTTTTCCACGCTGATGATGTTTTAAGCATGATTTTAGATGGTTAAGAATTATCCTCTGTTTAAATTTTTTGAAATCAGTCATTAAAATTATCTTTGCCATAAACGCATTTTAAATGGCAAAGCGTATTGAAGATCTCAAAGTAATTGCAAATAAGCGCCTTAATAATGATTTTTACATTCTTGAGCTTTCAGGGGATAAGAAAATTCCCGATTTTAAACCGGGTCAGTTTGCGCAGGTAAGAGTAGACGGTAGCCCGGAGACATTTCTTCGCAGGCCATTTTCTATACATGATGTTGATTATGAGAAAAATACGTTTAAAATACTCATTCAGATAGCGGGAAAAGGTACCAGGACTCTTTCAGAACTTGAAAATGGCGATATTCTGAATCTTATTTACCCTTTAGGCAATTCGTTCTCATTACCTTCCGAAAACGAGAAGGTACTGCTTGTGGGAGGCGGATGTGGGATAGCACCGTTGTTATTTCTGGGAAGATACTTAAAATCAAATAGCAATATTCCTGATATCCTTCTTGGGTTCAGAAACAGAGAAAGGATTATTGAATTTGACGAATATCTTAAAATCGGAAACGTATTCGTTACAACTGAAGATGGCTCCATGGGAGAAAAGGGCTATGTCACCAGCCATTCTGTTTTTTCAACACACCAGTATAACAGAATCTATTGTTGCGGACCCGATTCAATGATGAAAGCATTAGCAGCTTACTGTAAAAACAGGAATATAATATGTGAAGTATCACTCGAAAACCTCATGGCATGCGGCATAGGTGCCTGTCTGTGTTGTATTGTGGATACGGTTAATGGCAACCTTTGCACCTGCATTGACGGACCGGTTTTCAATGTAAATGATTTAAAATGGTGAATCTTGGTTTTTCTATTGGTGATTTGCGTTTCAAGAATCCGGTGTTAACAGCTTCAGGTACATTCGGATATGGATCGGAGTTTGATGATTTTCTAGATGTTTCAAGGCTGGGAGGGATTGTCCTTAAAGGAACTACACTTGAACCGAGAGAAGGTAATCTATATCCCCGGATGGCTGAAACACCCTCCGGGATGCTTAATACAGTTGGTTTGCAGAATAAAGGCATCGATTACTTCGAAAAATCTATCTATCCCCGCATCCTGAATTATGAAACTAACATTATTGCAAATATAAACGGGAGTTATATTGAAGATTATGTTGCTTTGGCTGAACGAATTAACAAACTTGAAAAAATACCGGCGATAGAGCTTAATATTTCCTGTCCGAATGTAAAAATGGGAGGAATGGCTTTTGGAATCAATCTTGATTCGGCACGGGAAGTGACCAGGGAAGTTAGGTCTGTTTATTCTAAAAAGCTTATTGTTAAATTATCTCCGAATGTTACAAATATTGTCGATTTTGCCAGGGTTGTTGAAGAGGAAGGTGCCGATTCATTGTCATTGATTAACACATTACTTGGGATGGCTGTTGATGTTGAAAACATGAGACCTTCTTTATCAACTATTACAGGAGGGCTTTCAGGTCCGGCAATAAAACCGGTTGCACTAAGAATGGTATGGCAGGTGGCTAATGCAGTAAAGATCCCGGTTATCGGAATGGGAGGGATCATGTCTGCTTCCGATGCTCTGGAATTTCTCCTGGCCGGAGCAAGTGCAGTTCAGATTGGAACTGCTTCATTCATTGATCCACAGGCCTCTGTAAAAATACTTGAAGGAATTGAAAATTATCTTGTTAAAAAGGGGTTTTCCGATATCAAAGATATTGTCGGTTATATAAATCGTACTATCTAAATACCCTGGACTACAAAAAAAAAGTTTAAACATTTTTTATCCGATTATCTCCATCTCTTATTTTTCCTTTAAATTTGTAAGAAGATAAATACATATTGTTTCAATCTATTAATTAATTACTTTAAAAATGTCAGAAAATTTACAAATTGATAATCTTGATAAGAAGATTCTCGACATTATTACAAAAAACGCAAGGATTCCATACCTTGAAGTTGCAAGAGAGTGTGGTGTTTCAGGTGCAGCTATCCATCAGCGTGTTCAGCGCCTGATCAGAATAGGTGTTATAAGAGGATCTGAATTTAAAGTTGATCCTGTGATGGTAGGTTTTAAGACCTGTGCTTATATTGGTATATTTCTCGACCATCCGGGTCATTTCAGGGAGGTAATTGCAAAATTCCGGGATATTCCGGAGATTATTGAATGTCATTACACTACAGGCAATTATTCGCTGTTTATAAAGGTATATACGCGTGATAATGAACATCTTCGCATGATATTGACTGATACTATTCAGAACATTCAGGGTATAGTTCGGACCGAAACTTTAATATCCCTTGAAGAATCAATAAACCGACAGATACCAGTTCTTTCGAAGTAGAATATGTCTAATAATTAATCACTTACAAATCGCACAATTTATATTGTCCGAAAAATGGATCAATTAGCAGGAAAAATGGTTCCATTCTATTGCTTTAAAATAAAATTATCATACATTTGCACTCGCAAAAATAGAGGAGGATTCAGTAGCTCAGCTGGTAGAGCACATCCCTTTTAAGGATGGGGTCCTGGGTTCGAATCCCAGCTGGATCACTAAAACAGCAAAAGGAATTAAAATTAATTCCTTTTTTTATGTCTTTTATAATGAGCCTGTTTGATTGTCAAAAGAGCCTGAATCACCTTTGAAATAATAAGGATAAAGGTTGAGGTCAAGGTCAAGGTTAAGGTTACGGTTAAGTTCCATGATACTTATCTCAGCCTCAGCCTCAACCTCAACCTCAGCCTCAGCCTCAACCTCAGCCTCAACCTCAACCTCAGCCTCAACCTCAACCTTTTTACAGTCCTGTCATGATATTTTTATTTGTAATGAATTCCATTATTCTTCGTCATGTATTTAAAACAATCAATAATTTAAATACAAAACAATGAAAAGACTATTGGTATTTATCGTTTTAACGATTACAGCAACATTTGCTTTCGGTCAGAAATCTATCGATGACCTATTTGATAGATATGCCGGCAGAGATGGTTTTACGACAGTAACAATAAACGGCAACCTGCTTAAACTGGCTCACTGCCTGGGTGATAATGATGATGAAAACTCACTTCCTGCAAGTATTACAGAGATAAGGATTCTTGCCCAGGAGGATAAGAGTATGAAAGTCGATAACTTTTATAACCTTGTCATTAATGACATTGACCTGAAGAACTATGATGAGTTCATGAGGGTAAAAAAATCGGATCAGGATCTCAGAATGCTTGTGCGGTCAGAAGGGAATAAATTCAAAGAATTTCTTCTGATAGCCGGAGGAGAAGATAATGCCCTTATTCAGATTAAAGGCAATATGACTTATGAAGACGCGAAAAAGTTTTCAAAAGACGCTGAGAAAAACCATAAACTCAGCTTCACGGAAAAAAATAAGTAATTAATAATGTAGCTATCTTTATAAGCACTCTATTTGTTGCTAAAAGCAGGAATGACAAGGGCTGATTTTAATGATCTGGTTCGGCAGCTTAACCGAAATCTATATGGTTATGCCTTCCGCATCCTCAGGAATCAGGAGGAGGCGGAAGATGCTGTTCAGGAGGTTTTCATTAAACTCTGGAACATGGGAAGCAAACTTGATGAATATAATAGTATCGGTGCTTTGGCAACCACGATGATTAAAAATTTTTGCATTGATCAAATCAGAAAAAAAAAGCACTTTATTCAGGATGAAAACGAGCAACAGGATTTTCAAAACAGAGAGAATGTATCTCCTTATGAACTCATGGAAAGAAGAGAATCAGAAGATATTCTGCATCATATTATTGAGCAATTGCCGGACATATATAAGAATGCGATAAGACTCAGGGAGATTGAGGGGTTATCTTATGAAGAGATAGCTGATAAAACTGAACAGAATATTAATACACTGAGAGTAACTTTGTCAAGAGCCAGGAAAATGATCAGAGAAGAATTTAATAAATATCAATATGAACGAAGAGGAATTAAAGAGGTTAATCGAAAAGTACTATAACGGAGAAAGTACTGAAGAAGAGGAAAGTATCTTAAGAGATTATTTCAGGAAGAATAATATCCCTGAAGGTTATGAAGCCGAAAAGCTCATTTTCAGTTTTTATACTGAATCAGCAGAGCTTCCCGATCCATCGCTTGACTTTGAAGCAAGGATTTTAGCCGGGATTGACGCTTCTGAAATAAAAAGAGGATCACATAAGATTAAAAAATATCTTCTTCCTTTACTCAGCACAGCCGCCGGTTTGCTTATACTTGCGGGATCTTACTTTTTCTTTACTAACAGAGCTGTATCCGGGGATACATTTACAGATCCTGAAATTGCATATGCAGAAACAATAAAAATTCTCAGGGATGTTTCAACTCAACTGAATCATGGAGCCCAGGTTCTGGAACCAGTCGGTAAAATAAATGAGATTAAAAGAAAAAGTTTTGAATCTATAAATAAATCCACAAAAATTGTTGAGAAGAACCTGAAGAACCTCAATTATCTTCAACGGGCAATTGAAATATCTCATGTTCCTGTTGAGAAGAATATAAACAAATAAAAATCAATGATATGAAAAAGATTTTTCTTTCCTTCACCGCACTTTGCCTGACTCTGATGATGCAGTCTCAAAGTAATCCTGTTGATGAGATGTTTAATAAGTACTCTGAAAAACAGGGATTCACAGTTGTGTCCATCTCAAGTAAAATGTTCAGCATGTTCGCGAATAAGGATGCGGAAAATAAAGATGCGGGTGATATTATAAACAGACTGAAATCAATAAAGATTCTATCTGTCGAAGATTCGCTGCTTAATAAAAACCTGAATTTTTATACTGAACTCAGTAAAAAGCTTGATTTATCAGTTTATGAAGAACTTATGGTAGTGAAAGAAGGACAGGATATTACTAAATTTCTAATAAAACAAAGCGGTAATATTATTTCGGAATTACTTGTTATTAAAGGTGGTCCGGGAGGGAATTCTCTGATTTCGATAAAAGGGGAGCTCAATCTTAAAAGTATTTCAGATATGTCAAAAAGTATTGATATACAAGAGCTTAAAAGCCTTGATAAGATTGAAAAGAAAAGTCCTGAAGAATAAAATATATATTTTTCTTTATTCAAAGCAACAATTTTTCATAGAACTTCGTTAAATGCTTGGTTGGACATGCAAAAACCAGAGAATTTGCATATTCATTTTTTTATATTTGTGTCTAATTCGAATTATGAATCAATAAAACTGCTATGAACAATCAAATTACAAAACGCTCCGTGGTACTGATGATAAGTCTGTTTATGTTTTCATCTTTAACCTTTTCACAATTTGATAATACTGATTTCCTGAGAAGCATTCCATCCGATGGTGTAAAATACCTCCAGGCTTATGTTTCTCCATGGGCAAATGCTTTCGGAGCCGGTCTGAATGGTGGCTGGTATAATACTGCAAAACCCCATAAATTAGGTGGATTTGACATAACGATAAATGCAAGTATGGGAATTGTTCCTACATCTGCTCAAACTTTCGATATATCGAAAATCGGACTTTCATCTGCTATATCAGGTGCCGGAATGGCATCTACTGTAGCTGGTCCCAAGACCGATGGACCGATAATAAGCTATACAGATAAGGCTAGCGGGGTGATCCTTGCCACTTTTAATGCACCGCAGGGCGTCGACTGGAGATACATACCTGTGCCTTCTGCCCAGGTTGGAGTCGGTCTGCCATTTGGTACAGAACTTAAAGTGAGGTTCGTTCCCAAAATAAATATTAAAGATGGAAATATTTCTCTCTGGGGCGTAGGTCTTGTTCACAGCATTATGCAATATCTGCCGGGTGAGAAAACATTACCTTTCGATGTTTCAGTTTTCGGAGGATATACCAGACTGACTGCAAATGTTCCGTTAAGTCTGCCGCCAGGCACTCCAACCAACTATACCACTTTCAATTTAGCAACATCATTTAAAGATCAGAATTTAAATGTAGCGGTAGGAGCCCTGAATATCAGCGCCATCGCATCACTTAATCTTCCGGTGATAACTTTCTATGGCGGACTTGGTTATAGTAAAACAAAAACATTTATGAAATTTGAGGGTAATTTCCCGACACCCACATTAAATACAGTTGTACCGACTAATCCTCATGCTGAATATGCCGATAATGGTGTAATAACAGGTAACAAATTTCCTTCAATGAATATTGAAAACTTCTCAGGTCTCAGAGCCAATGTCGGCTTCAGGATTAAACTTGCAGTTGTCACAATTCATGCTGATTATACAAGGGCCCAATATAATGTTATCACAGCAGGTTTGGGAATCTCCATCAGATAAAATTAACAGGTTTATTCTGAAATCCCCGGATCCCAAACAATTCCGGGGATTTTTTTTTAAATTACAGAACTATTTAGAGGATTTTAGAGTTAATAGATAAAATCTAAATACAAAGGGATTAATGATTACTGATACAAAGAAGATAAACAGTGGATACCGAGCCTTACTTCTGGCTGCGAAGAATACAGTTGCTCCTGAAGATAATGTTAAAATAAGAAGAGCGCTTGATCTCGCAATAGAAGTTTGTGGTGATAGAAAAATTCTCACTGGCGAACCTGAAATTATTCATGTTCTGTCTGTGGCACGAATTATAGCCGGAGAGATGGGGCTTGGACTTACTTCAATTATCACTGCTTTATTGCATGATTCTTATAATAATCTTAGTCTGACCCCAAAAGAACTGGAAAAGGAGTTTGGTAAAAAAGTTGTCGAGATATTGAGTGGTTTTGCACGTATTACCAGTATCGATTCAATGCAATCTTCTTACCAGGCAGAAAATTTCCGCAAACTGCTTTTGAGTCTTGCTGATGATGTAAGGGTAATCCTAATTAAGCTAATAGAAAGGCTCGAATACATGCGTAACCTTGAAAATGCTCCGGAGAAGGAGAGGATACCTTTGGCTTCTGAAACCTATTTCCTTTACGCACCTCTTGCTCACAGACTGGGCTTTTATAATATTAAATCGGAAATGGAGGACCTTGCTGTAAAATATCTTGAGCCGGAACAATACACTTATGTCGATTGCCGTCTGAAACAAACAACAGCTTCAAGGAATAAACTGATACGCGACTTTTCGGCTCCGCTCAAAGAAAAACTGGAAAAGCAAGGCTTTAGATTCACGATTAAAAGCCGCACAAAATCAATACATTCCATAATGCTGAAAATGAAAAAGCAGGGAGTGGAATTTGATGAAGTATATGATCTATTTGCAGTAAGAATTATTATTGACAGTCCGGGAGAAAACGAAAAATCTGATTGCTGGCGGGCCTATTCTGTTGTAACCGACATATATCAACCTAATCCAAGCAGATTACGTGACTGGATCTCAGTACCAAAATCTAACGGGTACGAATCACTTCATACTACAGTTGTGGGACCAAGAGGAAAATGGGTTGAAGTGCAGATTCGTTCCACCAGGATGGATGAGATTGCTGAAAAGGGACTTGCAGCTCATTTCAAATATAAAGGAATTAAAGGAGAAGGAGGACTTGACTCGTGGTTGTCAAAGATGCGGGAGATACTGGAATCGTCTGAGAAGGAGGATACTGCATTTCTTGATCAGGTGCGGTCAGGTTTATATACTGATGAAGTTTTTGTTTTTACTCCAAAAGGTGATCTGCGCCAATTGCCTGCCGGCGCGACAGTTCTCGATTTTGCCTTCGATATTCATACTGCTGTCGGAGCTTCGTGTGTGGGAGGAAAAGTCAATGGGAAGAATGTGACAATAAGATATGTTTTGCAAAATGGAGATCACGTTTCTATAATAAGGTCAAAGAACCAGAAGCCTAAGCAGGATTGGTTGTCATTTGTAGTTACCACAAAGGCAAAAACGAAAATTAAACAGGTACTGAATGAAGAAAAAACCAAAGCAGCTGCAGAAGGAAAAGAGATCCTTATGCGCCGGATGAAGAATTGGAAGATAGTTTACGGTGATACTCTGATACAAAAACTACTCAATTCTTTTAGTCTGAAAACAGCTCAGGATCTGTATTATCTTATTGCAACAGAAAAGATAGAACTGCTTCAGATTAAAGAGGTTTTATTAAAGGAGGAATCGCTGGAAGAATATTTTACTGAAACAGTATTGCCGGGGAAGGAGACAAAAGAACAGGCTGATTCCCAGATTTCAGATTACCTTATTATTGAAGACAGGGTTGAGGGGCTTGATTATAAACTCTCAAAATGCTGCAATCCGGTATTCGGGGTTAGCGTTTTTGGGTTTGTCACCATATTGGAGGGAATAAAGATCCACAGGAAAAATTGCCCTAATGCACACTATATGATAACCAGATTCCCTTACAGGATTGTTGCAGTACACTGGACTCAATCAAAGAGCAGCCCTGTCAATACCTCTGATCGGGTTTGACAGGAAGTTTTGCCATTTTCTCTACCTCAAGTGAAGGAAACCCAAACTCTTCGACGACTTTTCCAAGGATCAGATATGTGCCGCTTCCTTTAAAAGGCCAGTTTTTAAGAGATTGAGAGAAATGGGTTGTATCAAAGAAATTACCTTCAGCATCTATAAAGCATCCAAAATTCATCCAGTCATTTTTTATTGTTTTGATATACTTTATGGTAACCAGGTGTCCGACCATCCTGATTTTCCTTCCGGTATATTCGCTCATCCTTCTTGCAGATACTTCGCCGCGGAAAGATGTTTCAAGCATATCGAACCAGCTCATTGTGACAGGAAAACCGAAGAGTTCGATTTCATCATATACATCTTCGATCTTTCCCTGAACAAGATCGGGAAGTGAGAAATTACGGACAGGAGAGGAGAAGAGTGGACGAATATTATCCGGTTTGTTTTTGTTTATCATCATATGAGCTTCCCATAAAAGAACAGCCTTCTTCTTTCCCGTAAATCTGAATGCCCCTGCTTTTATAAGAAGAATTACCTGCTCAAGTCCGGGATTTACCCTGGTAACAAAATCGTTCAGATCGGAGAAGGGGCCTTCTGCATTGCGTAACTCTTCAATTGACTGTGCAAGCTTGTATTCAAGGCTCATAATATGAATGAAGCCAATGTATATATCTGTGTCATATATCGTTGTCTTATAATTGCTCTTGTTCACACACGGTAGCTGAATAGTTGCTCCGCACCTTCTTGCTTCATGTACATAAACCCAGGTCCTGTAAAAACCTCCAAAGTTATTTATAACAGCTACCATGAACTCAAGCGGATAATGCGCTTTAAGATAAAGACTCTGGAAGCTTTCAACGGCATATGACGCAGAATGGGCTTTAGAGAACGAATACCCGGCAAAAGATTCAATCTGTCTCCATACCTCTTTTGTGACCTCATCGCTGTAGCCCTTTTCGCGGCAGTTTGAGAAGAACCTTTCAATAATACGTTGCATCTCCTGTTTTGACCGGTATTTACCACTCATAGCCCGGCGCAGGGTATCAGCATCAGAAAGATCCAATCCTGCAAAGTGATGACAGACTTTCAGAACATCTTCCTGGTAGACCATAACACCGAATGTCTCTTCAAGCTGTTCCTTCATAACCGGATGTATATATTCGAATTTTCCCGGATTATGGAACCTGTAAATATATTCTTTCATCATGCCGGAACGTGCAACACCTGGCCTTATCACAGAACTGGCAGCCACAAGAGTAGTGTAGTTATCGCATCTCAGCTTTTTCAGAAGGCCGCGCATCGCAGGACTTTCAATATAGAAGCATCCTTTTGTTTCACCGATCTTCAGATACTCTTTTACCTTTTCATCGTTCTTAAATTTCTGTACTGTATGAACATCAACATCGATACCACGGTTACGCAGAATTATTTCCGCACTCTCGCGGATATGGCCAATTCCCCGCTGGCTCAGAATGTCGAGTTTCTCAAAGCCAATCTCTTCGGCGGTGTACATATCCCACTGGGTGGTCGGAAAACCTTTCGGAGGCATATCGAGAGCGGTGTAACAGGTAATAGGATCTTCGGAGATGAGTATACCCCCGGCATGGATACTCCGTATATTTGGAAAGTCAGCGATCTTCAGGCCAGTTGAGAAAATAAGATTGGTTATCTCATTCCGGTTTGTCTCTGCGGAAGGATTATCAATAAGCGAATCAATCTCTTCCTTGGGCAAACCATATACCTTACCGAGTTCACGTACGATCGACTTACCCCTGAAGGTGCTCATAGTGCCAAGCAGTGCGGTATGCCCATAACCATATCGCTTGAAAATATAATCGATGACCTCGTCCCGCTCTTTCCAGGAATAATCTATATCGAAGTCGGGAGGACTGCTTCGTTTCGGATTAATGAATCTTTCGAAGTAAAGGTTTAGATCAATAGGGTCAACATTGGTGATTTTCAGGCAATAAGCAACAACCGAATTTGCGCCGCTTCCACGACCAACATGGTAAAAACCACGGGCCATTGAATATCTTACGATGTCCCATGTTATCAGAAAGTAGGCAGAAAAACCAAGCCTGTCGATTATCTCAAGTTCATGCTTTACCCTTTTCTTTGCCTCATTATTCTGCCTGCCATACCTGTATATCATTCCGTCCCAGGCGAGTTTTTCGAGAAGCAGCTTGTCATCATATCTACTGGCTGAATAGATCTTTTTGTTTTTAAGACTTTCACGATCAAACTGTAAATTACAATCATCCAGGAGCTTTTTTGTATTACTTGTTAACCATGGGTATTCTTTCATGATTTTTTCAAAATCGGCAGTATTTTTGAAAAATTCATCTTCTCCGGCGCACTGCCATTGCAGCAGGTGACTCAGGAGAATATTGTTGTCAACAGCCCTGAGACTTCTGTGAATAAAAATGTCATCTGTCTCTGCAAATGTGACCGGTTGCAGTATAACCATAGTATTCCTGTTTAATGACAGAGTCAGTGTCAACAGACTGTTTAATTCGTGTAGTCTTATTCCTATGCGTTCATTATCAAATAGTTTCCGCGATGGAATTTTCTTAAGGGAATATATTATATACGATTCTGAGAATTGAGGTGCCGGAAAGGGAATTGATGACTTGTTGAAATTCAGATCCGAAAGAAATTCATTCAACTCCTGCAAACCTCTGTTATTACGTGCAATCCCGATATACTGAAGTTCATTGTCATTTCTGAATTCTATGCCAGCAACAGGCCTGATATTGTTTTTGCTGCATTCGCCTGCAAATTCCGGAATTCCCGTTGAGTTGTTAATATCAGTGAGAACAATAGTATCTGTCCCGGCAGCCAGAGCTTTCTGCACAAGCTGTTCAACGGACATGGTTCCGTAGCGGAGACTGTAATATGAGTGACAATTAAGGTACATATTCTTTTGTGGCGTCAGGCGTCAGGTATTTTATTACTTTTGTCTTTTTTCCCTGTCGCCTGTTGCCTGCCGCCCGTTGCCTTTTTACCTTCCTCCATACATCATATACTTCTTAAGCCGTTCCTCCATCATATTCTGCTCATTAACGGCATTTTCAAGCTGTTTAAGGGCTTTTTCTTCTTTTTCACTTACCGTCATCACTCCGGAAGCTCTCCTGACCGCATTTCGCCCGAAACGCTTCCTGATCCTGTCCATTGCCATATACAGGCTGACCTTTTCAGGAGTATCGTCAAACATGTCAAGCTGCTGGACTCCTCTTACCATATGGCTGAACCTTACACCAATAAGTCTGATAAGCATACGTCTCTGGTAGAGTCTGGCAAAGAGCTCTTTGGTGATATCGGCAAGAACATGGTCAAATGATGTATATGGTATTCGTTTCTGCAGTGTATGGGTATCGAAGTTAGAATACCTTATCTTGACAGTAATGCATGAAGTGAGTTTCTCCTGTTTTCTCAGCTCGAACGCAATCTTCTCCACCATGCTTACCAACAGCTGATTCAACCTCAACAGGTCGGTGGTATCTTTTTCGAAAGTATGTTCGGTACTTATCGATTTCTGTTCCGAATAGCTGATGACGGGAGTAGAGTCGATGCCATTGGCTCTCTTCCACATTTCAATACCATTTTTACCCATTAATTTTTCAAGCATCTCAACAGGGATATTCCTCAGGGTATAAATTGTAGCAATCCCCATCGAGCGGAGCACCTGATAAGTCTTCTGACCGATCATTGGTATTTTTCTTATCGAAAGCGGATCGAGGAACGGAAGCACAATCTCTTTTTGAACCTCTATTTCTCCGTTTGGCTTTGCCTCGCCGGTTGCTATTTTTGATACGGTCTTATTGACTGAAAGTCCGATTGATATAGGCAGGCCTGTCTCTTTAATTATATACTGGCGCAATTCATGCGACCATTTGTAGCATCCGTAGAAACGGTCCATTCCGGTGAGATCGATGTAGTGTTCATCAACAGATGCTTTCTCATATAGTGGTGCCCTTTCGGCAATTATGCCGGTCACTATGTTTGAATAGTTGCTGTAAAGCTCCATGTCGCCTCTTATAACAATGGCATCGGGACACATATTCCTGGCCATTTTCATCGGCATAGCGGAGCTTACACCGTACTTACGTGCCTCATAGCTGCAGCTCGATACCACTCCCCGGTCCGACATACCACCTATTATAACCGGCTTACCATTCAGGCGGCTGTTCTTAAGCCTCTCAACCGATACAAAAAAAGTATCGAGGTCGAGGTGCAGAACTGATCGGTCTATAGTGCCGGAGAGGATCATAATGTAAATTTTAATAGTCGTACTGGGATGGTGAGATTGCTTCGTCGCTTCGCTTCTCGCAATGACTGTGGCTTTTACTAACTTCGGTTAAGCTCCCAACCTGAAATATGCTTACCTGCACCGTCATTGCGAGCGAAGCAAAGCAATCTCCAACTCCCTAGTCCGAATTATTTAAAAAATATTTCACATTTCTTGCATATATAACAATTAAGTTTTACTTTTGATTAGAAATTAATCAACTTACTGATTACAATATAATCAATTTTCATTATGTACTTTGCATCGAACATAAAATTTTTAAGAAAAAGGAGGGGCCGAACACAGGATGATGTGGCATTTGCCCTTAACCTTAAACGTTCAACCCTGAGCGGTTATGAGAACGGTGTTGCCCAGCCCGGGATAGAAATCCTGATATCCTTTTCCGGCTATTTTAATATTGCTATCGATACAATCCTTAAACTGGATATTTCAAAGTTGTCGGAAAGTCAGCTTGGTGAACTCGAAAGAGGATATGATGCTTACGTCAGAGGAAGCAATCTCAGAGTATTGACAACAACCGTCAATTCCAGCAACCGGGAAAATATTGAACTGGTGCCAGAGAAAGCTAAAGCAGGCTATACAACCGGATATGCCGATCCGGAATACATCGGTGAGCTTCCTGTATTCACATTACCGTTTCTTTCCAGTAAAAAGAAATACAGAACTTTTCAGCTGAAAGGTGATTCCATGCTTCCGATACCCGACGGTTCATGGGTAACAGGGGAATACCTCCAGGACTGGATGCAGATAATCAGCGGTAAAGCCTATATTGTATTTACACTGGATGACGGAATTGTTTTCAAGGTGGTTGAGAACAACATCAGAGCTGACGGTAAACTGGTTTTATATTCCCTAAATACTGTTTATGAACCATATGAAGTACACATAAATGAGGTCAAAGAGATTTGGAAATTTGTTAATTATATCAGCAGTGAATTACCCGATCCTGTATTACCGGAAAAACAACTGATTCAGGCAGTTGCCGGAATGAAGCATGATCTTGAAAGGATAAAAGCCAGGCTGGGAAAAGATATAGCTGATATCAATGAGGAGAAATAGAGGAAATCAATGTAGGGATCAGTCGCGACCTATCCCTACATTGATGCATCATGATGCCACTTACCATCTGCAAACTCAATAGGCAATTTCCTGATATCATTCAGCTCTTCCAGCTTGAACATTACATGAGGTAAATGTTGTAAATGATTTATATTCTTGCGTTTATTGATAGTTTCAGATATCATCATAATAAATACTCCCGGTTCAATGTAATTTCGCAGAGCAGGGGATTCACATATTATCGGAGTACCTGCCGGTATAAGATCCATTATTTTGTCAAAAACAATTTGCAGCCGGTCATCCATGACTTTGGCAAAGTAAACCTTATGTGCCCCGGAATTGAGCATCCGTGAAGTGTCCTTTGATGTATTCCTGTTTGTCTCTTCATATATCGCATATCCTGTTTCCTCATAAATGGTTTTCAAACCAGGAGTAGTCTCATGGCAATGAGGGCTTATCTTAATTGCAGTAATGTTTAAATTCATGAACTGCTCAATTATCCTGCACGCCATTGATGTTTTCCCCGACTTAGTGCCGGTACCGGCAAGCAGTAAAAGATTTGGGATAAACATATTTGTAGTTAAAAAATTAAAAAAAACCGCAGAGAACAAAAAGTAGTATTTTTGAGGCCTTTGCGGTTAAAAAGATTAAGACGGAACCTTTTATTCTTTGGTAAGGGCAATTAACAGGTCCACTATCTTCTGGTTTTCTGATTCAGGAATATGTCCTTTATAAATAAATCTGCATACCCTGTTTTTATCAAGAACTACCACAGTATAGTTATCTTTTGGTAAACCCCATTCTTTCTGCAGAGTAGCCTTATAATCAAAAAGTATTGTAGTGTCGTATTTTTTTGCCTTATTACCGGCAATCATTCTAATCAAACCATTAGGTTTCCAGGTCGATTTACAATCGACAATACCAAATCCCTTGAACAGATCTTTGCTAAGAGTCTTATCTACATCAGTTGCTTTCTTCACAACATCATTGAATGGATCATTAAGATCTGATTCATCCGGGTCAACATAATTGATCTGAAGTACTTTACCTGGCCATGAATTCAGTGTGAATTCCTTTTTATCAGCATCAGTAAACATCCAGTCCGGAGCTTTAATTCCTACAGCCAGATTGACATTCTGCTGTCCGAAGATTCCGGTTGCGGCAAATAAACTGAAAACGAGGGTGATGGTCATTTTTTTCATAAGTCGTCTTTTAAAATTTATTGCCTAATATATGAATTTTTTACCATTAATTAATTTTCGAAGTTTTTATCATTTATCCCCACAACAATATTACTTTTGCGGTCTAATTAATTTGTATGCCATTAATAAGAAATATTGCGATCATTGCGCATGTTGATCATGGTAAAACTACTCTGGTTGACCGTATTATACAGGAATGCCAGGTACTTGACCAAAGGAAGGAGGCAGTTGATCTTATTCTTGACAGCAATGATCTTGAGCGGGAAAGAGGGATTACTATCCTCTCAAAAAATGTTTCGGCAAACTATAAAGGAGTTAAAATTAATATTATTGATACCCCGGGTCACGCTGACTTTGGAGGTGAAGTTGAAAGAGTACTTAAGATGGCTGACGGTGTTCTGTTACTTGTTGATGCGCTCGAAGGCCCTATGCCCCAAACAAGATTTGTACTCGGAAAAGCAATAGCCCTTGGTCTTAAGCCAATTGTCGTTGTCAATAAGGTAGATAAAGATAACTGCAGACCTGATGAAGTTCAGCAAGATGTTTATGAACTCATGTTCAACCTCGATGCTACAGATGACCAGCTTGAATTTGCGACAGTTTTTGGTTCTTCTAAATATGGCTGGATGAGCGGTAACTGGAAAAAACCAACAACTGACATTAAGTATCTTCTGGATACAATTCTAAAGGAAATTCCCGAACCTCCATATATTGAAGGTACTGCTCAGATGCAGGTTGCTTCACTGGATTTCTCAAGCTATGTAGGCAGAATTGCAATTGGCCGTGTATTCAGAGGAGACATTACAACCGGGTTAGACTATACCTTATGTAAAAGGGACGGTAAAGTTAGGAAAGTAAAAGTAAAGGAACTCTATGTTTTTGAAGGACTCGGAAGAGTAAAAACTGAAAGTGTAAGATGTGGTGATCTTTGTGCTGTTATCGGACTGGAAGATTTTGAAATAGGGGATACCCTCGCCGATCTTCTTGCTCCTGAAGCTCTGCAGAGAATTGAGGTAGATGAACCTACAATGAGTATGGTTTTTACTATCAATAATTCTCCAATGTATGGCAAGGAAGGAAAGTTTGTTACATCACGGCACCTGAGAACAAGACTGATAAGAGAGACTGAGAAAAACCTTGCCCTGAAAGTTGAAGAAACAAAATCTGAAGATACTTTCAATGTCTTTGGCCGTGGAATACTCCATCTATCAATACTCATCGAGACGATGCGGCGTGAAGGCTACGAATTCCAGGTCGGAAAACCAAAAGTTATTCTTAAAGATATAAATGGCATTAAATCTGAACCTTATGAGACACTGACTATTGATGTCCCTCCCGAATTCTCGGGCAAAGCCATTGAGCTCGTTACCCAGAGAAAAGGCGAAATGATAGTCATTGAACCAAAGGGAGACCTGACCCATATCGAATTTGATATTCCATCAAGAGGCTTGATCGGATTAAGGAATAACATGCTTACAGCAACTTCAGGCGAGGCTGTGATGCATCACCGTTTCAGGGCTTATGACAAATATAAAGGAGATGAACTTATGCCTAAACAGAACGGATCGTTGATTTCACTCGACATGGGAATGGCAACAGGTCATGCAATTGATCGTCTGCAGGACAGGGGCAGATTCTATATTGATCCGGGAGAACAGGTTTACAGAGGTCAGGTTATCGGAGAACATACCAGACTTGGTGATCTTGAAGTAAATATTGTTAAAGGTAAAAAACTTACTAATATGAGGGCCTCGGGATCTGATGACAGCCTCAGGATTGCTCCAAAACTTAAATTCTCATTGGAAGAAGCCATGGAGCAAATAAAAGACGATGAGTATCTTGAAGTAACTCCTTTAAGTCTGAGAATGAGAAAGATCCCTGGTTATAAATTCGCTTAAAAGCTAACAGATGTCTTACATTAAAAGTGATTTTATCAGAAAATTGAAGTTGAATTGCTTTTTAATAATTGTTATTGCAATATCAATAATGTCTATCGCTTACGGACAAGTAACTGATTATGCCAGGTTTGGTATGGAAACGAAAGACAGCAATGTTCCTCATGGACTTAAAGTTGGTGACAAAGCACCAGATTTTACCGGGTATGATCAGACCGGCAAACAGGTAGAATTGAAAAAATTTCTTGAACAGGGACCTTTAATACTTTTCTTTTACAGGGGCAATTGGTGTCCTTTATGTAACAGATATTTAAAGAATTACCAGGATTCACTTAAAGTACTGACGGACCAGGGTTTTAATGTCGTTGCAATTACACCTGAATCAATTGAAAACGTCGAGAATACTGTCAAACTTCATAATTTAACATTTGCGGTAATATATGATTGTCAGGAAAAAATAATGAAAGATTATGATCTTATGTTTAATGTAACAAGAGCTTATCAGGATAAGATTTTATCCAGCTTTTCTATTGATATTGCTAAAAATAACGGGAGAGATGCTGCACATTTGCCTGTTCCGGCTACCTATATAATTAATAAGGAAGGAATTATTGTTGCTGTTCAGTTTGATCCTGATTACAAAAACAGAGCTTCAGTAAAGTGGATGTTAAGAAACCTCGGACCCGCATTGTAAGGATCCATAATCATTCAATTAAATCCCAGGCAGCTAAGCCGAATGCTCTCATATTTCCACAATCAGTTCCGGGAGTAATTTCACAACCTGCCGAAACTATACAACGTCCTTTGGCTTGTTTAAAATCATCAACAACTGACTGTTTTATAGTTTCCGGTGTTCCGTCCTGAATTATAGTCACGGGATCGGACTTCCCTGAAAAGGCCTGATACTTACTTATTAATGGTACAAAATCCTCCATTGAAGGTACAAGATGGTCAATATCAATTATATCAGCTCCTGTTTGTATCATCTGCTTCAGAATTGATTCTGTATTTCCACAGATATGAAGCTTGGCAAGAGCTCCTTCAGAATGAATATGGTCTACAAGTTTTTTCTGCCTGG
Organism: Bacteroidales bacterium; assembly: GCA_017882305.1. GTDB lineage: Bacteria > Bacteroidota > Bacteroidia > Bacteroidales > VadinHA17 > LD21. Next base: position 17,018 of record JADGPU010000018.1, on the reverse strand, counting down.
AATACGCAAACTGGGTATATAATTCAGGCCCGATCTGTGAGCAGAATGCGTCTCCAATACCAATACAGTGAGCACCGGCTTTGATTTGTAGAGAAATAAAATTCATGGCACATTCAACGATTATATCCATTGACTTTTCGACAGCTTCGGGTTCCAGAAAAAAATCTATTGAGGCATCGGAAGCTCCACGAAGATCGACATATTCAGCTACAGGTCCTTCTACCCAGCCAACAACAAAAAGATCTTCCTCAATAGATTTCCTGAATTCCCTTATCTCAATCAGCCTGTTATTGCACCGACGGTTTTTAAAAGGATTATAATGTTTTATCATCGATGCTGTTTTTGCATCCGGCAAGTGTCCGCTTTTATCAATCGGAAGGCTATTTTCAGGATATTCCACCTGAATTCCAAAGGCAGATGCTTCAGCCCATGGATCGGACATTACAGTAACCCAATCTATGTTAAAATCTCTTGCACAGAGAATCATTGCTTTACATTTTGAAACAGGATCAAGACAAAAATCACGGTACTTTATTCCAGCATATTTAGCCGCCCATCGCATGATTATAGGGTGAAATGGAGGATGGTCAACAGATTCCCCATTCAAAAATGAGAGTGTTCTTTCAAGACCTGTCATACATTACTGATTTTCTTCGCGGCCAGGGGACGCACTTTCTAATACTCATTCAGATAATCATTTAAGGGCTTCATAGCTTTAAATACGTTGATTACGTGATCAGAATAATCATTGCTGAGTACCATTTTATCTGATGCTTCATTAACAACAAGGTAACTTTTAAACTTTAAAAGCTCTATATGTGGATGGTTTGAAGGGTATCCTTTTGGTGCAGTCTTAAGCTTTTCTCCGTCAATTGAACCGAAGTATTTAATGAATTCTTTTGAATTAGTGATTTTAATAAACTCATCCGGACTATCACTGATCTTTTCCCTTATGGCTGATAACCATGGGCCTGGTGGTGTATATGCTCCGCCAGCCATAATACTTTTACCCGGCTCAATATGAAAGTAATAACCGGCAAATTTATCTACGTTTTTTTTCCCGCCCTGGACAATAAAAGCACCAAAATGCGATTTATAAGGCGATTTATCTTTAGAAAAACGAATATCGCGGTTAATCCTGAAAACACAGCTTTTAGCTTCCAGACCTTTCATAATCGGCTCAAATAAGATTATTTTATTTATGATCTCCTGAACAAAAGATTCGATGTTATCTTTGGCATCTAAATAAATGTGACGGTTCCCGATAAACCACTCACGGTTGTTATTACATTTTATAGCGGTTAGGAAATCGAGTGTTGACTTTTTAATAGTTTCCATTTTAATTACGTTTTTTAATTAACTATTATGAAAAACAACTGTGACTATGTTGTTGTTTATATATTGAATAACCAAAAATAGCTTAAAAATTATTTTTTACGGATATCAAATGCCATCAAAGTATTTCCATGTCGCTGGTACAAAACACCTTCATGTATTACCGGATGTGAAAAATGTTGCATATTCCCTTCTTTAATCCTGTAGGAACTGACTTTTTCAATTTTGCCCTGGCTATAACTCAGAAGCATCATATCTCCCTTTTGGGTATAGTAATACAACATATTATCTGCAGCAATAATGGCCCCGCTTCCTACTCTCAATGAATCAGTCAACTTGCCTGTGGATGCATTTATTGCACGCAAGTCCGGCGTGACCGTCCCACAGCCATACAGCCAATCACCAATTTTTACAATACCACCCATAAAACTGTCAAAATCTCGGTTACGCCAGACTTCTGTAATCTTCATCCCGTCATCCGAAAGTTTAAGTTTTACACCACAGTTTCCGTCACCGGCAACGTAATAAATTGAGCCATTATCATACAGAACTGTGTTGCAGTGTGTATCTCCGTATCCAGGGAGTCTTTTTTCAGGTGAATAATTGTCCTGTTCATGTGCCCATAATAAGTTCCCCGTTGCAATATCAAGCCCCATCAGATGATAGGCAGAAAATGTAATAAGTATTTTCCGTGATGGAAGCTCAATTAGCTTTGGAGAGTTATAAGCAGAACGTTCACCAAATCCTTTATTTGACCAGATCAATCTACCTGTGAAGCGATTCAAAGCAACTACGTTATTATTCTTCCCACCTGTGGTCCAGAATATCTTTTCTGCCTGAATGAGTGCAGATTCTGAATGCCCGTGAAGCGGAAGAGCTCCATTAAAATCAGTCACAAGATCTTTTGACCAGATAATCTTCCCGTCGGTTCTGTTAACACAGAAAAGGTTACCTAATCCGGTGCCAACGTAAAGCAGATCGTCTACAATAGTAGGGGCTGATCTTGAACCGGGATATGATTTCATCCATTCTTTTCCAAGAGTTGTTTGCCATTGTTTCTCACCTTTAAGATTAAAGCTGAAAAGAATTTCCATTGAGTCAATCTCTCCAGTGATATAAAAATTTTCGTCTGTAAATACCGGAGAAACAAATCCGTTTCCAATATTTCCTATTGCCCAAAGTTCTTTTGGTCCTTCGGCAGGCCACTTTTTAAGAAGGTCCGATTCATAGTAGATACCCTCGCGGTCATTCCCGCGCCATTCATAAATTTTATTTTTTCCTGAAGAGGACGTGAGTAGAAGGATCAGGGCAAAAAGTATTGAAACATTTTTCATTATATATCAATTAATTCAAATTTTAAATTCCAAAGATAATTTCATCAACCAATTAATTGGTCGAAAGAATGAAAAAAGTCATTTTTATTTGTCCGGGATTGTCAGAAGGAACTTCTTAACCGCAAAGCACGCAAAATGCTATTAAAAAACACAAACTCAAAAAAAATTCTGAAAAACTTGACTTTTTCAGAATTGAGGATTATATTATCACAAACAAATTTGATCATAAATTAATCAAAAATCTATTATGGGAAAGTTCGACAGATTCTGCCAGAGTTGCGGGATGCCATTTGAAATTGTATCTTTATGACTTATCCTAATGTTATGAAGATATCGAAGAATCTTTATATTTCACTAAGTGTACTGTTAATCATTTTATTATCATGCATGACCGGTAAATTGGACAATAAGGAAACAGGTAAAATCAGACCACTGAAAGATACTATCGGATTTGCTCAGTATTCCTGGCAGATGGACAGCCTTATGGCGAGGTTGGACCGGAAGGGATGGAAAAAATCTGCAGGATTGCCCTGGAAATTTGTTATTTGCCCGCATGATGATTATGCTTATGTTGGCACACTATACCCTGAGTTGCTTCAAAACGTAAAGGCGCCCAATCTGATTCTTATTGGCGTAGCACATAAGGCAGCCCAGCTTGGAATAGAAGATTCACTGGTATTTGACAGCTACAACGTCTGGAAAGGCCCCTGGAAAAATATTCAAGTTTCTCCTGTAAGAGAAGAAATTTACAAATTACTCACAAAAAAATTTGCCATCATAAATGATACAATGCAAAAAGTTGAACATTCAGTGGAAGCTATGATTCCCTTCCTGCAGTATTTTAACAGGAATATTACTATAGTATCAATACTTGTGCCTGCTATGAACCCGGACAGGATGGAGGCCTGTGGAAAAGCACTTGCAGATGCTATCCGGACCGTTGCAATAAATCATAAGTGGGAGTGGGGAACTGACTTTGCAATTGTATCTACAACCGATGCAGTACATTATGGTAATGAAGATTGGGGTGGGATTAACCGGGCATATTTTGGTTGCGATGAAGCGGGAAATAATAAAGCCCGTGAGCATGAGTCAGGGATAATTGACAGCTGCCTTAAAGGTGAGTTAGTACCTGAAAAAATCCGTTTATTCAGCAGTTATACCTTGAAACCTGAAAATTTCAGGGAATATAAATGGACATGGTGCGGAAGGTATAGTGTGCCGGTCGCATTGTATACTTCATATTATCTTAACAATGGCAGCCTACTATCAGGTGAACTGGTTGGATATTCCACAAGTATCACTTCAGCACATATTCCCGTTGATGATATCGGAATGGGCAGAACAGCTATCGCGACTGATTGTCACTGGGTTGGCTATGCCGCATTAGGATACAGATAATCTTGTAAAATGAAAAGAACAAAATTTAAAAGACTCTTTAATTGTTTTGGTACAATTATCGTACTTCTTTTTATTATAAGCAGTTGTCGGGAAACCAATGAAAAAAAACTGCAATCTGTAATTGATCATATTGCTGCACAAATGGTCCCTGATCATAGAGTCGGAATTTGTAGCGTTAAACTAAAATCCGGAGAAAAAGGAACATTAATTCTTACCGGAGAAACTACAAATCAGGCTGCAAAAAATGAGATAATTAAAGCTTTATATAATCGAGATAAATCGCTTATTGACAGCATTGTAATTCTTCCAGATACTTTAAAAAACAAAAAATATTTTGGATTAGTTACTATAAGTGTTATTAACCTTAGAAAAGAACCTGATCACAGGTCAGAATTGGTGTCACAGGCAAGACTTGGTACTCCGGTTTTAATATTAAAAAACGTTAACTCATGGGTTCAGATCCAAACTCCTGACAACTATATTTCGTGGACTGAAGAATCTTCGGTAAAGCTTCTGAACAGGATGGATTTGGCTGGATGGAAAAACGCAAAAAGGGTAATCTACCTGGAGAATGCAGGATGGTTATACGATACTCCATCTTATAATTCAGGAGTTGTAGGCGATTTAGTAGGAGGTAGCATAATAGAAAAGACTGGAGAACTAAATGGTTATGTCTGCGTTGTTTTACCTGATGGCCGTAAGGGATTTGTTGAGAAGCAAAAGGTTAAGGATTTTGATGATTGGAAAGGTAGTGTGCCATGTACAGAAGAAAGCATCTGTAAGGTTGCTAAGACCTTCATGGGTCTGCCTTATTTATGGGGCGGCACTTCATCAAAAGCAGTAGATTGCAGTGGTTTTGTACAGTCCGTCTACATTATGAGCGGACTGATTCTAGCGAGAGATGCCTCTTTACAGGCACTTCATGGTGTCACAATTGACATTACAAATGACTTTAAACGGCTTAGAAACGGAGATCTGTTATTCTTTGGTTCAAAAAAAAATGGAAGCTCTCATGTTACTCATGTTGCCATATATATAGGAAATAATGAGTATATTAATTCATCTGGAAGAGTAATGATAAACAGTCTCGATTCAACACAAATCAATTACAGCAGTTTTAGAATGAATTCTCTTTTGGCAGCCAAACGAATTATCGGGGTTGATAATGATCCGGGAATTGTGCCTTTTATTAAACATCCATGGTATTGAAGAGAGAAAAATTATAGTTATGAGTTCGAGGAGAAAATTTCTGACAGATTGTGGAGTCCTTGCCGGCAGTGCAGGATTTTCATATCTGGCATTAGGTCGTCATGATTGGGCAGAAATTACTAAAAAATCGAAGAAAAGTTCAGGACTGACCTTGCGTTTTAAGCCATATGAACTGCATTTGAAACATGTTTTTACACTTGCATCCGGATCGAGAAGTACGACACCGGTCATGCTTACTGAACTGGAATTTGACAACATTGTTGGTTACGGAGAGGCATCTATGCCCCCTTATCTGGGCGAGAATTATGAAACCGCAACATCCTTTCTAAGTAAGGTTGATCTGACCAGGTTTGAAAGCCCTTTTCTTATGGAGGATATATTAGCATATGTAGATAAACTGGTTCCCGGGAACTATGCTGCAAAGGCTTCCGTTGATATTGCGCTTCATGATCTGGTAGGTAAGCTTATGAAGCAGCCCTGGTACAAGATTTGGGGGCTTAATCCGGATAGAACTCCAAATACTTCATTTACAATAGGTATAGATAAGCCGGAAGTCGTCAAAGCTAAAGTGAGGGAAGCAGCGCCTTACAGAATTCTAAAGGTTAAACTTGGTCAGGGAAATGACAAGGAAATGATTGAGGCAGTAAGAAGCGAAACAGATAAACCAATTTGTGTCGATATAAACCAGGGATGGACAGACAGAAAAATGGCACTTGAAATGTCATACTGGCTTAAAGATCAGGGTGTTGTCTTTATTGAACAACCGATGTCCAAAACTTCATCTGAAGATACTGCATGGCTGACGCAAAATAGTCCGTTACCAATTATAGCTGATGAAGCTTTTCAGACAATCAGCGATTTCAGTAAGGTACAGGGAGTTTACAGCGGTATAAATATCAAACTGATGAAGTGCGGGGGGTTGCGATCGGCATATATAATGATAAAGATGGCAAGAGCTCTTGGTATGAAAGTAATGATCGGTTGTATGACAGAGACATCATGTGCTGTAACAGCTGCAGCTCAGCTTTCTCCTTTGGTCGATTGGGCCGATCTGGATGGGAATCTTCTGATTGATAATGATATATTTACAGGTGTTACAATAAATGATGGCAAAATAATTCTGCCGGATCGTCCTGGAATAGGAATCATTAAAAACAAAACATAATAAAAAGAATAAGAGTATTTTACGGAGTTTTGAAACTTCTTAACATATCTATTATTATTGGAAAGCTCTATTTGACATAATGTTTCGAAAACAGGATTGTTGTAGGGTAGGGTACATTTATTAATTGTCGTGTATTTCCTTTGTATTATTTTGATTTGTACTTCGAGATACTTTATGGTTAAATGAATTTGTTTTACCACCAAGGGTGGAGAATTTCTTTTGACATAAAATCTTTAACGATATAGGACTCGGCTTTGCCTCGTCGCTATATCTGATTTTACTGTGTCTGCTGTAGCGAAGGCGAAGGCAGATGTCAATCAGCTTGCTGAGAATGGTTAAAATCAATCGAGAATTTCCTTTGACATAAAATCATTACCGATATAGGCCTCGGCTTTGCCTCGTCGCTATATCTGATTTTATGTAAACTAGCAAGCTGGGAATGGTTAAAAATGAATCGAGAATTTCCTTTGACATAAAATCATTACCGATATAGGACTCGGCTTTGCCTCGTCGCTATATCTGATTTTATGTCAATCAGCAAGCTGAACGGAAATTCTCTTTAAAAGCCTATAATTAATATTATGTAAAATAGCATAATTAACTTTGAAGGAAAACCAGCTAAAAAGTAAGAAACTCCTAACCTACTGTTTCTGTTCTTGAATTCTTTAACCGATGTAACTTATGTATAGTTGAATGATAATCAGATTCATCATTTGGCACAAATAAAAAAGGGATGTGAACTAATGCATCCCTTTCTTGTAAAACATAAGATCAATTTTATTTTTTGTCAATAGCATCAAGCTTGGCTTTGATAACTGTATACTTGTCTGTCATTTTGAGTCTGTAATATAACTCCTGCAGACTTCTCATAGCATATACATCGTCGGGTTTAAGCTCATGTGCTTTTTCCATATAAGGAAGAGCTTTGGCATAAACCGAGTTTGCCTGGTCAATAGCATCACTGTATTTTTTTACATCCATAATTTCATTAGCTGCTTTAAACATTTCAGCAGCTTTATTGATATAGGCAGCACCAAGTCCATACTGTGTATCAAATAAGTCTCCTTTGATCTCAATTGATTTGATAAGTTCAGGTATTGCCTCATCATACTTGTTTTGGTTCAAAAATATTATCCCTGCTGCAAAATACAAACTGAAATTATTAGGGTCATTCTCCTTGGCAACTTTGATATATTTCTGAGCCTCTTCATTTTTACCGCTCTTTATATAAAGATCAATTAACTGCAGAGTAACGTTTTTATCATTCGGAAACTTACTGCTTAATCCTGTCAGAACCGACTCAGCTTTTGCCGTATCGCCTAAACTGAGATAAGTTTCAGACATCTGGAAATATGGAGAAATTCCCATATACTTCATTTCAGCGCATTTCTCAAAATATTTGATAGCATCATTATATTTAGCTGAGTTTACTGCAGCAAGACCTGCATTATAATACATTCCCGTATCAACAGCTCCCACATATATATCACTTTCAGTAATTTTAATCTGCGTCTGGAATGATTGAAGTGCTCCCGTATAATCCTTAGCCTCAAATCTTGTGCTTCCCTGATTATACAAGCTAATAGCCAGGTTGTTATAGATGGAACCAGTAATTATTCTCTTTTTCACAGTACCTTTTGGATCAAGTTCCATCGCTTTTTGATATGCAGTATAAGCTTCTGCAAGCGGATCAGGATAAAGAGCTTTTATTTTTGGATCTTTAGAGTCAAATGTTGCCTGACAGAGTTTGCCTTTTGCAAAATAAGTATTAAACCAGTCTTTTGTACTCTCATTGGCCAAAGCCAGATCAATGGCGTCTTTTGCTTTATCAAGAATTCCCTGGTCAATGTAATTGAGGGCACTTGTTACCTTGCCCTTCTGGGCCATGGCTCCAAAGGAAATACTAACAGCTGCTATCAGCAAAATAAACTTTTTCATGATTATAGTTTTAATTTAATTGTTCGTAAAAATTTTTCCAAATTTATAATATTCTTATTAAACATCAAATTCTTTGCCATTTTCCTCAGCAATTATATCATTTTCTTCAGAAATGGGTTTCTCCTCCTCTTCTTCTTCCTCAACCAGCACGCAAGCTACTGATGCAATAATATCACTTTCCTTCAGATTGATCAACCTTACTCCCTGGGTTGCTCTTCCCATTACTCTTAATGCCGATACCGGACTTCTGAGAATATTTCCAAATTGTGTAATAATCATAAGATCATGATTATCAGTAACATCTTTCAATGCAATCAGTGTTCCGGTTTTTTCAGTTACATTAATAGTTTTTACTCCTTTTCCACCTCTGTTAGTGATTCTGTAACCATCTATATCTGATCTTTTACCATATCCTTTCTCAGAAACAACCAGAATATCTTTTTCTTTATTCTCCACGGTTATCATGCCAATTACGAAATCATTCTTTTCGCTTGCCAGTTTGATGCCTCTTACTCCCGATGCAGTCCGTCCCATAGGCCTTACTGATGCCTCAGGAAAGCGAATTGCGCGTCCTGATTTAATAGCCAGCATAATATGATGTTGTCCGTTAGTCATTCTTGCTTCGAGAAGTTCATCTCCCTCCCTAATAGTAATAGCATTCACCCCGTTAATCCTGGGTCGTGAATATGCTTCAAGAGATGTCTTCTTTATTATTCCTTTAGTAGTGCAGAGAACAATGAAATTATTATTAATGTATTCTTCATCGTTCAGGTTCTTAACATTAATGAATGCTCTGACATTATCATCAGGTTCTATATTTATAAGGTTCTGCATTGCCCTTCCTTTTGAAGTTCTTGAACCTTCTGGAATGGCGTAAACCTTCAGCCAGTAGCATTTTCCGTTTCTTGTAAAAAAGAGCATGGTATTGTGCATTGTGGCAATATAAAGGTGTTCGATGAAATCCTCGTCCCTGGTAGCACCTCCTTTAGCTCCTGTTCCACCACGGTTTTGCCTCCTGAACTCGGTTAATGGCGTTCTTTTTATATAGCCCATATGAGAAATAGTGATTACCATCTCATCATCTGCATAAAAATCTTCAGGATTAATCTCTTCCGCGTTCGGAACTATTAAAGTTCGTCTTTTATCACCATATTTTTCTTTTATCTCAAGAAGTTCATCCTTGATAATTTTCATTTGAAGATCAACATTTGCAAGAACACTTTTAAGGTATTCAATCAATTCCATAATCTCCTTATATTCTGACCTTAGTTTCGCCTGTTCCAGACCAGTAAGCTGACGCAGACGCATTTCTACGATCGCCCTCGACTGTATTTCAGAGAGGTCGAAACGTTCCATAAGTCTCTCCCTTGCCATATCCGGAGTCTGAGATGCTCTGATTATTGCTATTACCTCATCGATGTTATCACTTGCAATGATCAATCCCTCAAGGATATGTGCTCTTTTTTCCGCCTGATCAAGATCAAATTTTGTTCTTCTGATGACTATTTCATGACGATGCTTCACGAAATAATGTATCAGCTCCTTTGTATTTAGCATTCTTGGACGACCTTTAACCAGAGCAATGTTATTAACACTAAAAGATGTCTGAAGTGAGGAAAACTTGTAGAGGTTATTCAGAACAACATTTGCACTGGAATCTTTCTTAAGAATGATTACAATTCGCATCCCGTTGCGATCCGATTCATCATTTATATATGATATCCCATCAAGTTTTTTCTCATTTATGAGATCAGCAATTTTACGGATCATCTCGGCCTTATTGACCATATAAGGAATCTCATTAACAATAATACATTCCCTGCCGGAATGTGTTAATTCAATTTCAGTCCTCGCACGAACAACTATTCTGCCTCTTCCGGTCTCTAACGCATCTCTTATTCCCTGTTCGCCATAGATTATCCCACCAGTTGGAAAATCAGGCCCCTTTACAAAGTGTAAAATTTCTTCTGTTGTAATATTATTATTATCAATATAGGCGATTGTTGCCTCAATAATTTCCGAGAGGTTATGAGGTGGCATATTGGTTGCCATTCCAACTGCTATACCTGAAGCACCGTTCACGAGAAGTTGAGGTATCCTTGTTGGTAAAACCGAAGGCTCAGTTAATGAATCATCAAAGTTGGGTTGAAAATCAACAGTATCCTTGTCAATATCGGCAAGAGTTTCCTCAGCAATTTTTTTAAGTCTTGCTTCAGTGTATCGCATTGCAGCCGGGCTATCACCATCGACTGACCCAAAGTTACCCTGTCCGTCTACCAGAGGATACCTTAATGACCATTCCTGGGCCATTCTTACCATTGCATCATAAACAGAAGTGTCCCCATGCGGATGAAATTTTCCCAGCACCTCTCCCACTATTCTTGCTGACTTCTTAAAAGGTTTGTTAGAAAGGACTCCAAGTTCAGACATTCCAAAAAGTACTCTGCGATGAACCGGTTTGAGACCATCTCTCACATCAGGTAATGCCCTCGACACAATAACCGACATCGAATAATCGATATATGCTGACTTCATCTCCTCCTCGATATTAACCTTTATGATTCTCTCTCTCTCTGACATAACAGATTATTAATTAAGTATTTACAAATAAACCTCAAAACCCGGGTTTAGATTTACGAAAGTAATCAAAATTTGGTTACTTTGGAGCTTCTAAGGCTGTGAATTTTTAACACTCATTGTTCATAAATGGGCACGAAAATTGCCATGTATATATTATGTATAATTTAACTTTGAAAGAGTAGTTATATGTACTTTTGTCAAACAGCATCTGACAGAATGTCGGATTGCTTTTATAAATTTGTAATTTGATAAAATAAAATATGGATTCACAATTTTCACAAAGGGTTAAAGACATTCTGGGTTATTCCAAGGAGGAGGCAATAAGACTGGGTAACAGTCACATAAGTCCCGAACATCTTTTTCTTGGAATACTCAGAGATGGAGAGAGCGTGGCCATAGAAATCCTGATGAACCAGGGGATTGACCTTTTGGTTCTTAAAGGGTCTCTTGAGAAGAGCATAAAGGTTGAAAGTCCTGTTCCTGTTGCTGATCATGAGGTTATTCCTCTTTTGAGGAGCACAGAAAGAATACTTAAACTTGTTTATCTCGAAGCGAAGGCTCTCAAAAGCAACACTATTGATACGGAACATCTGCTTCTGGCAATACTTAAAGATGAAAATGCTCTGGTAACCAGGTTTCTTTCAGAATTGGACGTTGATTACCAATCAGTTCGTAAAATGGTTGAGTCTGAATCCCCAACTTCGAAAGCTGATTATCCAAGAGACGAAGATGATGAAGGTCAGAGTTTTAGTGGCCCCGGAAAAGGGCAGCCCTCCTCTCCTTCCTCCTCAAAATCTTCCTCTGATACACCTGTACTGGATAATTTCGGAATTGATCTTACAAAAGCCGCTGAAGAGGGTCGGTTAGACCCCGTTGTTGGCAGGGAGAGGGAGATCGAGAGACTGGCTCAGATATTGTCAAGACGGAAAAAAAATAATCCTGTCCTGATCGGTGAACCAGGAGTTGGAAAATCTGCAATTGCAGAAGGTCTTGCCTTAAGGATAATTAAAAAGAACGTCTCAAGAGTACTTTTTAATAAAAGGGTAGTTGCACTTGATCTTGCTTCAATAGTTGCCGGAACAAAATATCGCGGACAGTTTGAGGAAAGGATGAAAGCAATACTTAATGAGCTTTCAAAAAATGACAATATTATTCTTTTTATTGATGAGATTCACACAATTGTCGGAGCCGGCGGAGCAACCGGTTCTCTCGATGCTGCCAATATGCTGAAACCTGCTCTTGCACGCGGTGAAATTCAATGTATCGGTGCAACCACACTCGACGAATACCGTCAGCATATTGAGAAAGACGGAGCCCTTGAGAGACGATTCCAGAAAGTAATTGTAGAGCCTACGTCAATCGAAGAGACTATTCATATTCTCCATAACATTAAAGAGAGATATGAAGAGCACCATAATGTAATTTATACTGATGATGCTATCGATGCCTGTGTTAAACTCACAAACCGTTATATTTCGGACCGGCACCTTCCCGACAAGGCAATTGATGCCCTTGATGAATCAGGTTCAAGAGTTCATATTTCAAATATTATTGTCCCTGAAAAAATCCTTTCCCTTGAGAAACAACTCGAAGAGACCAAAAAGGAAAAAATGATGGCAGTAAAGAATCAGAACTTCGAGAAAGCTGCCAGTTTCCGCGATCGCGAGAAGGACCTGCTCGATCTGATTGATCAGGAGAAGAAAAAGTGGGAAAAAGAACTCGCGGTGAACCGTGAAACAGTTGATGCTGACAAAGTTGCCGAAGTTGTTGCAATGATGACAGGAGTTCCTGTTCAGAGAATTGCCCAGACAGAAGGAACCCGTTTACTGAATATGGCTGAAGAACTTAAAGGAAGCATTATTGGTCAGGATGAGGCTATACAAAAGGTAGTTAAATCGATCCAGAGGAACAGGGCTGGTCTTAAAGATCCAAACAAGCCTATAGGAACATTCATATTCCTGGGTCCCACCGGAGTAGGAAAAACTCAACTTGCAAAAGTCCTTGCCAAATTCCTTTTCGATACAACAGATAATCTGGTAAGGATTGATATGAGTGAATATATGGAAAAATTCTCCGTTTCACGACTTGTTGGAGCTCCTCCGGGATATGTTGGCTACGAAGAGGGTGGCCAGCTTACCGAGAAAGTCCGCAGGAAACCATATTCCGTAGTTCTCATGGATGAGATAGAAAAAGCTCATCCGGATGTATTTCATATCATGCTTCAGGTGCTGGATGAAGGACAATTAACTGACAGCCTTGGACGGCGAGTCGATTTCAGAAATACGATTGTAATTCTTACTTCAAATATCGGAACCCGACAAATAAATGAATTCGGACATGGGATGGGTTTTGATACGACGGCCAAGAAGGCTTCAAGAGATGAACAAACGAAAAGTATCCTGCAAAAAGCTCTCCAGAAAACATTTGCACCTGAATTCCTAAATAGAATTGATGATGTGATAATGTTCAATTCTTTGGAAAAAGAACAGATTAATAAAATTATCGATCTTGAATTGAGGGGTCTTTATGACAGGGTCAAATCACTTGGGTACCAATTGAAAATAGCAAACGCTGCACGGGATTTTATTGCCGAAAGAGGCTTTGATGCAAACTATGGTGCACGGCCGCTTAAACGTGCAATTCAGAAATATCTCGAGGATCCGATGGCTGAAGTACTTATTAAAGCAAACCTTAAAGAAGGTGATACTATCAACGTTGGATTTAATAGTGCCAAATCGGAAATCAAGATTAAAATTTATAAGAAAAAGATAGAGCTTCCGGAAAAATCGGATACTCCGACTTAAAAAAAGAGAGGCTGTCAAAAATTGGCAGCCTCTCTTTTTATTTTGTTTCTCCGTGGCCCTCTGTGGATACTCTGTGTCGCTCTGTGTAACTATAATTAAGAACTGACACTGAGTTACACAGAGAAAATCAAACAGGCTCCCCGTACAAATCAAATTCAGTTGATTTTGTTATAAGGATGTTATAGAAGCTACCTGGATTCAAATTATGTTGAGCTGTAATAAGTACCTCCTGATCTACCTCCGGACTGTCGAATTCCGTTCTACCCACGAAAAACTCAGCCTCTTTTCTATCGATAATAACTTTGAACAACTTACCAACATATGACTCATTCAATTCTGCCGAAATATTTTGCTGTATCTCCATTAGTTCCGCAACTCTTGATTCCTTAACATCTTCAGGAATTTCATCTTTATACTCATTATATGAAAAAGTGTCCTCCTCATGTGAATAAGCGAAGACACCCAGCCTGTCAAACCTGAAGTCAGTAATAAATTCTTTCAGCTCAAGAAAATCCTTTTCAGTTTCCCCGGGATGCCCGGCAATGAGAGTTGTTCTTATAACTGCATCAGGGATTTCATTCCGAAGTGTATTGAGGATTGTCACAGTTTCTTTCCTGTCATGCGATCTTTTCATTAAACCAAGCATATTATCTGTTATATGTTGAATAGGAATATCTATATAACGGCATATCCTTGGGTTTTCCCTGATCAGAGGAATTAACTCCAGCGGAAAATTTGCAGGATATAGATAATGTAGCCTGATCCATTCCAGTGATTCAATTTTTAGCAATTGAGTGACAAGCTCAGCCAATGCCTGTTTCCTGTAAAGATCTAGTCCATAATAACTCAGATCCTGAGCAATCAGAATTAATTCTTTGACACCACTCCCGGCCAATTGTGTTGCTTCTTTTACAAGCTCCTCAATTGGTCGGGATATATATTTCCCGCGTATGGCTGGAATCGCACAGAAAGCACAAGTACGATCGCAACCTTCAGATATTTTTAGATATGCATAATGGGCTGGTCCGGAAAGTGTTCTCTCGGTCGTTAGATCAGCACGTAAATTTAACCCCAGCTCATTTAAGATATCACTCATGTTATTTACACCGAAATATTTCTTTACTTCGGGTATTTCATATCTGAGTGCATCAGCATAACGCTCTGAAAGGCAGCCCATTACATATAAATTGTCAATATTTCCCGACTTCTGAGCTTTGACAAACCTTAGAATGGTGTCTACACTCTCTTCCTTGGCATCGTTAATAAAGCCACATGTATTAATAATAACAGTACCCCCCTGGAAATCTTCTGAATTGTAAAAGACTTCAAATCCTCCGACATTTAGTTGTTTCAGAAGCTTTTCCGAATCGACAACATTTTTGGAGCAACCGAGAGTGACTATATTGATTTTTTTGTTATTCATATTGAAGAGGCAAAATCCATTAACCGCTAAGGGGCCAGACTGCAGAGGTAGCATTTTACGCAAAGATCGCAAAGAACTGAATTATATGATACTGACTTTGCGCACTTTGCGCCTTTTTATCCACAACAGCTTTGGCGAAGGTGGGCTTTGCGTGCTCTGTGGTTAAAAAAAAGTCATTTTGAACTGAACAAAGAATCGACAAAGTCAAACCGGTTGAATATCAAAAGGTCTTCAAGTTTTTCACCGACACCAATATACTTTACCGGTATTTTAAACTGATCAGAGATGCCGATTACTACTCCTCCTTTTGCCGTACCATCAAGTTTGGTAATTGCCAGGGCAGTGACATCTGTAGCTGATGTGAATTGCTTGGCCTGCTCAAATGCATTTTGGCCGGTAGATCCGTCCAGTACAAGAAGAACCTCATGTGGTGCTTCCGGGATGACTTTTTCCATAACCCTTTTTATCTTCGACAGCTCAGACATAAGGTTAATCTTATTGTGAAGTCGTCCGGCAGTATCAATAATAACAACATCTGTTTGCGATGAGACCGCTGATCTTAGAGTATCAAATGCCACTGATGCAGGGTCAGATCCCATTTGTTGCTTAACAACCGGAACTCCTACTCTGTCGGCCCAGATCTGAAGTTGATCAATTGCTGCTGCCCTGAAGGTATCAGCTGCTCCTATCAGGACTTTTTTGCCGGCTGATTTGAACTGATAAGCTAGTTTGGCAATAGTGGTCGTTTTACCTGAACCATTCACTCCAACAACCATAATAACGTACGGAACATTTTTTAATGTAAGTGAAAAGTCTGATTCTGAATCATTTTGATTTTTTTCGAGCAGAGCAACTATCTCTTCTTTAAGGATTGTATTTAGTTCGCTGGTATTTAAATATTTATCTTTAGCTACTCTGGTTTCGATACGTTCGATAATCTTTAGAGTTGTTGCTACACCGACGTCCGATGATACAAGAACTTCCTCAAGGTTATCAAGGACTTCATCATCAACTTTTGATTTCCCTGCAACAGCTCTGGACAGCTTATGAAAAACGCTCTCCTTAGTTTTCTCGAGGCCCTTATTCAGGCTCTCCTTTTTATCTTTCCCCAGAAATCCCATCAAAGCCATCATATAATGATTAATATGAAATGTAAATATAAAAAAAGCTTCCTCCCGCTAAGAAGAAAGCCTTGAATATCTTATGAGTAATAAATGCGGTTACTTCTTTGAAAAGAAATCTTTAATGTGATCATTATGAACGATCTCTTCTTTAAACAGATATGCACCGGATTTATCTGATTTGGTCATTTTAATGCATCTTGTAAATGATTTACCCGCTCCCGTCTTAAGTGATGCAACAACTTTCTTTGCCATGGTTTAAACTTATTTACTTGATTTCTCTGTGAAGTGTATGTTTTTTAAGAATAGGATTGTATTTCATCCTTTCAAGACGATCAGGAGTGTTCTTCCTGTTTTTTGTTGTAATATATCTTGATGTGCCCGGTTGTCCACTCTCCTTATGTTCAGTACATTCCAGGATTACTTGTTGTCTGTTACCTTTAGCCTTCTTTGCCATTTTCTACCCTGTTTTAATAATTCAAAATGTAACCTTTTTCTTTTGCTTCTTTTAGTGCTGAGGTGAGTCCTTTTTTGCTGATGAGACGAATACCTGAAGCTGAAATTTTAAGCGAAATCCACCTTTCTTCTTCCGGAAGATAATATTTTTTAACAAAAAGATTAGGATAGAATTTCCTCTTAGTCCTTCTCTTAGAGTGCGAAACGTTGTTTCCGACCATCGCCTTTTTCCCTGTAACCTGACAAATTCTT
>JADGPU010000066.1 GCA_017882305.1 Bacteroidales bacterium | reverse complement strand
TCCAAGATTGGACTGGAGTGTTGGCAGAAGGGGAATTCCTTACTGGGATTGGGGGCTACACACCGGAGCTGACTGGATCCGTCAACCGTTGTATTCAGGTCCTTATAGTCCTAAAAAACAGGTTTACAAAAAATCACAGGAAGGTACTCTTACAAGTACTGATAGCTGGACATCAGGGTATACAGCAAACGGATACCGTATGATACGCTTCTCAGATGTTCTCTTAATGGAAGCTGAATGCCAGATTGAAACCAATGCAGCAGGCCTGGGACAAGCCAACATTAACCTGATACGGGCAAGAGCTGCAAATCCTGCTGGTTTTGTGACAATGCCTAATGGCAGCCCTGCAGCAAATTATGTAGTAAACCAATACACTACTCCATTTGCCGATCAGGCTGCTGCAAGAGTTGCGCTCCGTATGGAGAGAAAGCTTGAACTCGGACAGGAAGGCCACAGGTGGTATGACTTTAACAGGTGGGGAAATACTGTAGCTGAGCTACAAAGAATTATGACCTACGAGTCAACAATGCCCTGGGCTAATAAATTGTACGGCAACAGCCCGTTGGCAAATATTGGACCGAAGGTTACTACTTATCCTATTCCACAGCGTCAGCTTGACCTTAGTAACGGGAAAATAATCCAGCCCTGATAATATTTTATTAATTAATTAATTCTGAAGTGGGCTACCTGAACGGGTAGTCCACTTTTTTTATACATTTACAAGGTTTTACCTCATCCCCCTGCCCCCTTCTCCCAGGAGAGAAGGGGGTAACTACTTGATAAATAATGTTATAGCCCCTCCCTCCTGGGGGAGGGGTTGGGGAGAGGTAAACAAGAAAAAGCCACAGACTTGGTATTTTTACGCATATTATATAAATTGACATTGAGTTATTATAGAAATCTGATAGTTGTAGATATTTATTTTAATTATAGTTGTACAGCATGAATAAACTTTTATTGCTTTTGTGTCCTGTATTGTTAATCTCGTGTTCCAAATCACCTAAGTTCCAGTTATTAAATTCAAAGCAGACAGGTATTGATTTTAAAAACACAATAACTGAGACTGACAGTTTTAATGTCATGAAGTATGAATATATATACAATGGAGCCGGTGTAGGTATTGCAGATTTGAATAATGACGGATTACAGGACATAATTTTTGCCGGAAACCAGGTTTCTTCACGGGTTTATCTGAACCAGGGTAATTTTAAATTCAAGGATATCACTTCGAACTTTGAAGGGCTTACAAATAATCAGTGGTTCGGTAGTGTTACAGTAGTTGATATCAACAGCGACGGATGGCCGGATGTTTACCTCACAGCCACAACAAGCAAAGATCCTCAAAAACGTAAGAACAGGTTATGGGTCAACAATGGAGTAAAAAATGGAATGGATCCTACTTTTACTGAGATGGCTGAAAAGTATGGAATTGCCGATACCAGTTATAGTACCAATGCAACTTTTTTTGACTACGATCTGGATGGATACCTTGACCTATATATATTGAATAATACGGTAACTCAAAGGATGAATGCATTCTACCGTCAGAAAATTGTTGACGGGAGTGCTGCAAATAATGACAAGCTTTACCATAATAACGGGAACGGAACTTTCACTGATGTGACAAAACAGGCAGGAATTGTTTATGAAGGATATGGTCTGGGTCTTGCTGTTGGTGATGTGAACAAGGACGGTTACCCCGACATCTATATTTCAAATGATTTCATGTCCAATGATTTATTGTATATCAATCAGGGTGACGGGACCTTCAAGAATGAAATAAAAAAATACATTTCGTACCAGTCAAAATCTTCGATGGGTGATGATATGGCTGATGTGAATAATGACGGGTATCCTGATATTTTTACACTCGATATGATGCCTGAAAATTATTACAAAAAAAAGCAAACTATAAATGGCTTCAGCTATATCTTCTATATAAATGATGAAAAATTCGGTTATGAACACCAGTATTTAAGGAATATGCTCCATCTGCATAATGGGTTTTTGAATGACGAAATGCTTCCTTTCAGTGAGGTGGGTCAGATGATGGGCATCTATCAGACCGACTGGAGCTGGTCGCCATTATTTGCCGATTACGACAATGACGGGGATAAAGATCTTATCATTACTAATGGTTTTCCCAAAGATATGACCGACAAAGACTGGACCCGTTTCAAAGTAAAGGCAGAAGGCAATTACGCTTCCGATGAAGTTCTTATGAACATGGCACCTGTGGTAAAAATTCCGAATATTGCTTTTGAAAACACCGGGGATAAGGGTTTCACTAAAAGAACAGACTGGCTGCCCCAGACTCCTTCATTTTCATATGGAGCTTCTTTTGTCGATCTCGATAATGATGGTGATCTTGACTATGTTGTAAATAATATTGATGATGAAGCTTTTATACTCAGGAATACGACAGTTGAAAAATCAAAGAAAAATTCCAACTATATAGAAATCAAGTTGGTTGGGAAATCAGGTAATACAATGGCTATCGGGGCAAAAGTTGAATTGTGGGACAAGGGCAAATACCAGTTTACCGAGCACTTTTTAACAAGAGGATATGCCTCTTCCGTCGATCCTATAGTCCATTTTGGTCTGTCACACGACATTTCCATTGATTCGATAAAAGTGACTTGGCCGTCAAATGGTAATACCACAATTCTCAGAAATGTCAGGGCTGATCAGATTATCGAAATAAATGAAAAAAATTCCCTGCCAACTCTTAAGGCGGTCAGAATTTCAGGGAATAACCTGTTATTTAATAAGCGGGAAAATGTCCTGAATTATGTACACGAGCAGACAGATTTTGTCGATTATAGCCTCAAACAGAAAATAATACCGCACAAATTTTCACAGATCGGACCACGTATGGCAAAAGGAGATCTTAATAACGATGGACATGAGGATCTTATAATTGGTTCTACAAATATATTGCCTACTAAGGTTTTTTTAAGAAAGGGCAATGGATTCGAAGAGGCAAACTTTGAGGGACTAACAACGAAAAAGGAATTTTCTGAAGCAGATCTTGCGATATTTGATATCGACGGCGATGGAGATAATGATGTTGTCGCAGTTGCAGGCGGATATGAAAACAAACAGGAAAGTGAATACGTACATTACCTCTATGAAAACCGGAATGGTACATTTATAGGTACCCCGCTTCCAATACCCCCGTTTCCTGCTTCTGTAGTGCGGCCTTGCGACTATGATCATGACGGTTCTATTGATTTTTTTATAGGTGCACGGGTGAAAATCGGAATGTTCCCGTATTCCAACCATTCCTGGCTTATTCATAATGATAAAGGCAAGCTATCAGTTGATTCAGCTTCGCGTTTAAACCTCGGAATGGTAACCGATGCAGTCTGGACCGATTATGACAAAGACGGCTGGGAAGATCTGCTGGTCATCAGAGAATGGAATTCCCCTGTACTTCTTAAGAATATGAATGGGAAAAAGCTGGTTCCTCAGTTCATACCAGAGCTGGAAGCTAAACGGGGATTGTGGTACGCAGTTGCTGCCGGCGATTTTGACCAGGATGGTGATGATGACTATATTATTGGTAATCTTGGGGATAATCACAGATTCACAGTGAGTGATAAATATCCTCTGAATCTGTATGCAATTGATTTGGATATGGATGGTACAATTGATCCGGTGATGACGGCATATTGGAACGATAAGAACGGTAAAATGACGGAATATCCGGTCAATTATCTCGATGAACTCTGGTCACAGTCTGCTTTCTTTCGTGCAAAATTTAACGATTATAGAACCTTTAGCTTAACCGGTTTTAATTCTATGTTAGATGAAAATCTTTTAAAGATAATGGAATTTAAACTTGATGTCAATACAACATCAAGTTATATTTTATGGAACGATAAAACCGGTTTCAGATGGGAGAAGCTGCCGGAATCCGTGCAGGTATCTCCCATAAAGAAAATGATAGTTCAGGATCTGAATGGCGATGGTTATCCTGACGTATTGATCGGGGGCAATGATTATACTTATGATGTATCAACAGGATACTATGATGCCAATAAAGGGATAGTTTTATTGAATAAAGGTAAGAGACAGGAAAAAGGGAAGCCCTCTTTTGACGTGCTGACACCCGCTCAAAGCGGTTTGCTGCTTCAGGGTATGGTAGAGTCATTGCTTTATTTTAAGGGAGATACATCACTCGTAGTTGCCGGGTTTAACAGAGCGAAAGCTGCTGTGTTTGAGCATAAAAAATAAAAAATTGCGTCAGATTGACCTGAGCAATGGAAGACTGGTACAGAACAGATAGTCCCCGGAAGCTATTCTATTCTTACCAGATCACCAGTTCTGAATTGATATTTTACCACCTCTTTGCAGGCTGCACAATTATGTAATGGAGAATTACGTGGGCGTGTAAAAACTTCTGCTGTTATAACCCTGTCTTTTATTCCCATGATCCTCATGTCAGCTTCTATTGACCTGTTCAGCACAAGTTTGCCATCTGTTTTAATGAGAATCAGAGACTCCGGCATTTCTATATATCCATTAAATAAAGAGATTGTAATTATTGCATCTTCATCTGCATCATCATCAATTAGTCCGATTACAATTTTTGAAGGGTCGATGACGTATCTTGTCTGATAAGCACTTGGTGTGACAAAATTTATCTGCTTCTCGACAATAGTAACAATACCATCCTGTGCAACTGTTTCTTTTGGTTCTTTAAATTTATCCCTTGCATATTTGATTGCAACATCCAATACTTCTTTCGTAATTAAGTTTTCGGATCTGGCTTTATTATCATTATGGGCACATGATAATAACCAGGGGATAAGGAATACCATAAAAAAACTCTTTTTCATAACTATTAACTTACTTAGTATATTTCAGCCTGAGATCTATACTTTTGTCATAGACAAAATAACATGGATCGTCACACTGTGTCTTATCAAACCTTACTCTTGGAGTAGCCGAATCAATGGCAATGTAATAATTATCAGATGTATAATAAGTTGCTGTGACAGTATATTTTTTATTCACCGTTACCGGAATTGTAGTCTGTGTACTTGAAGTTTTGAATGAGATATATAACACGCTGTCTTCGATATTGCCCTCATAAACATTTATTAGTGTTTCAACACCAAAATATGATAAATCCAACTTCACATCAAGATTGGTTTTTACCGGGTCATCAGCTAAGCAATCAGGGCATTTGACAATAAGACCCTGATCTTCACATGAGAAGCAAAAAATAAATGTAGCTACCAGGAATATTTTGATTGTAATTCTCATAATACAGATTAATACCACTTTAAAGTTTTACGCTTTGACCTGACATTATCAAAATAGAGATTGTATGAAGCGCCAAATCTTAGCCATATTGGGCCGATATGATAGAAGTCAGTTTTCATGTAATCAGCACCTAAAGAAAAGGAAAGATCCTTCTTTGTCCATTTAAATGATATAGCCGGAATAACCATGAATTTATTTTGAGGTGCATTCAGAGTTCCTTTAAGTTCATTTCCAAAAGAATAACCTGCTGACAGTGATGTTGAAAACTCAAAATTGCCTCTGAAAGCATAATCGGTGAGGGCAAAATCTTTAAACAATCCTGCATAAACAACCGATCCTTTATCCATGTATTGATAGAACATATGTTCAGTTTGTTTAAGCAAAACCCGGGTATACCATAATTTAATATCACATCCTACAATAATACCTCCATTGAGATATGGTTCCTTAAATGAAAGACTTGCTCCTGTATAAATATCATGTAGAAAGAATCTCGTGGAGGCCATTATATTCACCTGGTCTATTTCATATTTAATATTACCCGGAATCTTATTATCCTCCAGGATCTTGAGTATATCTTTTCTACGGTATTGTGATGCAACACTATATGGACTTACGGAACGACTTCCCTGGTTAGCCCATCGGTCCCCGATTTTAAGAAGATAATCTGTCGCTTCACGCTGATCAGCAATAATAGTAAGCGCCAGGGCATTATGATTCGAATTATTAGTTGCATAAATGTCAACGCCTTTTTTAAAGAGAAGTTGCATTATTAATGTATCACCGTTAAGTGCTGCCATCAGGAAAGGTGTAAATCCTTCATTATCTCTTGCCTCCAAATTGGCACCATTTTGAATCAGAAGATCCGCTATATCAGCCTTGCCGGCCCATATTGATGCAAGAAGCGGAGTAGACCCTTCATCTGTTTTTTTATCCAGGGAAGCTTCATAATAAAGGAGCATGTCGACAATCTGAAAGTATCCATATACAGATGCATAATGAAGAGGCGTTGCATTAAATCTGTCAGTAATATCAATATCGGCTCCTGCTCTTATCAGACCTTCCGCAATTTCTTCATTCTGATTTTTTACGGCTATAAGAAGTGGAGTTTCATACTTTGAAGTCTGCTTATTTACATCTGAACCGAAATCAATAAGCATACTGGCAGCCTCTGTCTGGTTATTTGAAACTGCAAAAATGAGTGGCGTGACACTCTGATCTGTTTCCGAAAATACATCGGCACCCATCAGTATAAGCCTGTTTATTTCAAGTGTATACCCTTTTGAGGCAGCAATCATCAGATTATAGTCAATTGCACCTTTGACATCCGATGGGACGTAATCACTTGTATCATAATATACGGTATCAGGATTTGTTATTTGTGAATATGCACCTCCTGATATTAATAGCATGATCAGTACAAAAAGAATCCGCATATTTTGTATCCTCATTGACAGCATAGATTACAAAGTTAATTTTTAGATTCTTTTTTTAAGATAAACCGTTGCAGATTATCAATATTTTTCAAATTGAATTGTTAATAGTTCGATTCAAATGGTATGCCAAAAGATTTGCCTTATTTACTTTATACTGATAATTTGGGTTAAATAACCTATTTATATGTTAAATCCTTTAATAAAATCCTGATTTATTTACCAAAATAGCAATTTTTATGGTAATCTTGACGGGTGAAAAGGAATACTTTTTATTTTTGTAAGATAAATACTGAATTGAAGTTGGTACGAAATAGTAAAATATTGTTTGTTACCCTTTTGTTATTATTGTTGAGTTCTAATCCCGGGGCAGAGGAAAACAATTTTGTCCTTACTGATAAGCTTGTACCAAATAATGTCAGACTAACAAATAGCTGCTCGTCAGGGAATGAGTTTACAGGTGTCGAAAAAACTGTAAATGCCTTTATGAGAAAGTGGTCAATCGCTGGCGGTTCAATTGCTATTGCTAAAGATGGAAAACTGATCTTTGCCAGGGGATTTGGATACGCAGATACTCTATCAAAGATTGAAACTCAGCCATATAGCCAATTTCGGATTGCAAGTATTTCAAAATTGGTTACAGCCGTAGGTATAATGAAACTCCAGGAAGAAGGAAAGTTAGCTCTTTCTGATAGTGTTTTTGGTTCAAATGGAATTCTTAATGATAAATACTTCGGTGAACCTAAAGACAAGAGAGTCTTCAGGATAAACGTAGCAGAACTCCTGAGTCATGAGGCCGGATGGACGCAGCGTTATGGGGATCAGATGTTTATGCCGTTGGTAGTAGCGGAAAAAATGGGAGTAAAACCGCCGGTAGACACAAAAACTATTGTGAAATTTGCCCTCGAGAAAAGACTGCATTATACACCCGGAACAGGAAAGGCATATTCAAATCTTGGATACAGTATCCTGGGTCTGGTAATCGAAAAAGTATCAGGGATGTCCTATGAGGATTTTTGCCGGAAGACAATTCTGGAACCTCTCGGAATTTATGATATGAAGATTGCCGGGAATCTTCCCTCAGAGAAGGCGCCTTTCGAAGTTACTTACTATGAACCTGCCGATGTAGTATTGAAACCTTCAATATATGGAACAGGCGAGATGCTTCCACCTAGTTATGGAGGGAATGATATAAAAGCTCTTGGAGGAGCTGGGGCCTGGATTGCAACCGCTCCTGATCTTATGAGGTTTTTACTGGCTATTGATGGTTTTAAAACACGTCCGGATATTCTTAGCGATCAAAGTATCAGTTTCATGACAGACATTGATAATGGGTTTGCACCTGTAGGATGGAAAGGGACAGTATTGGATGGTACATGGTGGAGAACTGGTTCTTTCCCTGGCAGTGCTGGTATGATGAAAAGGCAATCGGATGGAATATCATGGATAGTTCTTTTCAATTCAAGTGCATGGAATGGCCCTGAAATATATTCCTATATTAGCAACATGATGTACCGTGTAATATCTAAAATAGACCCGTGGCCTGATTATGACCTTTTCAACAATTCCCTGCCTGTCCCTCTAAAGATAACTTTGGCTGAATACTCTAACAGGTAAAAATGTGTTTTACCATAAATGTAAACCTTATTAAGGAAGAACTCGAACGCCGGTACGGAGCCACCTTAATAGATCCTGACAAATACAGGCCAAGTTATTATTATCATGCCTTTGGTCTCCCGGCGATCCCGGCAATCTGTTCGGTTAATCCTTCAAGAATTCAACTCTTAAAATGGGGATTGATTCCGGCATGGACTAAAAGTATTGACGAAGCGAACATAATAAGGTATAAGACCTTTAATGCCCGATCTGAGAGCATCGCAACGAAACCTTCGTTTTCTTCATCTTTCCGGTCAAAAAGATGTATTATCCCTGTTAAAGGTTTCTTTGAATGGCAACACGTCGGAAATAAGAAAATCCCATGGTACGTATATCATGCTGAAAATGAAGTATTATCAATCGCCGGTTTATACGATGACTGGATTGAGAACAACACCGGTGAGGTTTTCAGTACTTTCTCAATTGTTACAACCGAGGCAAATGATCTGATGGCTCATATCCATAACTCTGGTAAGAGAATGCCTGTAATACTCGATAAACCTTCAGAATCCAGATGGGTTGATCTTTCCACTTCACCGACAGATGCTTTAAACCTGCTATATCCATCTC
Organism: Bacteroidales bacterium; assembly: GCA_017882305.1. GTDB lineage: Bacteria > Bacteroidota > Bacteroidia > Bacteroidales > VadinHA17 > LD21. The sequence goes on along the minus strand of JADGPU010000066.1, from coordinate 8,782 downwards.
CTTCTGAAATTCTTAAGGCTCATACCATAAGCCCCCTGATTAATGACAGATCATCAAACCGGAACACACCTGAATTGATACAGCCATATAATTATCCGTCCGGAAATCTGTTATTCTAAATAATGGATTTGCGGTCAGCGTTGAGAGGTTCGCGGCAAGTCATGCCGCAGCTGCGCAATAGTTACCGGTTATTGCGCAACAAACTCATAAGTCAGCATGCCAAGCTGAATCCTGGGTGAATTGACATCCGGATTAAATCTGGATAACAGGGCCGTATTTACTGCTGTTTCAATAAGACACGGATCTGAAGCAGTACTCTCTCGATCAACGACTTGTGCTTTCTGGACAATTCCATTCTGGTCGACTTCAATCGATAGAACAACTCTTCCTGATCCCTCACATTTATAGATCGGGATTGGCAGATAGAGATGATTACGACCTAAAAGGTCATAATAGATTCTTGTCGGACCCTTGTAATTTGCAGCCATTTCCTGTGACTTACTGGGCTTAACTTTCACTTTCTCACCGATAGTATCCTTTTCAACTGTCAGGTTTTCATCCCCCTTGGATTCATTCAGTTTTTTTTGTTCATCAATATAATTATCAGCTCCCAGCTTCCCGCTTTTTATAAGCTCCTCTTTGACCTTGTCAATATAATCGGAAGGATTTATCTTTTCAGTCGCTTTGCTTGAAAGATTTCTGGCAATATTGAGCATCTCCTCATCTCCTTTGAGAACCTTTTCAACAGATGTTGCAGGCACCACAATAATCTTTTCCTTTTTAGTAACAGGCTCTTTTTCAGGTGCAAGCTCTACCTGGTATTCTGCAGCTAAGACTTTCTGTAATGACCTTAGTTGTAGTGACATGAATATTATTCCGGCTATCAGATGAATAATTAGCGTACCCAGAATACCAGCCTGTTTCCCTTTATTCTTTCTCATACTTTGCGAAATTATAAATTATTACATTTGTATCCCTATAAGTACCATTTTATAATTTATGAGTATCGACTTTTTATATATATCAGAGGCTAGCGCTCGGAATGAGGAATCTCAAATGGAATTGCAAAATGTAAGAAATGAGAGAAAGTATACCACAAAGGATCTCTAAGGGAAAGCATTATTCGAATGAATTTATGAATTGATCAAGCTAAATGAAATATGATGAAAAAAGAATTAATCCTTGAGATCATTCAGGAAAGATGGAGTCCTTACTCTTTTTCTTCGACTCCTGTTGAAGGATTTAAGTTGAAAGCAATGTTTGAAGCTGCAGGCTATGCTCCTTCATGCAATAATGAACAACCATGGGTGTTCGTTTTTTCTACTCAGGACGAAAAGGATGTATTTAATGATTATATAGAATTCCTCTCAGATGGAAACAAAGTGTGGGCTAAGCATGCATATGCAATTGTTATCAGTATGACACGAACTAAATTCTCTTATAATGGCAAACCAAACCGATATGCTTTTCACGATACAGGCATGGCGGTAACCAATCTTTTGTTACAGGCTCTGACTTTGGATGTTTATGTTCATCAGATGGGGGGCTACTCAGTTGAAAAGGTAAAGAAATACTTCAAATTAGGAGACGATATTGAGCCGGTGGCAATGATGGCAGTGGGATATCTGGGTGATGGATCCTTCCTGACTCCAGATTTGTTAAAGAGGGATGAAAAGAGAAGGCCACGGAAATCAGTTACTGAGTTTGTTTTTAAAAACTCCCTTTCTAATCTGGCTTTTTAGTCAAAAGAAACAGATGATTAATTATCGCTATCAGCTTTTTTAATTTTCTTTCTGACTTTGGCTTTAACAGGTTTGTTGAACTTCTGATTTTTAAAAAGTCCGTTTTTTATACCACTTATAAATTTGGCCCAGGCAAATGGATTCAAAAGGTTGTTGATTGGATATTGTCCTCTTGTTGCCATCGCACCAAAATTCTGTTCCATTGCGTTTCTGTAACCAGCTTCAGGAGAGATCTTGTAATTTCCCTGATTTGCTATTGCCACATAGATTGAAGCGATATTATCATTCATATTTTCAATTATCGGATCAGCAGGTCGCGCCTTGGTTATATCTTTAATAAAATCACTGTAATTCTTCCATGGCATGATATTCACTTCTTTGATTTGAATAGTATCGATTTCCAGAGCTATATCAACTTCACAATGTCTTTCTTTGAATGTTTCAGGAATGATGGTATGATATCTTTTGAATCCTAAAGCTCTGAAGTAAATGGTATCCCCCGGCGTACTGGTAATAGAATAAATTCCGGATCTTTCGCTAAGGATCCCCTTTTTAAGCTTTCTGGATACAACAGCAACACCTGCTACAGGTTTAGACAATATATCTGTAATAATTCCGCTTACCTGAACATATTTTTCATTTTCAATTGTCTGCCCAAAAGTGTCAGAAACGGAAAGGAGGAAAAGCAGGATTGTATAAAAAAATTTGTTCAACTAGATCCGTTATATAATATAATTAAATCGAATAGCGATGCAAAATAAACATTATTGAGTGTAACGGTGAAACATTTAACTATATTTTAACGTGATGTGTCGGAAGATTGACTAATATTCAAATTACTCGCTAACTTTAACTTTATTACAAAAGCTAATTATTAAAATAAGAAATGAAGAAACTTTTGTTGCTGGGTGATGAAGCGATAGCAAAGGCTGCATTAGATGCAGGATTAAGCGGGATGTATGCATATCCAGGAACTCCATCAACCGAGATCATGGAGTACATACAATCATCTGAAGATAGTTCTGATCATAAGGTTCACCGGGAGTGGTCCTCGAATGAGAAAACCGCCATAGAGGCTGCACTCGGGATGTCTTATGCCGGTAAAAGGGCAATGGTTGCAATGAAACATGTTGGTCTGAATGTGGCTGCCGATGGTTTCATTAATTCTGCTATTACAGGAGTAAATGGTGGTTTGATTATTGTATCGGCTGATGACCCATCTATGCATTCTTCCCAGAATGAACAGGATTCGAGGTTTTATGGAAAGTTCGCTTTTGTTCCATGCTTTGAACCTTCAAACCAGCAGGAAGCCTATGATATGGTTTTTGATGCATTTGAGATCTCTGAAAAATATAAATCACCTGTTCTTTTCAGAATAACAACTCGTCTGGCTCATTCAAGAGCCAGTGTTAATTTAAGGCCAGGTCTCCCACAGAAAGAGCTTTCCCTCCCTGTTGACCCGCTCCAGTTTGTTCTTCTTCCAGCAATTGCGAGGGGGAAATACAAGTCACTGCTATCATCATATGAATCATTAAGATACGATAGCCTGATCTCAAAATATAACAATTTTAAAGACGGGAATAAAAGAGACCTTGGAATAATAACATGCGGAATTGCGTATAACTACTTTTTAGAAAATGTCGGAGACTCTATCGATAATTTTCCTGTACTTAAAATTACGGCATACCCTTTTCCAAAGGACCTGATAAAGCATATAACCGGAAGATGCAAAGAGATCCTTATTCTTGAGGAAGGAGCACCGGTTCTTGAAGAGGCTCTAAGAGGAATCCTGGACGATGGGATAAAAATCTATGGAAGACTGGATGGAACAGTTCCACGTGATGGAGAATTAAACCCTGCAATTGTTGCAAAAGCCATTGGATTACCTTTAAGTTATGGACAAGCTGTTCCGTCTCTGGTCAAGATGAGGCCGCCCTCTTTTTGTAACGGTTGCGGACATGCTGATATGTTCAATTCTTTAATCGATGCTATTAAACCATATGGTTCGGGACATGTTTTTTCCGATATAGGTTGTTACACACTTGCAGCTCTTCCTCCATATAACATAATTAATTCATGTGTCGATATGGGTGCTTCAGTAACGATGGCTATCGGAGCTTCCGATGCCGGATTATTCCCATCAGTAGCTGTTATCGGAGATTCAACTTTTACCCACTCAGGGATGACCGGGTTACTTGATGCTGTTGTTAAAAACTCATCGGTAACAATTATTATATCCGATAATTCCACTACGGGGATGACAGGTGGTCAGAAATCACAGGCCACAGGCAGGATACAACAGATTTGTAAAGGTATTGGAGTAAACCCTGATCATTTAAGAAGCATAGTCCCTTTACGCAAGAATCACTCAGAAAATGTATGTACCCTGAAAGAAGAGTTTGAATATAAAGGAGTTTCAGTAGTAATCGCTTCAAGGGAATGTATTCAGACTGCAACCAGGAGAAAGAGATCAGGAAATTCAATGAATAACTCTATAAGCTAAAAGATGAAAAACGACATTATATTAGCCGGAGTAGGAGGACAGGGAATTTTGTCAATAGCGGCGTCTATAGGCCTTGCTGCAGTTGCAAATGATCTTTTTCTTAAACAATCGGAAGTCCATGGCATGAGCCAGCGCGGAGGTGATGTTCAGTCGCATCTAAGGCTTTCTGACAAGCCGGTCTCATCCGATCTGATTCCATATGGTAAAGCAGATCTTATTATTTCAGTTGAACCAATGGAATCCCTCAGATACCTTCCCTGGTTATCTGATAAAGGTTGGCTGGTAACCAATTCGAATCCATTTATTAATATTCCTGACTATCCCTCATTAGCTGAGATTCTGAAAGAGATAAAAAAAATAAAAAATCATATTATTATTGATGCAGATGTAATTGCGAAAGAATCAGGATCAGCACGATCGGGAAACATTGTAATTCTGGGTGCTGCCTCACCATTTATCGATATGCCTTTCACCAGTTTGGAAAATGCTGTAAGAAAATTGTTTGGCAGTAAGGGTGATCATATTGTTGATACTAACCTGAAAGCTCTTAATGCCGGACGTGAATGTTCAATCGGCCTCAGAATTTGAAAGCTGCATTAACGTAAATTGCATTGGCAGTTTGTTTCCCCTGACTAACTGCAGCCTGAGAATTAGGAAGCTGACAAAATCAAATAAAAAAAATCAGGATTGGAAGAATTCGTTTCATCATTTGTTTTTCCTTAGAAAATCATTAAAAGAATCGCGAATGTAAAATTTATATATTTATACGACCCCGAATCGTGGAAATTTTTAATAATATTACCTCCCCAATGATTTTAATCGAAATTTTTAGCATATGAAACGTTTATGGTTTATCCAGATCCTTTTGGCAATATCTCTCTGTTCAGCAGCGCAAAAGGCTGACTTTAAAGCAGCTGAAAAATTCAGGGCAGATAATTTAACCCCAAAATACGGTGATCTGGCTGTAAATGCCAACTGGATTGAAGAATCGGATATATTCTGGTATTCCTTTAAAACATCTGCCGGCAAAAATTTTTATTATGTAGATGCTGCAGCAAAGTCGAAGCAGTCAATGTTTGAAAGCAAGTTTATGGCTGCGGAATTACGCAAGCTCACTCATCATCCTTATAATGATCTGGATCTTCCTGTTAAGGATATAAAATTTGATAAAAAGAGTATTACAAAATTTACGTTCGTGGTTGATTCCATGAAATTCAATTTTGATATAACAACACAGAAACTGACTATAAAGGATTCTCTCTGGAAGGAAAAAAAGTTACCATCGTGGACAACATATTCATCAGACAGTACATGGATAGTCTACGCTAAAAACCATAACCTGTACCTGATGAAAACAAAAGACAAGGATAGTGTCGAGATTCAGCTTACTACAGATGGAGAACGATATTATAGCTATGCCCGGAATTCTGAAGATACAATCAAAAATAAAAAGGTAAAATCGAATGCAGAGTGGTTTAAGAATTCAAAAAAACTTTATGTTGAAAGGCAGGATGAGAGAAAAGTAAAAGATCTGTTTGTTGTTGATGTGCTTGCGCAGCCACGCCCTAAGCTCAAGACTTACAAGTATTCAATGCCCGGAGAAGAATTTGTGCCACAATCGGAGTTAGTAATTTTTGACCTGGTCAGTAAAAAACATGTGAATGTTGATCTTAAGAAGTGGAAAGATCAGACGATAAACGTTGAATGGTCTTCTCAGAAAAACGCTGACAAGCTAATTCTAATCCGTAAAGACAGGCCACTCAAAACCCTTGACGTTTGCCTTGTAAATGCTGAAACGGGGGCTCTGTCAGTCCTTTTCAGTGAGGAAACATGGCCATATTTTAATGACGAATATTCCAGGTTATCTGTTCTTAATGAAGGTAATGATATAATATGGTGGTCGGAAAGGACCGGCTGGGGGCAGCTTTATCTTTATGATGGGAAAGGAAATCTAAAGAACCAGATCACTAACGGATATTTTGTAACCGGAAGGGTGGAGAGGATCGATACGCTTGGCAGAATGTTGTACTTTGAGGCATTCGGTAAAGAAGAAGGAGTTCATCCATATTATAGTATGAAGTACAAAGCTTCTATTGACAAAGGAGGAACTACACTAATCACAAAAGAAGGAGCCAATCATTCTTTCAGCATGTCAAAATCAAACAAGTATTTTGTCGATACGTATTCAACTGTCGATAAAATTCCTGAAGCTGTTCTTCGCGATAATAATGGGAACGTAATCATGAAACTTGAAAAAGCCGATCTTTCCCAGCTCTTTAAAACAGGATGGAAGATGCCCGAAACTATTGTTGTAAAAGCAAAAGATGGTGTCACTGACCTGTATGGTGTTATGTATAAGCCATTTAATTTTGACTCCACGAGGAAATATCCCGTAATTTCTTTTGTTTACCCCGGTCCTCAGACAGAATCAGTCCAGTACTCATTTACGGTCACAGGTGGTAAAAATGTGGCGCTGGCCCAGCTTGGATTTATAGTGGTGAACTTTGGCCACAGGGGAGGGAGCCCGATGAGAAATAGTTACTACCATACATTTGGTTATAAAGCTCTGAGAGATTACCCTCTTGCCGATGACAAATATGGTATCGAACAGCTTGCAGATAAATATAAATTTATTGATATCAGCAGGGTTGGAATATATGGTCATTCCGGAGGAGGATTTATGTCAACAGCTGCGATTCTTTCCTATCCCGATTTCTACAAAGTTGCCGTTTCTTCTTCAGGAAATCATGATAATAATATATATAATCAGTGGTGGGGTGAGACTTATAATGGGGTAACAGAGATCGAAAAGAAGATAATCAGGAAGGAGGAACAGAAAGACAGCCTGAATAAAAATAAAGATGTTGAAATTATTTTTAAAGGCACAGTTGATAAGAACCAGGATATAGCAAAAAATCTTAAAGGTTACCTGTTACTTGTAACCGGTGACCTCGACGATAATGTTCATCCGGGGAATACTCTCAGGGTGGTGGATGCACTTATTAAGGCAAATAAGCGATTTGATTTTATGATGTTGCCGGGTCAGCGTCATGCTTATGGAAATGAAATTCCTTATTTCGACAGGCTTATGTGGTATTATTTTGCTGAACATTTGCTTGGAGATTACAGGACAAATGTTGACTTGCTCGACTTTTAATAAAAGAACCAGAAATAAGATGTAAATCTGTTCATTTTACACACTATAGTAATTACAGATATTTATATACATAATAATAATGAATGATTCGGATTTAAAAGCAGAGAAATTTCTGGCAATTGCATCTCAGTATAAACTTGGGAAACTTATAACGGAATCTTCACATCCCCTTACAAGAGATCTGTCGTATCTCTCTTTAAATAATCTGCCTGAGGCTATTGCAAAGCTGAAAGAACTCGACAATTTTACGATAAATGTATTATCAGAAAAATTAACACAGATTTACTATCTGAAGGATATCATTAAGGATACATTAAACTCAGGAAATAATATCTATTTCTGTGGATGCGGAGCTACAGGAAGGTTGTCTCTTACGATTGAAACACTCTGGCATCAGGTACACAAGGACGAAGCTATTGAAAACAAGGTATTCAGTTTTATGGCCGGAGGAGATGTTGCATTGATCCGCTCAATCGAGAACTTTGAAGATTTTCCCCAATTTGGGGCCAGACAATTGCTGGAAGCCGGATTTAAAAATGGTGATCTTTTAATTGGAACTACAGAGGGCGGAGAAACTCCATTTGTTATAGGTGCTGTTGAAAAGGCAGCTCAGATTTCAAAAAGGAAGCCTTTTTTCCTTTATTGCAACCCCGATGATATGCTGTGCGAGGTAGCTGAAAGATCAAAACGTGTCATTGAGAATACAGATATTGAAAAGATTAATCTGACTGTCGGACCAATGGCCATTACAGGAAGTACCAGGATGCAGTCTTCGACAATTCTGCTCGCTGTGGCAGGAATTGCGCTCTTCTATTATAATTTAGGCAATGAAGCCATTGAAAATGAGATTGATGCCTTTATTAAATTTTGGGATTCCACAGATATTAACTTCATCGGGAAATTTATAGTCAGGGAAACTGATTGTTATGAAAAGGGTGACTTTTTACTATATGAAACAGATAATAAGTTAGGTATAACTGTAATTACTGATACTACCGAAAGGTCACCTACTTTTAGCTTATATCCTTTTGAGAATGTTCATGAAAAAGAAATGAATCTTTCACTCTGTTATCTTTTTATGCCGGAAAGCAATTCGAGTGAAGAGGCCTGGGAAAAACTATTATGGCGATCACCGAGAACCCTTGATTGGCCAGATATTAATGGTATAGCATCAAGAGATCGTCTGCTGGGTTTTGATTTCAGCAGTAAAGTTCTTATAAGGCGGGCGCATCAGCAAAAATCAATAAAGCTTCACAGGTTTAAAATTCTGGATGATCAAAACGGTATTAATTTTGTTCTGGATGACGAAACTCAGTTTTTTGCTGCTACTTTTTCGACGCCATTGTTTAAACACCTGGTACTAAAAATGATTCTGAACAC
>JADGPU010000148.1 GCA_017882305.1 Bacteroidales bacterium | reverse complement strand
TACATCAAGCAGATTGGTTGGGCCAATGGATTTGCCTTCGGATTGTTTGCCGCATTTATTACATGGATACTTATGACTTCCAGAAAGGATGAGAAGGCACGGATCACTGCCCTGGTACTGGTTTTCGTAGTAGCGGTATTTTTCTGGATGTCATTTCACCAGAACGGACTTACACTTACACTCTTCGCCAGAGATTATACGGTCAAGCAGGTTGGTATTTTTACGAATATGTTCTTTACACTCCCGTCCATACTTGCGGTTATAGGTGCAATCGCAGGAATAGTCCTTCTGTTTTCCAGGAAATTGAAAAGGAATGCAAAGATTGCTGGAGGAGTTTTGCTCCTTATTTCATTGTGGTTCATAATGTTTTTCACCTATGGATACGATCCGACTACGATACTCAGCAAGGTATTTGGTCTGACAAAATTCAGTCTGCAGAATGCGATATCACCTGAAGTTTTCCAGTCATTCAATCCTCTATTTATTGTAGCACTTACTTTTCCTGTTATGGCTGTTTTTACATGGCTTAACAAGAAGGGGATTGAACCATCGACACCCAAGAAGATCGGTATAGGATTAATCATTGCTGCTTTTGGATTCTTAATTGTCCTTGTTGGCTCTATCGGAGCTCCGTCACCTGCCTCTCTTCATGGATCACCCGTTGTAGACACAGACAGGGTATCACCTTACTGGCTTGTAAGCAGTTACCTGATACTAACAGTGGCAGAATTGTTCCTAAGCCCGATGGGCCTTTCATTTGTTTCGAAAGTTGCGCCTTCAAGATTCCAGGGACTTATGCAAGGAGGCTGGCTGCTCGCTACAGCTACCGGAAACAAATTGTTATTTGTGGGATCATTGCTATGGACCAAGATTCATCTGAGCACTCTCTGGCTGGTATTCATTATTTGCTTACTGCTGTCTGCTACATTTATCTTTTCAATACTTAGGAGGCTTGAGAAGGCAGCTTCAAGCTGATGATATTTTAATCCATTTCAGGGAGTGTTGTTGAAGCTCTTTGTGCACCTTATTGCGACCTTTCCTTCAAGACATCTCTATTTTCAGTGTTATTAAGCAATTTAAGCAATTTACTACAATATATAAATTTTTTTGTCCACTCTAATTAATATCTCTTTAAATATATGAATTTTTTAATAAATATTTATACTTTTGCATCCGATTTTATTGCATCCTGAGGATGCTATTTTTTTAAATGTATAGAGGAAATGAAAGTCCTGAAATTTGGTGGTACATCAGTAGGATCTCCTGAACGCATCAGAGGGGTTAAGAAAATAATTGAATCACAAGGTTCTCCTTGTCTGATCGTTATATCTGCCTTACAGGGAATCACAGATGATCTCAAACATTTAAGTGAACTTGCTTCAAACAGGGATGATGATTATGAGATCCTGCTTGAAAAGGTGATTGCCAAACATATTGAATTTGCCAAACAATTGATTGTTAAAAATAAACAGGATGTTGTCATTGGTGACATTAAAAATATTTCTGATGAACTGAGAGAAACATTGAATGGGATTTATCTTCTTCGCGAACTCAGTAAGCATTCTCTTGATCAGATACTGGGTACCGGAGAAATCTTATCGTCGTTGATATTAAGCAACTTAATAGAGGATAGTCAGCTGATTGATGCCAGAAATTTTATCAAGACTGACAGCAACTTCGGATTTGCAAATGTTGATTTCGATAAAACTTATAGTCTTATAACAAAAAGTCTTGCAGGAATCAGAAAACGCATCATTGTTCCCGGATTCATTGCCAGTAATGCCAGAGGTGAAACAACAACCTTAGGAAGAGGAGGATCAGATTATACTGCTTCAATTTTTGCAGCGGCACTCAATGCTGATGTTCTGGAGATCTGGACAGATGTGGATGGTTTTATGACTGCCGATCCAAAAAAAGTCGAAAGAGCATATGCAATTGAAAGCCTTACTTATTCCGAAGCAATTGAATTATCACATTTTGGCGCCAGGGTAATCTATACACCTACCCTGCGTCCTGTATATAAAAAAAACATTCCCATTATTGTCCTGAACACATTCAACCCCAAATCAAAAGGAACAATTATCAGCAATAAGTCGAATGATAATAACATCAGCCCCATCAAAGGGATTTCCTCGATTGATCATATTGACCTGATCACCCTCCAGGGAACAGGAATGGTTGGTGTCTCAGGAACATCTATGCGACTTTTTGGAGCATTAGCCAGAAAAAATATTAACGTAGTCCTGATAACTCAGGCTTCTTCAGAGTATTCGATAACCTTTGCTATAAGTCCGTCCGATTCAATAATTGCGTCCGATGCATTAAATGATGAATTCAAAATCGAAATTGATCATAACAAGGAACTAAAAATCCTTATTGAGAAGAATCTCTCAATCATAGCAATTGTGGGTGAAAGGATGAAAAATACTCCGGGAATATCAGCGACCCTATTCAGATCGCTTGGGAGGAATGGAATAAATGTAATTGCAACGGCACAGGGTTCCTCCGAACTGAATATTTCTGTTGTTATAAAGAATGAGAGTCTTAAAAAAGCGCTAAATGTCATCCATGATGGTTTCTTCCTTTCCCGGTTCAAAGAGATGTACCTTTTTATTGCCGGAACAGGGCTGGTTGGAACAAGCCTTATGAAACAACTTCAAAAACAGTATTCTACTCTTGTCAGTGAACATAACCTGAAAATAAATCTTATAGGGGTGACTAATTCCAGAAAAATGTTCATCGATAAGAAAGGAATTCCTCTGGAAAACTACAAGGAAGAACTAAAAACTTCTGGTGAAAAAGGAGATATATCGCTCTTCATTCAGCAAATGACAAAGTTGAATCTCAGGAATTCTGTTTTTATCGATTGCACAGCCGCTGAAGATGTTGCATCACGATATGGTGAGATTCTTTCACGATATGTTTCAATAGTTACTGCAAACAAGCTTGCATGTTCCTCGAAGCAAAGTTATTATCAACAATTGAAGAGTATTGCCAATGAGCGTGGAGTGAGGTTTATGTATGAGGCCACCGTTGGTGCCGGTCTGCCAATTATCAAAACTATTAATGACCTGGTTCTGAGCGGAGATAAGATCCTGAAGGTAGAAGCTGTACTGTCAGGAACAATGAATTTCATATTCAATGAACTCAGCCCCGAAATGCCATTGAGCAGCGCTATCAGAAAAGCAAGGGAAATAGGTTATTCAGAACCAGATCCGCGCGTTGATCTAAGCGGAACAGATGTGGTCAGAAAAATTATGATCCTGGCGCGAGAAGCTGGTTATTCAATTGAAAGAGAAGATGTTATTATTAATAAGTTCCTTCCTGATGAATGTTTTAAAGGCGATCTGAATAATTTCTTCGAAAAAGTTAAGGAATTTGATGCTGAATTCGAACAAAAAAGAAAGAAACTGACAAAACAAAACCTGAAGTGGCGGTTTTTTGCAACTATGGAACTGGGTAAAGCGAAGGTTGAACTTCTTACAATCGGAGCTGATCATCCATCATTTAATCTTGAAGGAAGCAATAATATCATTCTTATTACCACCAACAGATATAATGAACTTCCGATGGTGATTAAGGGATATGGTGCAGGAGCTGAAGTCACAGCTGCAGGTGTATTCGCTGATCTGATGCGTGTGGTCAATGTGTAAGGCAAAAGTAAAATCCAATTGATTGAGAAGAAAACCGATAAGATATTACTCAACAAACCTGAAGTCGCCGGAGGTTGGCTTTAGTGAAGCTCTCCTCAGAGGTCTGGCTCCGGATGGAGGATTGTATCTTCCTGCTTCATTACCATTGATTTCGCCCAGGGAACTGGCGAGTTTTCCCTGTAAGGAATATCATGAAATAGCCTACAGAATTCTTCATAAAATCATTGGTAATGAAATAGATAAAGAAGAATTATCGCGATTGTGTGCTGAGGCATATAACTTTGATGTACCACTTGAAAAAGTATATGACCGGAAGTACATAATGCGTTTGGATCAGGGACCCACCGCATCATTTAAAGATTTTGCGGCCAGGATGATGAGCCGGTTGATGCAGTATTACTTATCGCTTAATAATCAACATCTTACAGTACTAACGGCCACATCCGGAGATACAGGTAGTGCAGTTGCCAATGCTTTTTATGGGCTAAAAAACATCAGGGCAATTATTTTATTCCCTGCAAATGAGGTTACCCTGATGCAACGAAAACAGATGACCACTCTCCAAAACAATATAAACGTAATTGCCATTGATGGGAAATTTGATGACTGCCAGAGGTTAGTCAAAATGGCTTTTTTGGATCATGCACTATCGGGTATTCCACTCACATCAGCCAATTCAATAAACATCGGAAGATTATTGCCACAATCGGTATACTATTTTTATGCTTATTCAAAACTCGCTGCAAATGTAGACGAGAAAGCCATTTTCAGCGTGCCATCAGGAAATTTCGGTAATCTGATGGGTGGTCTTATTGCGAAGAAGATTGGTCTACCTGTAAAGCAATTTATTATTTCAACAAATGCCAATAATGAAGTACCTGAATTCTTAAATACAGGAAGCTATAAAATAATCGATCCTTCAAAAAACTGCATTTCAAGCGCTATGAATGTTGGTCATCCCAGCAACCTGGCAAGAATTATAGCCTTTTATGGAGGTGTTATGGATGAATCAGGAAGTATTATCAAACCTCCTGACCTGAACCAAATGCGTGAAGATCTTTTTGCAGTTAGTGTGACGGATGAAGAGACAAGGAATACCATCGATGATGTGTACAAAAAATACAATTTGTTACTTGAGCCTCATGGAGCCATTGCATGGAAGGGAATAAAGGAGTATTCAAGGATAAATAAGAACACTATGCCGGGAAAACTGCTATGTATCTCTCTTGAAACGGCTCATCCTGCAAAGTTTCCAGAGGAATTGCGGCAAATTTTAAATATTGAACCTCCCATGCCAGTATCTCTTGCTGGTTTAGAGCAAAAGCCGGAACATTATTTTTCTCTGGAAAATAGTTATGGGTTGTTAAAGGATTTTATACTTAAGTATTATAAATAAGCTTGCCATGCATATTGTTTGTTCAGACCTCGAAGGTGTATTTGTACCGGAAATCTGGGTAAATGTTTCCAGCCACACAGGAATTGATGAGCTTAAGCTTACAACAAGGGATATTAGCGACTATAATGTGCTAATGAAGAGGAGATTGGAGCTGTTACACAAATACGGATTGACTCTTCGTGATGTTCAGAATGTAATATCTCTCCTTAAACCGCTGCCAGGGGCATTGGAATTTATTGATTGGCTCCGTACGAAAACTCAGCTTGTTGTAGTATCAGATACATTTAGTGAATTTGCTGATCCGCTAATCAGCCAACTTGGAAGACCCACTCTTTTTTGCCATCATCTGACGACTGATACTGAAGGCAATATTACAGATTATAACCTGAGGCAGGAAGATGGTAAAAAACGTGTTGTAGAGGCACTTCAAAGTCTTAATTATAAGGTAATTGCCATCGGAGATTCTTATAACGACATTTCGATGCTGAAAAAAGCGGACCATGGAATACTTTATAATCCACCTCAGAATGTAGCGGATGAAAACAACGATTTACAGGTTGTTAAATCGTATGCCGGTCTGAAACGCATCATTTCGCAATTGATAAGCGGGGAAGAATAAACAGATTCACTTGTTTTACAAAAATGCCACCAAAGCGCAAACCTGCCTGGCGGCAGTGTAATATTTCACAATTTTGGTAACATTATTGTAGAGATTGTTTTATCATGTTTTGTCTCGTTAGTCACCCCCTTCCCATCCTTCCCCCACGGGGGGGACCGACCGTTAAGAAATTAGCCCTTTGGCTAATTTTAGGGAGGGGCCAGCATGAGCGATGGCCAACGCGACAGTCTGGCGCCTTCGCTAAAATTGCCTACCAGGCAATTTTTGAACGCTCGGCCCTCCCTTGGGGGAAAATGAAAGGGGGTAACTTTCAAAAAAATGAATATAATTTGTTACCTGAATCATGAAGTACTGCACGTCAGGCAGGTTAACGTCTTTGTGGCAAAAAAGATCTATGGAAAACCCTGTCAGATTATTAAATCAGACAGATGTAGGATTAATCCAATAATTTCCTATTTTTACTTTTACTCTTACTTAATCAATTGACCGGCACTATGAAACTTCCGCCTTCCTCTAAAAACTGGTTAACAATT
>JADGPU010000147.1 GCA_017882305.1 Bacteroidales bacterium | reverse complement strand
GCAACCGAATGGATGGGTCGTTCACCTAAAGACATTCAGGATCAGATAAGCTATCCTTTAACAACAGCTCTGCTAGGCATCCCTGGTGTTCAAACAATAAGGAGTACCTCAATGTTTGGAATGTCATTCATCTACATTATTTTCAAAGACAACATTGAATTCTACTGGAGCAGGTCAAGGATTCTTGAAAAGCTTAATTCCCTCCCATCGGGTACTCTACCTTCCGGAGTACAACCTTCTCTTGGACCTGACGCAACCGCCCTTGGGCAAATATTCTGGTACACTCTTGAGGGAAGAGATCCGAAGACAGGAAAGCCTAATGGTGGCTGGGATCCAGTGGAATTAAAAACCATTCAGGATTTTTATGTCAAATATAGTCTTTCAACTGCAGAAGGTGTTTCCGAAGTGGCATCTGTTGGCGGATTCATGAAAGAATACCAGGTAGATCTTAATCCTGATGCTCTGAAGGCTTATAGTGTGTCAGTTATGGATGTGATGAATGCTGTGAAGAACAGCAACCTTGATATCGGGGCCGAAACAATTGAGCTTAATAATGTTGAGTATATCATTCGCGGATTAGGTTATGTAAAAAGCCTGAACGATCTGGAGATTTCTGTTGTCGCCGTCAGAAATAACGTCCCTGTCAGAATTAAGGACGTGGCCCATGTTAATTTTGGTCCTGCTACACGGCGAGGTGGGCTTGATAAAGCCGGTTCAGAGGCAGTCGGAGCCGTGGTTGTGGCACGATATGGCTCAAACCCCATGGAGGTAATTAACAATGTCAAAGAAAAGATAAAGGAAATTGAATCCGGGTTGCCGCAAAAAACTTTACCTGATGGTACTGTTTCAAAGGTTACAGTGGTGTCATTTTATGACAGAACAGGGTTGATCAAAGAGACAATCGGAACACTCCAGTCTGCCCTTTCCCATGAAATTCTGATCAGTATTATTGTAATAATTATATTGGTACTGAACCTCAGGGCATCCTTGATAGTCGCCGGTTTGCTGCCGATTGGTGTTTTAATGACCTTTATTCTGATGAGATTTTTCGGGGTAGAGGCCAATATTGTAGCGTTATCCGGAATTGCAATTGCCATTGGAGTAATGGTGGATATTGGTATTGTGGATGTGGAGAATATTCTCCGGCATCTTGAGATGCCTGAAAATCATGGATTACGCGGTAAAAAATTAATGCAGGTAATTTACCTTGCCACAACTGAGGTTAGAGCTGCAGTTGTGACTTCTATCGCCACGACAATTGTAAGTTTTCTTCCGGTATTTGCCATGCAAGCGCAGGAAGGAAAACTTTTTCATCCTCTTGCCTTTACTAAAACATTTGCCCTGCTTTCGGCATTTATCCTCGGAATAGTCGTCTTGCCGACACTGGTACATATTTTCTTCAATATTTCTTTCGACAGGAAGAAAATAAAGAGAGTATGGAATGGCTGTCTTATAGCAGCTGGTTTGATTTTTGCTGTTTTCTGGCAAATGTGGCCGGCGCTGGCAATAACGGCCGTGGGGATAAATAATCTGCTGGATTACAGATGGTCTGATAAACGGAAAGAATTTCCAAACTATATAAATATATTCATCACTGTTCTGTTTGCAACCTGGTACCTCTCGATTGAATGGTTGCCTCTGGGTGCCCATAACAGTGAATTAGTAAACTTCTTCTTTGTTGCAGGAATTGTAACCGTGATTCTTCTGGCATTAATGTCGATGGTACATTTTTATGAAAACATAATTCGCTGGGCTTTGCAGAATAAATGGAAATTCCTTTTAATACCTGCATTCACTCTCTTTTTTGGACTGCTTGCCTGGAAAAGTATGGGCAAGGAATTTATGCCATCACTTAATGAGGGCTCATTTCTTCTTATGCCTACCAGTATGCCGCATTCAAGTATTGAAAAGAATCTTGAATATATTGAAACACTCGATAAACGTCTTTCAACAATTCCGGAAGTTGAGGTGGCTGTGGGCAAATGGGGCCGGGTCAATTCTGCCCTTGACCCTGCGCCGATCCAGATGTTCGAAAATACGATCAACTACCGGTCCGAATATATTCTGGATGAGAATGGTCACCGGATGCAGTTTAAAGTGGAGAGGAATGGTAGCTTTATACTAAAAGGCAATAAGAAATTCAATCCTGAAAAAGAGGCATTCAGAGTTATACAATCCGATAGTCTTATACCAGATAAAAAAGGAGAATATTTCCGTCAGTGGCGTCCACAGATCAAAAAGCCATTGGACATCTGGAAAGAGATAGCAAAAGTAACCGATATACCGGGACTGACCTCAGCTCCCAAATTGCAGCCTATTGAAACACGTCTCGTTATGTTGTCAACAGGAATGCGCGCTCCGATGGGACTGAAAGTTTATGGTCCTGATCTTAATACAATAGAACAGGCTGGGATGATATTTGAAAAAGCGTTAAAGGAAGTGCCTTCGATAAAGGCTTCCGCTGTTTTCTACGACCGTGCCGTTGGAGCCCCATACCTCGAAATAAAGCTAAATCGTGAAGCAATGGCCCGTTATGGAATGTCAGTCAGCGAAGTTCAGGAAATATTGCAGGTTGCAGTCGGTGGAATGACACTTTCAACATCTGTTGAAGGAAGGGAACGGTTCCCGTTAAGAGTAAGATATGCGCGTGAACTACGTGATAATCCCGATGACATAAAACGAATTCTGGTACCTTCAATGAACGGTGTTCAGATACCACTTGGTGAAGTCGCAGATATTGACTATACACGTGGGGCACAGATGATCAGAAGCGAAAACACCTTCCTTGTCGGTTTTGTTATTTTCGACAAGCTGGAAGGCAAAGCTGAAGTTGATGTTGTTGAAGAAGCCAGCAAGATCATAAAAGGGAAAATTGATTCCGGTGAGATAAAGCTACCTCCGGGGGTTACCTACAAATTTGCCGGTAATTATGAAAATCAGTTAAGAGCCACAAAGAGACTGTCAATAGTTGTTCCCATTAGCTTAATAATGATTTTTCTTTTATTATATTTTCAATTCCGTACAATTACTGCTTCATTTATTCACTTCTCAGGCGTTTTCGTTGCTTTCTCAGGAGGATTTATAATGCTCTGGTTGTATGGACAGGATTGGTTCATGAATTTTTCCGTTGCCGGATTGAACCTCCGGGATATGTTTCAGATGCACACTATTAATCTTAGCGTGGCGGTATGGGTAGGATTCATTGCCTTGTTTGGTATAGCAACCAACGATGGGGTTATAATGGGGACTTATATTCACCAGGTCTTTGAAGATAAGAAACCTTCAACTGTCAATGAGGTACGTGAAGCAGTTGTAACGGCCGGGAAAAAGCGAGTACGTCCTGCAATGATGACAACGGCTGTTGCTGTAATTGCCCTTCTGCCGGTTCTTTCATCAACAGGAAAAGGAGCCGATATAATGGTCCCTATGGCGATCCCCATGTTCGGTGGAATGGTAATACAGGTGATGACAGTTTTTGTTGTCCCCTTGTTTCAGGCCATGTGGAGAGAAGGTGAAGTAATTCATAAAAATAAAGCAGCTGTTCAAACTATAAATAATTCGTTGGAAGATGAAAACAACATCATATAAAAAATTACTTATTACATTTATTGCACTTGGCAGCTGGCTTGTCGGTAACAGTCAGCAGTATCCTGATTCACTAATTAAATATCTCGAAATTGCTGCAAAAAACAATCCGGCAGTACTGCAAAAATTCAGTGAGTATCAGGCAGCATTGCAAAAGGTTCCACAGGTCGGCAGTTTAGCCGATCCGGAGTTGAGCGTGGGAGTATTTTTGTCACCAATGGAGCTCGTAAATGGAAAGCAGGTAGCCGATATCAGGCTGATGCAGATGTTCCCCTGGTTTGGGGTTCTTAAGAATGCCAAAGATGAAATGAGTCTTATGGCAAAAGCAAAATTTGAACATTTCCGCGATGCCAAGTTGCAGGTTTTTTACGATATTCAACGTAACTGGTATGAATTATATAAAATTCAGAAGGATATAAGTATTTCGGAAAAGAATATTGAAATTCTTAAAATAATCGAGCGTCTTGCATTGGTGAAATTCAAGGCAGCTCCTTCAGAAGGTTCCGGAACCAGTTCATCCAACCCTGTCATCTCTTCCGGATCTGCTCAGAATAACAGTGCCGGTTCTTCCGGAATGCAGACTATGAGCACCGGTCAGAGCAATTCAGGTTCTGTAGGATCAAATAAGCCTTCTTCATCGATGCAATCTGGTTCTATAGGCTCATCTTCAGGCAATTCAGGTCTGACAGATATTTACAGGATACAAATTGAAACCGGTGACCTTGAAAACAATATTTCATTGCTGAAAAATCAGAGGAAAACTATTATGGCTCAGTTTAACACTTATCTGAACAGAACTGTTACTTCACCTGTTTTCACTTATGAAAACATAGCCGTGGATTCACTTGAATTATCCCTGATTGCAGTTTCAGACAGCATGCTGACAAATAACCCCATGCTGGGTATGCTGGATTACGAAAAACAATCAATCGAAGCTCGAAAAAAAATGGTTACACGGATGGGATATCCAATGGTTGGTTTAGGATTGAATTATTCTCTCATAAGCAAATCAAGTACGGCAATGGGAGCGCCCGATATGAATGGCAGGGACATGATAATGCCTATGTTGACTGTTACTTTGCCGGTATACAGAAAGAAATATAATGCCATGATTCGCGAAACGGAACTTTTGAAGACAGCAACATCACAAAATTATCAGTCTACGGCAAATTCATTACAGGCTGAATATTATCAGGCAGTTCAGTTATATCAGGATGCACAACGCCGGATTAAATTATATGATAATCAGTATCAGCTGGCTTCAAAATCTCTTGATCTTATGCTGAAGAGTTTTTCTGTTTCAAATTCAGCACTTACCGATGTTCTGCGTATCCGGCAGCAGACTCTGGATTATGAGCTCAAACAGGTCGAAGCTGTTGCAGATTTCAACACAGCGGTTGCGTGGTTAAAAAGATTAATGGCATTTTCACAAATTCAATAAACATTAAAAACAATGAAAGAATTTAAAGTATTAAAAATATTTTCGAATAAATATGTAAAGTATGGCCTGTTGCTGACTGGTGGTATTTTAATTGGCTGGTTGTTCTTTCATTCCTCACGAAAAAGTGATACTAAGTCTGGTCAGCTCACAGAAACCGTTAAAAGCACAATATGGACATGTGCAATGCACCCGCAGATAAGGATGTCCGAGCCTGGCAAATGCCCCATATGCGGAATGGATTTAATTCCACTTGCGCAAAGCAGTACAACCTCTATTGACCCGGCTGCAGTCCATCTGAGCAAAGAAGCTGCAGAACTGGCTAATGTGCTTACCTCAGTCGTAACTAAGCAAAAACCGATTAAAGAGGTTCGTCTTTATGGTAAAGTTCAGGCCGATGAAAGATTGTTTCAGAGTCAGGTAGCACATGTTCCGGGCCGCATTGAACGACTGGCAATAAATTTTACAGGGGAACCGGTAAATAAAGGACAGTTACTAGCAGAAATTTATTCACCGGAACTCATCACCGCACAGCAGGAGTTATTGGAAACAGTTAAAACAAAACAATTGCAACCTGAATTGTACGAAGCTTCTAAAGAAAAACTTCGCCAATGGAAACTCACGGATGATCAGATAGCAAAAATTGAAAATTCAGGTGTTATTCAGAATAATTTTGAAGTGTTATCAAATACTTCAGGCACAGTGACTGCCCGGCGGGTTAACACCGGCGATCATGTATCACAGGGAACAGTTTTATTTGATATTGCTGATCTTTCAAAAGTCTGGATTATGTTCGATGCGTATGAGAGTGATCTCCAGTTTTTGCACACAGGTGAAAAACTTTCATTTAACCTTCAGGCTTTACCCGGTACTGATTTTACCGGTAATATAATTTTCATTGATCCGGTTATAGATCCTGTTACCAGGGTTGCTAAAGTAAGGGTCGAAACAGGAAATCAATCCGGAAAACTTAAACCTGAAATGTTTGCAACAGGAATTGCCTCTTCGACACTCGCCGAATACACTGATAATGTTGTCATTCCAAAATCAGCAGTATTGTGGACCGGCAAACGCTCTGTTGTATACGTTAAACAACCGGGTTCGGAAGAACCTGTTTTTAAGATCCGTGAAGTCGAACTTGGTCCGATGCTGGGTGAAAGCTATGTCATAGTGAACGGGCTCTCTGAAGG
>JADGPU010000003.1 GCA_017882305.1 Bacteroidales bacterium | reverse complement strand
GGTTTATTCAGTCTTTGCGGAGAGAGGGGGATTCGAACCCCCGGTTCGCCGGAAGGCGAACAACGGTTTTCGAGACCGCCGCATTCGACCACTCTGCCATCTCTCCTTATATATACTCCTTATTTCTTAATAAAGGATTCCAAAAGTAGTAAATATTTGTCGCTAAAACATCCTTTCTAAATAATAAGGCGTTTATCCAGAGTTTCATTCCGTAAGTAAATCTGATAAATTCATTAAGTTTCTTTTGATTCCAGATTTGAATAACCTTAATTTGTATTTCTATCATTACATATAAATAACCATTAAGTTTTCGAGTCATGAAAAAGTCCTATAAACTATTGTTGTTATGCGGATTCATCGGTATAGCTGTTACAGGTTGTAAAAGTAAACCTGTTGTTTTAGTCGATAAATCAAATCCGTTTTTTTCTGCTTATAATACTCCCTTCGAGGTTCCTCCATTTGAAAAGATTATGGCAAAACATTATATGCCTGCTTTCATTAAGGGAATGGCGGATGGCAGAGAAGAAATTAAAAATCTTTCTAATAGTAAAAGCACACCGACATTTCAGAATACGATTGAAGCGTTAGATAGGTCTGGTGAGATCCTGAACAAAGTCTCTTTCGTATTTTTCTCTCTGGCAACTGCGAATACAAACGATTCACTTCAAAAGATCGAAGTGGAAGTCTCTCCTTTACTTTCAGCATATCGTGATGAAATCCTGCTTGATTCTGCGCTTTTCAAAAGGATAAAATCTTTATATGATAGTAAAGAAAAATTGTCACTTACTCCCGAACAGGAATTTCTGCTTGAAAACCTTTATAAAAATTTTGTACGTAACGGAGCTCTTCTTAAAGGTGCAGATCGGGACACCCTTAAAAAGCTTAATGAAAGGTTATCAGTGCTGTCCGTGAAATTCAGTCAGAATGTCCTGGCAGAGACAAATAAATTCAGATTGGTTATTGATAATGCAGCTGATTTAAAAGGATTGTCTCAGAATGTCATTAATGGCGCAGCTGAACTTGCTAAAAAAGATAGCCTTGAAGGAAAATGGGTATTCACAACGCATAAACCAAGCATGCTTCCCTTCCTTACTTACGATGAAAATCGTGCTTTACGTAAAAAGCTATATGATGCCTATCTTACGCGGGGAAATCATGGTGATAAGCTTGACAACAAAAAAGTTCTCACAGATTTGGTTACTCTTCGCGCAAAAAGGGCAAAACTTCTCGGGTTTAAGTCACACGCCGATCTGAATCTTGACAACAGAATGGCTAAAACTCCTGCAAATGTATACACACTTCTTGATCAACTGTGGACACCTGCATTAAAAGTCGCTGGAGAAGAACTTAAGGAAATGCAAAAAATTGCTGAGAGGGAAGGGGCAAAATACAAGATTGAGCCTTCTGACTGGTGGTACTTTGCCGAGAAATTACATAAAGCAAAATATAACCTGGATGATAATGAACTCAGACCTTATTTCAAACTCGATAATGTCAGAGAAGGAGCATTCTCAGTTGCAAACAACCTATATGGCATTACATTTACTCCGATTACCGGTATACCACTTCCGCATCTTGATGCAAAGGCATTTGAAGTTAAAGAAGCTGACGGGAGACATCTCGGAGTTCTGTATATGGATTTTTTCACCAGGGCAAGCAAAGGCCAGGGAGCATGGTGTGGAGAATACCGCGATCATAAATGGCTTGATGGGAAGGAAATCAACCCTGTTGTTACAATTGTCTGTAACTTCAATAATCCTTCAAATGATACTCCATCGTTGCTTAGTCTTGATGATGTTAAAACTATTTTCCATGAATTCGGGCATGGGCTTCAGGATCTCTTCTCCATAAATAAATACAGCACAACAAATACTGCACAGGATATTGTTGAGCTTCCTTCTCAGATAATGGAACATTGGGCTACAGAGCCTGAGGTATTAAAGATGTACGCAAAAAATTATAAAACGGGTGAAATTATACCTGACCCTCTGATAGCTAAAATTAAGAATAGCACGGTTTTTAATACCGGGTTTGACAATGTTGAACTTCTTGCAGCTTCACTTCTCGATATGGACTATCATACTCTTGAGGCTCCTGTAAATGTTGATGTCGAACAGTTCGAAAAAGACCATCTTCAGAAGAGAGGCCTTATTAAAGAAATCGAACCGCGATACAGAAGTACTTATTTTCTACACATTGCAAGCGATGGATATGATGCCGGCTACTACTGCTATACCTGGGCAGCCGTACTTGATAATGATGCATTTGAAGCCTTCAAGGAAAAGGGAATTTTTGACAAAGCAACAGCTGAATCGTTCCGTAAAAACATACTGGCTCCAATGGGAATAACAGATGCCGAACAAAGCTTCATCAATTTCAGAGGCCGGAAACCTGTGATTGAACCATTACTTAAAAATAAAGGACTAATGAACTAAAATGCCCTGGTGATCTCTTCGAGACTTACGCCCAGGACTTTACGTGCTACTTTGTCAAGGTCCTGAACTTCACCTTTTAAATGCAGCGTATATTGTATATGACTGAGACTTTCTCCCGGTTTAAGTTCAGCAGCAGGTGAGGAGGTCTCAAGTTCATAAAAAGGACCCATCTGGGAACCGTCCTCCAGAGGTCCATCATTATAAGAATTGAGAGCATCTCCGGAAAAAGGATTCTCCTGAATCTGCCATGATGAGTTTACATAATCTTTTTTTCCTTCCGGCAATCTGCAGATCAAAAGGGTCAGAATTTTATTTTCTGAATCATAACTTCCCATTACACCGGTTGCTCTCAGAGGAGGGATACCAATTTTACCACGGCTTTTTCCATCTGCTTTAAAGAAGATATGCTCCCCTGAAACCTTCAGCCGGTCATCCGATATTTTGCCAAAGTAAGTATCATTTACCTTCGGACCTATAATCTTATCCTCTCCCGGTTTAACGGGAATTACAATGATAATAGCTGGAGAGGGGTTAAACATTCCAAGCATCCATATTGATAAAAGTCCGGTCTCCCTTTTCCAGGCAAAATTGTCCTGATTTATTAATTTATTGTCAGAACGATA
The DNA here is from genome assembly GCA_017882305.1 of Bacteroidales bacterium. Lineage (GTDB taxonomy): Bacteria > Bacteroidota > Bacteroidia > Bacteroidales > VadinHA17 > LD21. Next base: position 74,017 of record JADGPU010000003.1, on the reverse strand, counting down.
AGCAACGCATTTTAGCCCTTTTACGTCGATCGAAGTTTGCTTGCTAATCTCTTTGTCCGATAGGATAGTGACCTCTCTCTCAATGCGGAATTTAAAAGATGTTCCACTGTAGTTCTCGGTAGAAATATCATTTCCGAACAGGGCTGATGAATCAGTTGATGAGATGAGCTGGAATGGAGTGGTATCAAGGAATGCAGGTGTTTGCCAGTTGTCGTAAATAAATGATTTCCCTTTACTAAAGAAAATGGAAAACTGGCCACCTTCAGGTCCAAGCCATAATCGTTCCTCCCCTCCAAAGGGATTAATATGGGGGACCAATTTACCGGTGCCTATCAGGTTCCTGTTGATCCATCCGAAGCTATAGCCCGAGTCGCCTTCAGCAGTACTGGTCATCACCCTTGCCTGCCATGACGGTGCCAGAGCGATCGCTGAATTAGCATTTCTCAGTTCAATAATCGTTGTGTGTTTCTTCAGGAAATCCCTGTTGAATCCATATTGTTTTGTGCTGTCTATATTCATGTTTTTTTCTTTTAGGTTATTTTTTTTCGTCTGATATGTACCTGTGCATGATGCCAGTATAATGGAGGCGATTAATAAAAGATTTATTGTTTTCATTTTCCTATTTTTAAATCATTACAGGTTAAACAGAATTTTTGTGAGTTTTATTGTTTCTTATGAATCTATATCTTCTCCAGAATGGCAATGCTGTAAGTGATGTAAACCGAATAAGATATTGCACCGGCTTCAAAGCCATTGTATAATGAATTATTCTGTACAAGAGAGTTGCTATCAGGACCATTAGTGCGATGCCTATAATATTAGTAGCTATTCGCCACCACCAGGCATGAGGCTGGATATGTAAAGTGTTTATAATCAATATAATAAACTGTGTATTAATTATCGTGTATATAATCCAGAATAGAACGGCCATTCCATGTGCTGCTTCGATAGCTCTCTGAGGACAATGGTTCAGACACCTCATACAACTTTCACAAGTTAACTTCCAGTATGGCCGGTTTTCGACGTACTTTATTGAAGATGTAGGACATTCCTTTATACATAGTCCGCAATTGTTACATTTATAATTGGCGATAAAGGTCTTTGAAAGAAAGAATCGTCCTCCTATATAATATCCCAGGGCAACCGGACTTAAAATCAGATCGACAGGTAAACTGTATAGCCCGCGGTATACCCTTTTTCCGCTAAAGATCTTATCTGCAAATTTCCTGACAATCTTCTCACACCTGATAAATATTGATTCAATAACTTTTTTCTTAAGTCCTGGGTGAAGTGGAATCCAGTTTGAGGGTAGATCAACTGGTCTGAATCCTATACATTTATAGCCCTTCAACCAAAGGATAAATGCCGGAAGTAAGAGTGCGACGCCACTTAACCCCGGCATAAACAATTTATACAGTTTCATGCCTGCGCGGGTATTAAGGAGGAAGATCTCTTTGCATAACCCGGAGGGAAACCCGGCAATAAATTTAAGCATTATCGGTGCCGGATTGAAACCATGTGTTGGGAACGCAAAACCTATTAACGGCTTTTCATCAACTGATGGCATTACTATATTCTCCAGCCTGTCGATCTGCTGAACAACAGTCTTTAAACCTCTTTTATCTGCTTCATCTGCAATCCATTCTGAGGAAGCCTGTGCATTTCCGGTTCCTGATATGTAGTAGATATATAATGACTTCCAATTACCCATTTCTTTGCAGGTTTATCAGATAATAATGACCTGACACCTCATAATAATTACTAAGATATTGATAATCGTTCTATTTTTGTAAATATTCCTCGAATATGGTTAAGAAGAGTCTTTGTGGTTTAGATGCTGATGAGATGTGCGATCTTATAAGAGCTTCAGGTTTCACTGCTGCTCATGCCCTTTTAATCTCAAATAGCATATATAAAAAGAGTATTTCCGATATTTCAGATATCGCGAAAATTCCATACCGGCTTAAAGAAGAGCTTTCTAATATTGCAGTCAGCGGAATTAATTTACCTCTGTCTTCTGAAGTTTCTGCAGACAAATCCGTCAAATATCTGTTCAGAACTGAAACGGGGAAAGAGTTTGAAACGGTTTATATTCCAGATAATAAGAGAAATACAGTTTGCGTCTCAACCCAATCGGGATGCAGGATGGGATGTTCATTTTGTGTCACTGCCAGGTACGGTTTCAGAGGTAATCTTTCGGCAGGGGAGATTGTGAACCAGATTGTAGCTATCCCTGAGGCAGATAAAGTCACTCATATCGTTTTTATGGGCATGGGAGAACCGATGGATAATCTTGAAAATGTTCTGAAAGCCTGCAGAATAATTACGGCAGAATGGGGACTTGCCATCAGTTCAAGGAATGTAACTGTTTCAACTGTAGGTATAATGCCAGGAATTAAACAATTCCTTGAAAGATCTGCCTGTAATCTGACATTAAGCCTTTATTCTCCTTATAGTGAAGAACGAAAAAAAAGCATCCCTGCTGAAAATCAATACCCGGTGCAGGAGATAATTAATATGATGAAAAATTTCCCGGTTAAAAAGAAGAGGAGATTAAGCCTTGCATATGTTATGATAAAAGATTTAAATGATACTGATTATCATCTGGAAGGACTTAAGTCTATTCTCAAAGGCTCACAAATAAGGGTTAATCTGCTCCCATTTCATCCTGATTGGAAAGACCAAAACTTCTCATCTTCGAAAGAAAGGATGCAGTTTTTCAAACATAATCTTATAGTTTCCGGGATTTCTTCTTCGATACGTAAATCGCGTGGGGCAGATATCTCAGCAGCCTGCGGTCTTCTTGCTATTCGTTAATCAATTGAAACATATATTCATCCTGGTACCCGCTTGATGTGTGGATCCAATCTTTTTTTATTCCTATCAGGACAAATCCCTGCTTTTTAAACAAATCTATACTTTCAAAGTTATTTGCCAGGATATTACAGTATAACTGATGGAGTTGAAGTGTTTTAAAACAATATTTTATTAAGCAAGTCAGAGACATAGAAGCATATCCTTTTCTCCTGTAGGATTCGTTGGCAATAAGTATTCCTATTCCGGCTCTTTTGTGAAATGGATCAAAATCAAAAATATCTATAGTCCCAATGGTCATTTTATCTTTCCCATGGTCAATCATAAGCCTCAGCTGACCTGTTTCATAGAAATTCTTATGAGAATTCTCTATATATCGTTTGAGTGTATATCTTGAAAACGGAGAAACTGTATTACTTATTACCCAGTATGTGTCGTTGTTTTCCCATTCGTAAAGAAGCTCCAGATCTTCAGGTTCAAGTGCCCTGAGTTTGATATTTTTATACTTCATGAACGGTTTATCTGATTACTATTGAGTTAACAATAAGTAAAGATTCCTTATATAAGCATCTTCATAACCTGCCTTCTTAATTTCCAGAAGTGCTTCTTTTGCCTTTGAAAGTGACACATATTTACCGATATAATATTTATATAATCCGTCATTGGCTTTAAACTCAATAACTCCTTCAAGTCCACTAAACATATAGTCTATATTCAATGGATACTTGGAGGCTTTGAGCTGTATAGTGTAATCTCTCTGATCAATCTGATTTAAAGCTGCTTTTTTTGCATCCGGATTTAAGAAAGCATTTGATTCATTCTCAAGCTCATACTGATTCAAAATGTAAGCCTTATCAAATCCTTTCTCCCTGGCGTAATCCAGATATTTCAAAGCATCACTTTTATTATAAAATACCCCAAGAACATACATTGAAACTGTATCTGCTTTAATGTTTCTGATAAACAATAAATCATCTTTTGTTAACGCTGAGAAATAGCCGGGTAAAAGTTTTTTGCTTGTTTTTAACAGGACGATGCTAAATCTCATTGAAAATGGCTGTCTGATATGTTCAGGTGTGTAGGTCTCCTGTCGGATAATTATGCCGGTCTTAGGATCAACAATTCCAAAAGTGACTCTCCTGTTATACTTTCTTCCTACAGGATTATCAGAACCGTCACGGTTCCTGTTTACAGCTACAAAATCTGACTTTCCGAATGCTTTCTTTACAAATCTTGAAGGTGAAGCTCCTGATGTTGTCAGATAATCTATTACAGACTGAGCTCTTTTATCCGACAGTATTATGTTATATTCTTTACTTCCCTTTGCATCAGTATAACCTGCAACTTCTACTTTTAATTCAGGATAACTAATGAGAATAGATTTCAGACCTTCCAGACCTGACTTAGCCTGATCGTCGAGTACATAACTATCGAATTCAAATAAAATATTATTTATTGAGAGGAATTCACCGACACGAACCTTATCGGGTATAAGGGAGGAATTGACAGAAACATAACTACCTGAAAAATACAAAGGAATACTCAGGTTTATTGTATCTGTCTTATATCCGGTATGACTTACAAATAGCTGATAGTCACCAGGTTTAATTTCAAATTTAAATGATGCTGTATCGAACAATGCAATATCCTGAGGTGAATTTGTTTTCTTTGAGTCAACGAGCCATATCCGTATTTGTTTAGGATTAACTGCCATTCCGTCCTGCAGGGTAACTGTCCCTTTGGCTAAGGTCACTTTATCTGCCGGATTTTCTGCGACAATAGAGTAAATGTTTCGTGATTTGGTATTTTCGTCATAAAAACTGGTAACAAATCCTGGTTTGTTATTATTTAGAATAAAAAAGGTGTTTTCCATAGTATTATTAAATGCATACGGCATACCAATGGGGTTGGTCCAGATTCCATTTTTCTTTACTGATCTGAATACATCATATCCTCCCATACTGATGTGTCCAACTGAGCTGAAAAGCAAAGCGCCGGTTTCCGGATCGAAGAAAGGAGTATCTTCGTTATAGGGAGTATTAATAACATTCCCGCAATTCTTTGGCTCACCCCACTTACCTGCATCATTCTTTTCCGAATACCAGATGTCAAGTTCGCCCTCTCCACCTGGTTTATTGCTGGCGAAGTACATCGTATTACCATCAGGTGTTATAAAACCATGCGACTGCCAGTAAATAGTGCTAATAGGTTTTCCAACACTTTTTATTTTTGTCCAGGTAGAATCCTTTCTCTGACTGTAATACAGGTTTCCGTCACCACCATCATCCATATAAATAATTAATAACTTTCCATCCCCGGTTATCGAGTTTGAATAGAATCTGTCAAATCCTCCAAGTTGTTTAGTTATATCTGCAGGTCTCTTCCATGTGCCTGATTTATAAGAGCATAAAATACGTGTCTTTCCATTTTCTTTTTGAGTGAAAATGAATACAGAATCATTTTTCGAAAGAACCGGATTGCATGCTCCGGGATAATCGCTGAGCCATCCGGTGAAAAGATCGGTAATTAGAGTCAACGGTTTCTTCTTCATTTCTATAGCATACAGGCAATCTCTGATCTGGTTGTCAATATACTCCTCCTTGAAGACTTTTGTTCCACTCAGTCGTTTCTTTGCATCATAATAAAGAGTTATGGCTTTTTGAAGGCTATCATTCTGGTGATATGCGACTGCCAGGTAAAGGTATGTATCCAAAGGTGCTTTGTCTCCGTATTCCAGGTATTCCTTGTCATTGCTTACAACATTCAATGAAGCTTTTGACAGAAGTCTCAGGGCATCAACTTTTTTCCCATCGAGATTTAAATAGCATATTCCAAGCTTTGCGGAAAGGTTGGAGTTTTCGGGATAAGTTTTAAGAAGAGACTCATACTGTTGGGAAGCCTTTTCATAATTTTGATCATAATAATAAGAAATATCAGCTATCTGAACGGCCTTAATGAATCCCCTTTTGGAATAGACTTGTGAAAATATTGGTAAGAAGTAAAAAAGAAGAAGAGAAAATATGGCTGTCTTCCTTAATGCAGTTTTCATTATTTTGACACTTTCTTGATAAAGATTTCTTCAGGATATCCTTTCCTTATCAACTCCAGTCTTAATGAATAAGCATCTTCCCTAGTTGGAAATCTACCTGTAGTATAACGGTAAAACTTATCGAGATCATTGTACATCACTTTCATATCAGTAATGTATTTAAAATAGGTTACATCAACAGGATTATGAAGAGCCATAACCTGAACTGTATAGTAGAGCACATCAGAGTCTTTAACATTAAGATCGCCGACATCACTTACATTCAGGTTTCTTATTAAGGTGCTTGTATCAACAGAAGAAACCGTAGGTATCAGCGCAAGATTGATCTTATCGTATACCACAACAGGTGCCAGGCTAGTCTTTTTTATAGTTGTATCTCTCTCCAGAGACACATCTATATTTAATAACAGATTAGGGTTGTCCTGCAAAATTGTTGTATCAATTGTCTGGGTTATATATCCGACACCTTTATAAAACATTCTGAATTGTCCGGGAGCTACAGAAAAACTATAGAGGCCTGTATATTTATTAGGGTAACCGACATCGAGCGTATCTCCGGATGCTTTATTAATAAGATGTATTGAATAATTTTTATCAAAGGTTGCAATCGTATCTTTCAGACTGAACTTACCTTTTATTTCGAATGACTGGTTAACATCTGTGCTCCCCAATCCCAGATAGAATATTTCTTTCTTTTTGTAGTCGGTGGTCATTGAATAATAAGCATTCTTACCGTTATTTACAGGTTGGAAAAACTTATCGTCGTCAGTTGAATTAATAGGGAATCCGATATTGGTCGGTGTTTTCCAGGCTGTTCCTATTTTCTGACTCTTGAAATTATCAAATCCGCCCATTGAACTATGTCCCTCTGAACAAAAATAAAGTACGGAATCATTCTGAGTTATAAAAGGAGTATCCTCATTAAATGGTGTATTGATTGCAGCTCCAAGGTTCACTGCCGGTCCCCAATCACCTGAAGCATCTTTTTCAGAAACATAAATATCGAGGTTTCCCTGGCCACCATCCCTGTTACTGGTAAAAAATAATTTTTTCCCATCGGACGAAATAGAAGCGTGAGATTCGTAAAATTTTGTATTAATATTCTTATTTAATTTTTTTATGGTACTCCAGGCGCCATTAACTAAATTTGATGAATATATTGCGCCATCGTAATTATCAGTTTTATAAAGGAACAGTTCAGTCCCATCACTATTAAGTGAACAGGATGAGCAATCTTCTCCTGCGTTAAGCGCTGCAGTTATTTCGACTGGTGTCTGCCATTTCCCTCTTTCCTTCTTTGAATAGAAGATTGCATTGACTACGCCTCTGCGTTCGGTGTAAACTATTGTATTCCCGTCAAAGCTTATAGCAGGGTTATCGTTTATTGAGCCCTGACTGAAATCGCGTCCCAAAGTCCTTTTACTGAAAACTGTCGGATTTGCCTTATACTGGATGGCATTTTTGCAGGCTTGAATCTGCTGTCCAATGTACTCGAGGTTCTTCATTCCTCCTTTGGAAGTTGTTTCCCGCGCAAGTTTATCAAAAGTTTGAAGAGTAGTGAGCGCTTTCTCAAGTTGATTATTAATCAGATAGGCTTTAGAAAGGGAAAAATAGGAGTCCAGTGGGGCTCGCTTTTCTTTAAAAGATTCGGTTTTAGAATCATAAGTGGCAGTTTTAACCGCATTCTCAAGATAAGGAATTGATTTCTCTTTTTCACCGGGAATATTCAGATAGCAGTTGCCTATTTTATATTTAATATTAAGATTGTCAGCAGTATCAAGAAGAAGATACAGTTGATTTGCCAGTTCATATTCTTCAAAAAGATAATATGACTCTGCTTTTGCAAATATCTTTTTCATCTCACCGGAAGATTGAGCTGAAACAGCAACTGGCAAGACAACCATAGTTAATAGCTGTAACAGAACACTTATTATCTTTACTCTGAATTTTACCATTAAAACAAATATAGTAATTTTTCCAAGGGAATAAGTTAATAATTGGCTAATTTTTATTTAAAGGTAATCTTATAAATATCTTCTTTCCCGAATCCTCCTGTCTCTTTAAATTTTGAATAATAACCTGATTTACCCTCTCCAACAGGCATAAAGAAAATATCATCATCGGGTGTGTTAATCGGATAACCAAGGTTTTTAGGCTTACTCCATAAACCATTTGATTGCAAATCGGATCTGAATAAATCGTAACCTCCAATGTTTTCATGACCCTGGGAACTGAAAAAGAGGGTCTTCCCATTATTTATCAGATATGGTCTGTCTTCATTGAATTGTGTATTAATTTCCGGACCCAGGTTTACAGCTGGACCCCAGTCACCATTTACTTTTTGAGAGATATAAAGATCGAGTCCGCCAAAACCACCTGGTCTATCGGAAGCGAAAATAAGATGATTACCATCTTCAGATAGAAAACCATGCGATTCCCAATATTTTGTATTGATGTTTTTGTTTAGTTTAACAGTTTTGCTCCAACTATTACCATCAAATGAACTCATATAAATATCACTATTAATATGATCATCTTTAGAAAGGAATAGAATTTTACCATCTGCGGATAAGCAGGAAATGTAAAAATCTCCATCAGATTGCAGTTCCGGAGTAATATTGACAGGGGCAGTCCATTTGCCATTAACAAGTCTTGAGGCCATTACAGCATCATAGAATTTGAGGGAGACCATATATGCAAAAGATTTTCCATCGGCTGAAATCAATGGGTTGAAGTTTGATTTTTCATCATTAAAGAGTTCACCTACGTTTTCCTCAGAATATGTAACAGGCTTGGCTATCAGGCCTTTCGCCATATCGCATACTTCTATTTCGTTTTTAACAAAATCAATGTTCTCATGATCGTCTGGAAGAAGAATGGCTAAGTATTTTGTGAAAGTTTCTTTTGCTTTATCAAACCTATAATTTATGCGATATGCTTTCCCAAGTTCGAATAGTGCATCATATGGGGCAGCTATTTGTGTGAGAGTACCCTCTTTATGCTTTGCAGACATATTTTTTGACGCATTTTCAAGATACTCAATAGATAGATTTTTTTTCCCTGGAATATTGAGATAACAAACACCTGTACAATAGGCCAGGTTCGCATTGTCAGGCAGCTTTTCATAGAGCTGCAGATAGTATGTGAGGGCATCAGAATAAGCTTCATTCATCAGAAAAAATTCGGCTTCAAGGAATGAATCCTGAAGGTCTTTATTCTCTTGCGCATAAACAGGAATGATCAAAACTATTGTAAAAAACAGACACACTGCTCTTTTGCTCATAAACAGAGATTTTGGTAAACAAATTTATTAAAAAAATAGCAAAAGAATTGTTAATCATATATTATTTTATGAATATGACCGGCAGATGCCGGTCATATTCCATGATTTCTATTTTTTCTGATTCCTTTTTTTCCTCCATAATATCAGGAATAAACCTAAGATTCCGGCTCCAAGCAGAATCCATAAAATCCACAGGTAGCCTTTACCGGCAGGAGCAAAATGTGATTTAATATTATCGGCGGAGATGTCTTTAGCAGATATAAGGTTAGCAATACTCTTAGAAACGGCTTCTTCAGGGTACTTTTCCTTATTCTTAAAGAGATACATTATCAGATCCTCAGGTGTTTTGATTCCTTCTTTTTTCAGATCAATTGATTTCAGTGCAGAGGTGAATGGTTCTTCCGAATGTCCAATCAGATCGTTGAGGAATTGTTCAACTTTAGTACCCGGTAATGAACTAATAATCACCAACATTTCTGATATCTGACTCGGTGTAAGTCCATGCTTTATAGCTTCATCGTAAAATGCCTGCAACCATTTTTCTTTTGTTTTAATATTGTTCTGGTCGACGGCTAAAACAGATTGACGAATCAGGTCTCCTGCAGGTGAGTTTTCACTGAATGCCAGAATTTTGTTTCTCAATGATACTATAGCCGGATCTGTTTCCGCTAATATTGCTGTAGCAATACTGTTAAGATCCTCAGGACTAATTTTGCCGCCTGTCTTAGTTTTAATATATTCCTGTAAATCAGTCCAGGTCTTCAGATTAAGTGCATAAATATCAAGATCTGTAAGAATTTTTTTCAGGTCTCCATCTGTGTATTTTGCCAATAAATCAACTGCAGCCTGTGTAAGTATATTATCCATAACAGCCACTCTTAGAGCCAGTTTATCCACCTCTTCAGGATGTATACTCTTTTTGCCTGCTTCTTCTTTCAGATATGAAATATAATCATCTACTTTCCCGAATTCCTTATTTTCAATATTTGCATCTGAAATGACCTTAAGAAGGCTATCCTTAGCTCTGCTCTTCAACATTGCTGAGAATGAAGCAATCTGTTTTTGAGATATGACTCTTTTATATTCAGGACTGATTACCGGCTGATTTGTAATATTTTTTTCTCTTGAAATTAAAACCTCAGTTTGAGTTGTGTTGTTAAACCTGTCGGTCAGTTTAAAGACAACTCTATTTTTTCCGACACCAGGTGCCATTTTGTAATTAAAAGTTGAATCGAGCATTGTAAAGTGTTCGACTGAAACTAATGAATCTCCAACCCAATGTTCTATTGTAAGGAAAGATTTTGGTTCAACCTTCATAGGAAACAGGATTGAGTCACCTTTTGTAACGGAAATGTTTTTATTGGTTTCAACATTTAAATCTGCAACAAAGTCTGTTTTTGGCAGTACTGTTCCGGGAAGTACAAAACTGTCGGAAGGGTTTAAAAGTGGTAATTCAACTTTTCTGACAACTTTTTCTCCTCCATTCCCTTCATAAGTGATTTGGTAATCCCCCTGGGGAAGCTGGAACTCATATTCACCTGTTTTAGGATTCGAATAGACAATTATTGTCTGGTTTGGGTTTTTTATATTCATAGCGCTTATCTTCACGCTATCATTCATATTACTGATGAGGTCAGCTACTTTTACCATTCCTCTTACAAAGAATTTTCTGGGATGATTATCTGAAAAAATCTCGATCCGGTATATATCCTGTTTACCAAAACCACTCGGTAGTTCTTTAGCTATATATCCTTCATAACCTTGATTAAGAGGCTTAAAGAACACATCATCGTCGGTTGAGTTAAGCGGATAGCCGACATTAAGGGGAACGGACCATTCGCCGTTGTCAAGCAGTGTTGAATAGAAAATATCATAGCCTCCCATGTTAAAATGCCCCCTTGAGCTAAAAAAGAGGGTTTTGTCATCTTCACTTAAAAATGGAGATTCTTCATTATAAGGTGTGTTTATAACAGGTCCAAGATTTACTGCCGGCCCCCAGTCGCCTGTACTGTCACGATTTGAAACATATATATCAAGACCACCAAATGTCCCTTTTCTATTACTGGTGAAGTAGAGTTTTTTATTGTCGTGGGAGATAGTTGCATGCGATTCCCAGTATTTGGTATTAATGTTATCATTGAGCTTTACAATAGGTAACCAGGTTCCGTTTTCAAATCGGGAAGTATAAATAATCCCATCGTAATCAGCCGAACTGTACAGGTAGAGATCCTTCCCGTCTTTCGAGATAGAAGTTGGGAAAAGATCGCGGTCGACTTTCAACAACTCATTCATATTTATAGGTTGTGTCCATGCCCCATTAACTTTTGTTGAATAAAAAAGTGCATCATAAAATGGCTGACTTCGCGAAAATACAAGAAGATCCTCTTTATCGGATATAACCGGGTTAAAATCATTGTTTTTGCTATTAATCACATTCCCAAGGTTTTTCTCTTTAACGTAAAGAGGCATCCTGCTAAGTTCCTTGGCATTCCTGCACGATTGTATCTGGAGGTTTACAACAGTTGTATCATATACTTCAGAGTTGAGGTCTTTTCTGAAGAGTTCGTAAGACCTAAGAGCATTATCAATCTGGTTATTGATCCGGTAGGCGTTTGCTAGATAGTAAAGAGCGTCATAGGGAGCACCGGTTTCATTGAATTTTCCCTCTTTGTAATTTGGATTAATATTCTTAACAGCATCCTCAAGGTAACTGATAGCTTTAGCTTTCTCTCCCGGGATATTTATGTAACACTGGCCGATCCTGAATTTGAAATTTGAATTATCCGGGTAGTTTTTTAATAGCTGCAGATATAAAGGCAGAGCATCCTGGTAAGCTTCAAACAAGATCCAGCTTTCAGCATCATAAAAATTGTTTTTTATCTCTGCTTTCGACTGAGAAATTAAATCAGAATTGATAAATGTAGCCAGCAGCCACGTTAAGATAACTAACCTTTTCATCGTAATACAATTAAATCTAAATGGAATGTAGGCATATAAAACATTTTTGAAAATTATAATCCTTAGTTTCTAATTTCAGAATGGATGAAATCAATGCGTTATTTCTCTACTCAAGGCTACTAATATAGGATAAATATTAGAGAAAAGGGCTATTTATATTAGTCCTTTTTACCAAATCTTTCCTTTTTTTTTCAAAATCAGTCTATTAGCAGATGAAAATCACAATTTATATCTGAGTCTGAACAGCAGATTAAACTAAATCCGGAGAATAATTTTCAAGAATCTGCTTCACTTTATGAAGGAATTTTCCAGCGAGTGCACCATCAATTACTCTGTGGTCATAACTTAAGGAAAGTATCATTATCTGCCTTATAGCTATCATATCACCCTCAGGGCTTTCGACAACTACCGGAGTTTTTCTTACAACGCCTGTTCCAAGAATAGCAGCCTGTGGCTGGTTAATAATAGGTGTCCCGGCAAGATTATTATAACTCCCGAAATTTGTGATAGTAAAAGTGCCTCCTGTAATTTCATCAGGTTTTAATTTATTTATCCTGGCTCTTTCTGCAAGATCATTGACAGCTTTGGCAAGACCGGTAAGGCTTTTCTCATTGGCATTTTTTATTACAGGTACAATCAGATTGCCGTCAGGAAGTGCGGTGGCCATTCCTATATTAATGTTTTTCTTTTTGATGATATTGTCACCATCAACTGATATATTGACCATAGGAAATTCATATAGAGCTTTCGCAACAGCATCTATGAAAATCGGAGTCAGAGTAAGTTTTTGACCTTCAGCAGCCATAAACTTTTCCTTATTTTCATTTCTCCATGTCATAAGACGCGTTACATCTGCATCAATAAAGGATGTAACATGTGGTGATGTCCTTTTCGACAAAACCATATGTTCTGCTATTATTTTGCGGACCCTGTCCATCGGAATTATTTCATCTCCGGATGGTCGCAAAACAGATATTGTCTCTTCCTTTGAGACCTTTACCGCGTCCTTAGCCTCTGGAGCCTCTACTGTTATTAAGGATTCCTTAGCATTCTTCTCTTCAAGGATTTTTAAAATATCATCTTTCGTTATCCTGCCATCCATTCCTGTTCCGTTTGTGTTATCAAGATCAGAGTAACTTATCCCTTCGCGTGCGGCAATACTCCTTACAAGCGGTGATATGAATTTTCCAGAAGGTGTCCGGCTTTTCATATCATGCGATGTAGTTGCTATTTCAGTTTTTTCCTGTTTTAGAGAGGTTATAGTTTCACGAATCCTTTCAACTTCTTTATCAACTTTCCTGAGATCTTCTTTGGTCGGAGTAGCATTAATTTCAACGATGGCCAACAGGTCACCAATTTTGGCAATTGAACCTTCTTTGGCAATTATTGAAACCAAAGTACCTGCTGCTGGTGAAGGGACTTCAGAATCTACTTTATCAGTTGCTACCTCAACGAGTGGGTCATCCTCCTTTACCTGTGAACCTTCTGATACAAGCCATTTATTAATTGTTGCTTCAATTACTCCTTCTCCCATTGCAGGTAATGTGATATTCAGTCTTGCCATAATAGTGTGTTAATTTATTTCAACTTCCTATTAAACAACCGGACTGAATAAATGTTTCAGATATCCATTGCAGGTTGAAACAATTATCCTGCCAATTCAATCTCTGCTGAAAACAGACATTGTCTCAGAAAATCACGTACATTGAAACTGACAATAATTACAGATAACTCCATTCTGTAATTATTTGCTGGTCAATTCATCACTTATAACCTGTGAAAGTCTCTGAACTCCTTCTTCAATCTCTGCTTTATTTGAAAAAGAGAAGTTTAAACGCATTGTATTATGTCCGGAATTATTGCAGTAGAAGGATGAACCGGCAACGAAGGCAACATTTTTTATTATGGCTTTTTTAAATATTTCATCGGCATCAAGATGAGCCGGCAGAGTGACGAACAGGAACAAACCACCCTGAGGTTCTGTCCAGGTGACGCCTTCAGGCATATATTTTCTGAAGCAGGTTATCATGTGAGAACGTCTATCGCGATAAAGATCAATTGTCTTTTTTAGATTCTTCTCAAGTAACCCTTTTTCCATATAACGGGCAATGATTTTCTGTACAAATGGAGAGGTACAAAGGTCGGCAGTCTGTTTTGCCATTACCAGCTTATCTAATATTTCAGGGCGGCCAATAACCCATCCAACCCTGAATCCCGGTGCGAAAATTTTTGAAAAAGTAAACAGGGTAATAACCCTTCCGGTAGTATCGAGCTCATTCATAAGTTTCTGAGGTTCCCCTTCGAAACGTACCTCGCTGTAAGGACTGTCCTCTACAATAAGAAGGTCATATTTATCAGCAATTTCAATAATTTTCAGTCTTCTGGAATCAGGAAGCGTAATGCCTGACGGATTCTGGAAATCGGGTATAACATAAATAAACTTGACTTTTTGCCCTAGCTCTTTAAGAATTATTATAGTCTCCTCAAGTTCATCAGGTTTCATCCCGTCTTCATCGAGAGTTATACCTTTCAGTTTTGCACCATAAAAAGCAAACGCATTTATTCCGCCGAGATAGGAGGGAAGACCACAAAGAACATAGTCTCCCGGATCGAGAAATACCTTCGCTATAAGATCGAGAGCCTGCTGAGAGGCAGAAGTAATAATCAAATTTTCAATACCTATTTTCAATCCCTGCCTGTTGTGTCTTTCGACAAGCATCTTTCTCAGGAGAGGATCTCCCTCAGTTGTTCCGTACTGCAGACTATCAGGTCCGTCTTTCTCAAGAATTTCATCAACTATCTCCTTGAGATCATTAACCGGAAATGTTTCAGGCGCGGGAAGTCCGCCGGCAAAAGAAATCATACCCGGTTTCTGCAGATGCTTGAGGATCTCTCTTATAGCAGATCGCTTCATGCTCTTTCCGGAATTCGACAGGAATTGATTAATTGATGTTATCATTGCTGGTATGGATTTCTGTTATTAATCGCCCTTCCCAATGTAATCTCATCAGTGTATTCAAGCTCATCTCCAATAGCAACACCCCTTGCAAGGGTCGTTATGCGTATATCATATTTGTTTAGTCTTTTAAACAGGTAATAGTTTGTTGTGTCACCTTCCATTGTGGTACTTAATGCAAGAATTATCTCGCTGATACCTCCAGTCTTCACTTTTTCTTCAAGGTTGTCGATTTTCAGATCAGAAGGACCAATTCCATCAATAGGGGAAATAATACCTCCGAGCACATGATATAATCCCTTGAATTGTCGTGTGTTTTCAATAGCCATTACATCCTGAATGTTTTCCACTACGCAGATTACAGATCTCTCCCTCTTCTCATCATTGCAGATATTACATATTTCAGTATCTGAAATGTTATTGCAGATCTTGCAATAGTGAATCTCTTCATGAAGCCTGATAATGCTCTCCCCGAATTTTCTTACCTCTTCAGAATCTCTTCTTAACAGATTCATTACCAGTCTGAAAGCTGTTTTTCTTCCTATTCCGGGAAGTGAAGCAAATTCATTTACGGCATTTTCCAGGAGCCTGGAAGGAAATTCAGTAAAACTCATGATTAAAAATTTTCAGACAAAATTAGTTCAATTTTCCGGTGTTATTAATCAGACAGGGAATTTTTTGTCTTCCATTCTTTTTATTATTCTTGTAAACTAATTGAATCTCATATGTCACCTCTTCTGATACTTGGAATTTTCCTGATCTATACTTTGATTTTATTTTCTATCACCTGGTTTACTGCACGCAAAGCCGACAACCAGTCATTCTTTATAGGGAATAAAGTATCTCCATGGTTTGTAGTTGCGTATGGAATGATCGGTGCATCACTATCAGGGGTAACATTCATGTCCGTCCCGGGATGGGTAAAAGACACTCAGTTCAGTTATATGGTTGTTGTTATAGGATACCTGTTTGGCTATCTTGTTATAGCACTTGTTTTACTCCCTTTATATTACAGGTTAAAACTGACATCTATCTATTCATATCTGGAACAACGGTTTGGATTCTGGTCACACAAAACCGGTGCAGGCTTTTTCATATTATCGAGAACTCTTGGCGCTTCATTGCGTATGTTTTTGGTTATAAATGTTTTACAGATTTTTGTTTTTGATGCATGGCATGTTCCATTCTGGATTAATGTGCTTGTATTCATTACTCTGATCATTCTTTATACCTTAAAAGGAGGAATAAGAACAATAATATGGACTGATACTCTGCAGACTACCTTTATGCTGCTTGCTGTTATATTATCGGTAATTTACATTGGAAAGAATCTGCATATTCCTTTACTTAAGCTTGTTTCCATTGTAAAAGAGAGTTCCGTTTCAAAGATGTTTATAACTGACTGGCATCATCCGAGATTTTTTCTGAAACAGTTCTTCAGCGGTATGTTTATTACGATTGTTATGACCGGCCTTGATCAGGAGATGATGCAGAAAAATCTCAGCTGCAGGAACATAAGGGAGGCACAGAAGAATATGTTCACTTTCAGCGGGATACTGGCCGTGGTAAACCTGTCATTCCTGTTTCTCGGCGCCCTTCTGCTTATTTTTATCCAGAATAAGGGGCTGACCGTAATTTCAAGTGATGATATTTTTCCAACGATCGCAATAAAGTATCTGGGTCCCGTGGCAGGTGTAGTATTTCTTATTGGCCTCATTTCCGCCGCATTCCCGAGTGCAGATGGTGCATTGACTTCTCTCACAACATCTGTGAGTATCGATTTTTTGGGTCTTGAACGCAGAGAAGGTATTTCTGAAAAGACAAAGACCAGGATCAGATACGCTGTACACCTGACAATCGCCCTGGTGTTCTTTATAAGTGTGCTGATATTCAGCACTTTGAATGACAAGGCAGTTATAGATAAGCTTTTTACCATAGCTGGTTATACTTATGGACCATTGCTTGGATTGTATTCCTTTGGGTTGTTCACAAAAAGAAAAGTAAACGATAAAATTACACCGGCTATTGCGATTATCTCGCCAGTGGCCTGTTACTTTCTCAGTAAATATTCAGTATTGTTATTTAACGGATATAAATTCGGATTTGAATTACTCCTCCTAAATGGCTTGCTTACCTTTACTGGTCTATATATTTTCTCAAAAAGATCGTAGAATTCTTCTTTTTAATAATGTCTTATGCTTCGCGCGGTCTTAATTGCCTTTGGCCTGTCTTGTTCACTATGTTACCAGTTCTGATAACTTTACTTTATTGCCTGTTACCAGAAGTAACCGTAGTACTATTAGTACCACTGGTACCAGTATTACTGTTATCTTCTGTATCTTCCTTTACCTCTTTTTTAAGTATTGCGTTTATCTTTTTATATGGAATGTTCCAGACAATAAAGTAGCTCATGCCTGTACTGAATGTTTTTGTACCATTGCCAAACCCGGGAAAATAAACTGGTCTGAGGTCTTTGCCGGTACCTGAATAGAGCAACATTCGCAGACTTAATGACCATCCTATGCTGAAATGATTGAATATTTCTGCTCTCGCCCCAGGCGATACTTCAACAAAATGTCCCCAGTTTGTCCTATGAGAGATGGAAGAGGATGTTGTACCCCAGTAATCTGTCTTTTGAAAGGATGGAACTTCAGAATTGAAACGGCTTAACCCATATCTCAACCCTATGCCTGCCCAGTACTTGCCTAGCGACTTATCAGGTTTCAGGAGATTAAAATCCATGCCAATACGGATAAAACTTCCTTTATTCAGATAAGTGTAATTATACTGTGTATACTTGAAATTGAGATAGCCTGCAGCAAACAATACTGAACGTTTTTCATTCAGATCGACGGAGATATATCCTTCTTCATTCAGAATATTTTTATCTGAATAATAAGTTACAGGGCCAGCCAATTCCAAACCGACTTTTATTTTAAGAGGTATAGGAATTGTGTCCTGGGCATGAACCTGAATCAAACAGCAATTCAGGAAAAGCAGAAGACTAATAGAATATACGAATGTTCTCCACATTTAAATTTGTAATAGTCTTGTTACCGGTATATATGTCCTTAATGTTATGATATGTATGTTTAGGAGCAGTGTCTAGCTGATGATAAAATGTATAACCACACTCCTTGGAAATAAGATGAGGGTAGCTGCTATAATGGAATTCAATGGTGTCGGTAATCCCGTTTATTTCAATAATAAATTTGCAACTTTCTGTTGAGGAGTTAAGTGGTATCAGAGCAGGTTGAATGCCAGATGATTTATTATAAATCATTGAATCATTGTTAAGTCCGTAAAGTGTCAGACTATCGGGAGCATGAAGTATTTTTTTGACATTATCGTAAAATGAGGCTTTCAGGTATGATTCTGTCTCCTCAAAACAGGACCCAGACGTACATGAAAGCATGAACAGTAAAACACCTGGCAGGATGATAAGAAGGCTTTCCGGAATAAATTTTCTCATTACTTATTTGAAAGCCTCAAAATTACAAAAATATTGGCGTGATCTGCAAGAACGGGCAAAATTGCTAAAACTTCGGCAGATTCTTGAGTACTTCGTTTATGCCGTTTTTGATTCGAAGCAGTACATTATTATCTTTTTCCACATTAAAATATATTTCTGCAATGATATCCTTATATTCTTTAGAAAGATAATTTCTTTTCAGCTTCAGGGTGGGAGATAATTCTCCGGTCTGGGGAGTCCACTCTTCAGTCACTAAACGGAACCTTTTAATCTGTTCAAATTCACCAAGGGATTTGTTTACTTCCCTGACTTCCTTATTGAATCTTTCAATTACTTCGGTCAATTCAATAAGCTCTTTATTGTCCCTGAATTGGATCTTATGTATTGAGCACCAGTCGTGTAGGAAAGTAAAATTCGGCGATAGTACCGCGCTTGCAAATTTCTGATTCTCTCCAATTACCATTGCCTGTTCTATAAAAAATGACTCTTTTAGTTTATTCTCAATTACCTGAGGAGCTATGTATTTTCCGGCACTAAGTTTAAACATCTCTTTCTTCCTGTCGGTTATCCTCAGGAACTTACCTTCTTCAATTATACCAATATCGCCGGTATGCAGCCATCCATCCTTGTCTATCATCTCTGCAGTAAGATCCGGAGCTTTGTAATAGCCCATCATGACATTTACCCCTTTACATAAAATTTCACCATCTTCTGCTATCTTGACTTCAACACCTTCTATAACGGGTCCACATGTTCCAAATCCAATTTCGTCGATCCTTAAAGGATTAACCGATATTACAGGTGATGTTTCTGTTAGTCCATAACCCTGAATGATTGGTATCCCTGCTGCCCAAAAAATCTTTTCGAGTCTCGACTGAAGCGCCGCACCTCCGGAGACAAGTACCTGCAACTCTCCTCCGAGAGCTTCCTTCCACTTGCTGAAAATCAGCTTCCTGGCGATCTTAAGGCGAAATTTGTAAAATTGTGAATTGCCTTTTAATCTGAACTTAAGTCCCAGGTTGACGGCCCAGAAGAATATTTTTTTCTTAATCCATGGAAGGTTACGTCCTTTTCCAATTATATTATCATAGATTTTTTCAAGCAGCCTTGGAACAGTATTGAAAATATGTGGTTTAATCTCTTTTACAGTCTCGGATACAGTACCCATGTTTTCAACATAATATATACTAATCCCTTTATACTGAAAGTGGTAGTTTACCATTCTTTCATAAACATGGCACAGAGGGAGAAAACTTATGGCCCTGTGCCCATAGCCAAGATGATGAGCTTTTGAAGTTGTGATTGCATTTTTAACAAGATTATTATGAGAAAGCATAACACCTTTTGAATTTCCGGTTGTACCTGAGGTATAAATGATGGTTACGAGATCTTCAGGATTGATACTCTCTTTTATTTTCTCCAGTTCATCATGGAATTTGTCAGCATTCCGTTTACCTTCTTCAACTATTTCATCAAAAGATTTTACTCCTTCAACAGGGTCGAATGAATAGATTTCTTTTAATCCATGAATTTTATTGACGATCGGGTTTACCTTATTATATATTGTTTTGTTGCCAAGTACGATCAATTTGACATCAGAGTGCTCGAGTATATATTCATACTCATCCGTCCCGATTGTCGGATAGATAGGTACATGTATCAGGCCTGCCTGGGCCAGACCCATATCGACAAAATTCCATTCAGGCTTGTTCCCGCTTATTGTCGCAATTTTGTCTCCCTTTTTATATCCCAATGAAAGTAGCCCATAGCTAACCCAGTTCACATAATTGGCTGCATCTTCTGTGGAGTAGATTATCCATTCCTTGTCTCTTTTCCCGCCATACATATCTTTACGGGGATATTTCTCCAGATTCCACTGAATTATATCAAAGGTCCTTTTAACTTCCATCATCATTATGAATTAATTTTGTAACAATTCTAACGATTATTTTCGAACAAATAATAATGAGAGTAATGACTGAAAATAAAATGATGTGTAAATATCACATAATAAGGATATTATAAAAACATGTTTTACAAAATAATTCGAATCAAAGATTTTTTTGCTGAAGTCGAAATCGTAAAATCAGGATTTTTGAAGGAATTCAGCTGCTTTTTCGATCGCATGTTGAATTCCTTCAGGATTCTTTCCTCCTGCGGTAGCAAGAAAAGGTTGTCCACCTCCGCCTCCGTTAATTTCGCCGGAAATTTCCTTTATAATCGCAACTGCGTTTATTTTCCTCCCCTTGACAAGATCGTCGCTTACCGTGACGAGTATATTAGCTTTTCCACTATTCTCTGATCCGATGACCATAACAGTATTATCTGAAGAGGTTCTTAACTGATAAGCAATGTTCTTGAGTACATCGGCTGAGACGGTTTCAATCTGACCTGAAACAAATCTTATGCTATTGATTTTAACAGCCTTGTCAACCAGTTCTTTCAATCTTAGTGTTATCGATTGAAACTGGAATTTCTCCACACTCTTCTTAAGGGAGTTATTCTCAGCTAAAAGTTTTTCGACACTATCTGTGATACTCCCTGGGCTCTTGAGAAGTGAGGCAATCTCATCAATGGTTTTAAATCTGTCATTAATATATTCCTCAGCTTTTAAGGCAGTTACTGCTTCAATTCTTCTTATACCTGCTGCAATAGCCCCTTCGGATACAATTTTTACAATTCCTATACTGCCGGTAGCTTCAACATGCGTTCCACCGCACAGTTCTATTGATTTTCCAAATTCAACGACTCTCACATGATCGCCGTATTTTTCGCCAAAAAGAGCCAAAGCTCCCATGGATTTGGCCTTTTCCATCGAAACGCCTTCAGTTATCTTACTGATATAATTGTCCCTGACCATCTGGTTTACCTGTTCTTCAACCTTTGATAATTCTTCCTTGCTTATCTTGCTGAAATGACTGAAGTCAAAACGTAGGCGATCAGGAGTAACAAGCGAGCCTTTTTGTTCCACATGTTTTCCAAGAACTGAACGCAACGCAAAATGAATCAGGTGAGTAGCTGTGTGATTATTTGCGGTCATCAGACGTTTTTCACTATTCACAGTTGCTTTGAAAACTATAGTAAGATCAGCAGGCAATTTCCCTGTAATATGCATTATCAGGTTATTCTCTTTAACAGTATCGGTTATTGCAATTTTTTCGTCTCCTGATAATATAGAACCAGTATCTCCGGTCTGACCACCGGCTTCAGCGTAGAAGGGAGTTTTATTAAAAACAAGCTGGAAGTTCTCCTTACCTTTGATTTTAACTCTCCGGTATTTTGTTATGAACACATCATCTTCTGTCTTTCTGTAACCGGTGAATTCAGTGCCTTCAATTTCTTTTACAATTGTCCAATCTGTTGCTTCAATTGAGGCATCTTCACGTGACCGGTCTTTCTGGTTCTTCATCTCTTCTTCAAACCCTTTCAGATCGAGATGCATATCATTCTCTTTAAGAATAAGCTGTGTAAGGTCCACTGGAAATCCGAATGTATCATACATTTCAAAGGCCACTTTCCCCGGAAGTACATTCTTATCTGTTTTTCTGAGATCAGTAATCATCCTCTCAATCATTTTCAGCCCTTTGCCAAGGGTTTTAAGAAAAGCAGTTTCTTCTTCAAAGATTATTTTCGAAATCTGCTCTTTGCCTGATTGAATTTCTGGATATTGGTCACCCATGGTCGCAGCAAGGACAGGAACCAGGCGAAACATAAATGGTTCCTCAATGCCCAGGTTATTATAAGCATATCTTACAGCGCGACGGAGTATTCTTCTTATAACGTAGCCAGCCTTATTATTTGAAGGAAGCTGGCCGTCAGCTATTGAGAATGAAACGGCTCTCAGATGATCGGCAACTACCCGGAGTGCGATATCCCATTTTTCGTTAACTCCGTAGGCTTTACCGGTAATTGAAGAAATTTTCTTTATAATGGCTCGGAAAATATCTGTCTCATAATTCGATTTTTTGCCCTGAACAACCATGCAAAGACGTTCAAATCCCATTCCTGTGTCCACATGTTTGTTAGGCAAATACTCTAAGGAACCATCTGCTTTACGGTTATACTGGATAAATACCAGGTTCCATATTTCAATAACCTGGGGATGTCCTTTATTTATTAACTCATTTCCAGAGATTTTTTTCCTTTCCCTGTTTCCCCTGATATCGACATGTATTTCTGAACATGGTCCGCATGGCCCTGTTTCACCCATCTCCCAGAAGTTATCTTTATTCGATCCTTCCAGAATACGATTTTTATCGATATTAAGTGCCCATTGATCGAAAGATTCCTGATCGCGTTCCAATAGTTCTGATTCATTACCTTCAAAAACTGTTACATATAACCGGTCTTTGTCTATTTTTAAAGTTTCAGTAAGAAATTCCCATGCCCAATTGATAGCATCTCTTTTAAAATAGTCGCCGAACGACCAGTTCCCCAGCATTTCAAACATGGTATGATGGTAAGTATCTTGTCCAACCTCTTCCAGGTCATTATGCTTTCCCGATACTCTTAAACATTTTTGCGAGTTGGCAACCCTTCTGTTCACAGGTTGCTGGTTCCCGAGGAATATGTCTTTGAACTGGTTCATCCCTGCATTTGTAAACATAAGTGTAGGATCATTCTTAATAACCATTGGTGCGGATGGTACAATAATATGATGATTAGATTCAAAAAAATCAAAAAAAGATTGCCTCAGTTCCTGTGCCTTCATGTTATCTAGGTTTTTCGTTAAAAAAGCATTAGTTTCCAATAGTCATTTTGAAAAGTGTAACATTTTAGATCTGATATACGTTAAATGTCTATGAATGTGTTAAATATTCGTTCTTCAAAATTAGTTTGTAAAATTAGTTTTTTTGATCTAGATTTGTCAAATTGTAAAATAAAATTTAAAAAACCTACTGCCTGTTGTTAAGAAACCGTAAATACGTGCTCGATTTATCCGATCTGCAGTATAAGCAGGTCAGGCTGCCCTGGAAGAAGAGATTTTTGCATATTCTTTTATGGTTTGCCGGTTCGCTCATATTGGCATCACTTTATGGTACATTCATTGAAAACATGTTTGGTTCTCCTAAAGAGAAGCTGCTTAGCCAGCAGGTTGAAAGTCTGAAACTTCAGTACACACTTATAGGAAGAGAACTTGATAATTCAATTGCTGCTCTTAACAGTTTAAGGCTCTCAGATGACAGACGTTACCGGCCGATACTTGACATGGATAGTGTTCCTGAATCATACAGAAAAGCAGGATTTGGAGGGGTCGACAGATACAGAGATCTTAAAGGATATATGAACTCTGATCTTCTTATTGAATACAAATCAAAAATTGATGAAATAAAAGTCAGGGCAACAGTACAGAAGGAATCCTTTAATTCTCTTGCAGAAATGTCGTCCGAATGGAAAAGGGAGATGGATCATTTTCCGGGGATAAGTCCGGTGAGTGTAAACTTCAGACTTGGTGACGGATACAAGTGGCGGACAATTCACCCGGTACTAGGCACTCCGCGAATGCATAACGGGCAGGATTTTGAAGTTCCTTATGGAACGGATGTATATGCTACCGGCGATGGTTCAGTTATTGAATCGGGCTGGAACCCGGGGGGATTTGGAAATTGTATTGTAATCAATCATGACTATGGCCTTCAGACTGTGTATGGTCATCTTAGTGATATAAAAGTTGCTAGAGGTCAGAATGTTAAAAGAGGTGACCTTATAGGAGTAAGCGGGAGTAGCGGTCTGTCCTCAGGTCCTCACCTACATTATCAGGTCGAGCAATTTGGAGCACATAAGAATCCTGTTAATTTCTTTAATAATGATGTCAATGCAGAGGAATATAGTGATATGATCCAGGCATTCGAGTCGAAATCAAAATTAAGATAATCTTCTCCACCATTCAATTATAATCATCTTAATGTCCATATTGGATAGCGAGTTTCTTATTTTTTAGAATTGATTATCTTTGCACAATATGAAACCAACAAGATATAAGTTTAATCCCGATTCTGTGAGTTTTGATAAAATAAGACTTGGCATAGCGGCATTGTTGCTAAGGTTTCTTGCCTATTTTATAGGGTCACTCATTTTTGCTTTAATTTACTGGATCATATTTGCATCCTTCTTCGATTCTCCCAAGGAGAAAGCCCTTAAGCGGGAAGTTGAGCAGATGACAATTCAGTATGACCTGATTCACAGGGAGATGGCAAATGTTGAAAGTGTTCTTGAAGATCTTCAGAAGACTGATGATAATCTGTACAGAACCATTTTTGAAGCTGAACCGATCCCTGCTACCCTGAGAGAGGGGGGGATCGGAGGCGTAAACAGATATGAAGCTCTTGAGGGTTATAGTAATTCCAACCTTGTTATAGAAACAGCAAACAGACTCGATAAGATCAGGAAAAAAGTTTATGTTCAGTCAAAATCATTCGACGATCTGATTAGACTGGCCAGGAACAAGGAAGATATGCTCAAATCAGTTCCTGCAATTATTCCGATCTCAAATAAGGATCTGACAAGAACAGCTTCTGGTTTCGGTTGGAGAATTCATCCGTATTATAAAATCAGTAAGTTTCACTACGGAATGGATTTCACTGCTCCCGCTGGAACTGATGTCTATGCGACAGGTAATGGGACTATTGTTGACCTATCATCATCCCAGAGAGGCCTTGGTAAACATATAATTATTGATCATGGTTTCGGATATACAAGTATCTATGCACATCTGAGTAATTTCAATGTAAGAGTAGGCCAGAAAGTACAAAGAGGAGATATTATCGGTTTTGTGGGAAGTACAGGAATGTCGGTTGCCAACCATCTTCATTACGAGATCAAACTGAATGGTGTAAATGTTGATCCGGTCAACTATTATTTCGAGGATCTTAGTTCTGCCGAATACGTAAAAATGATTGAGATTGCATCTAAAACCGGGCAGTCTTTTGATTAAGATTGTTCACATCTAATGTTTGGTCAGGGTGCTGATGTTGTTATTTTAATGGACTTCAAGTTGCCGGACTGGTGAAACCTCATATAAATAGTTAGTATGCCATATAAAGAAAAAAAAGTCGAAAAGCTCTATTATTCAATTGGGGAAGTAGCTGAAATGCTGGAAGTCCCGGTCTCTACCGTCCGTTTCTGGGAAAATGAGTTCGATATTCTCAAACCCATGAAAAATAAAAAGGGCAACAGGCTCTTCACCCCGGCAGACATCAAGAACCTCAAAATACTACATCATCTTGTGAAAGAAGAGGGTATGACTCTTTCTGGCGCTAAAAAGAAACTATCAGAAAAGTGGGATGAAACGGATTATAAGTATGAGATCAATGAATCGCTTCAGAAAATTAAATCCATGCTTCTCGATATAAGAGATAATATATAAAGAAACTCTGTGTAACTTTGCGTCTTCTCTATGTAACTCTGTGTCAGTTCTAAATTCTTTTGTTACACTGAGAGCCACAGAGGGTCAACAGAGAAACACCGAGAAGAAACTCTATGAAATTAAAAGATCTTTGTTCATATCTCGATTCAGCAGTTCCCCTGTCATTTCAGGAAGGGTATGATAATTCAGGACTGCAGATCGGCTTACCCGAAAGAGAAATATCTTCGGTGATGATCACTCTAGATATTACAGAGGAGGTAATTCATGAAGCTATTGGACATAAATGCGATGTATTGGTTTCACATCATCCTCTTATTTTCAACTCTGTAAAGAGACTTACCGGCAAATCATTTACAGAACGAATCCTATTTGAGGCTGTAAAAAACGATATTGCTGTTTATTCCGCTCATACCAACCTTGATGTATTCCGTAATGGAGTAAGCAGAAAGATGGCAGAAAAAATTGGTCTGGAAGAGATAAATGTATTATCACCATCAGAGAACAGATTGTTAAAACTTGTTGTCTACATTCCTGAATCTCATCTTGAAATAGTGAGAAATGCACTTTTTGAAGCAGGAGCAGGTGTTATTGCCAATTATGATCAATGTGGCTTCACTTCTTCAGGAACCGGCAGTTTCAGGGCCAGCGAAAAGACAAAACCGTTCAGGGGTGAAAAAGGGAAGATTCATTTTGAAAAAGAGATCCGATTTGAAACCATACTGTTTTCACATCTTAAAGATAAGGTGACTAAGGCTCTTCTTGACGTTCATCCTTATGAAGAGGTAGCTTATGATCTTTACTCGCTAGAAAATAAAAATGCTGAAATAGGGTTAGGATGTATTGGGAAATTTCATGACCCGGTTTCGGAAAATGATTTTCTGAAACTCGTTTCTTCGGTTTTTGACGCAAAAGGTGTCAGGTACTCTAAACCGACTGGAAAACCTGTAAGAAGAGCCGCACTTTGTGGCGGCTCGGGTGCATCTCTGCTCAATCTTGCAATTTCTTCCGGAGCTGAGGCATTTTTGACTGCCGATATTAAATATCATGATTTTTTTAATGCGGAGAATAAGATACTGCTCGTGGATGCAGGACATTTTGAAACCGAAAAATTCTCAGGAGAAATTTTAAAAGATTTAATTATTAAAAAATTCCCTAAATTTGCAGTCCGGTTTTCAGAAATAAACACGAATCCGATAAATTATTTTTAAAAATGGAAAAAGCAAAATCACATGAGTCCGAAATTTCTGTAGAAGAGAGATTAAGAGCGTTATATGGTTTACAATTAGTTGATTCAGAGATAGATAAGATTAAAACTCTTAGAGGAGAATTACCTCTTGAAGTACAGGATCTGGAAGATGAGATAGTAGGACTCGAGACAAGGTTAGGGAATCTGAAAGATGAAGTGGGGAACCTTGAAAAGTCAGTTGTAAAGAAGAATAATGAGATTACCGATGCTGAAGCCCTGATAAAAAAATACGAAGAGCAACAAAAAAACGTACGCAATAACAGGGAATTTGATTCCCTTTCGAAAGAGATTGAATATCAAAACCTGGAGATTGAACTGTTCAATAAAAAAATTAAGGAGTTCAACTTTCTGATTGAAGAAAAGAAATTGGTTATTGTCGATTCTGAGGCTACTCTTGCCGACCGCAAGAGCGATCTTGAAAACAAAAAATCAGAGCTCGATGAGATTATTTCCGATACTCAGAAAGAGGAAGAGGGTCTCTATAAGAAATCTGAAAAAGTTGAGGCAATTATTGAAGAAAGGCTGCTTACCGCTTATAAAAGAATCCGTTCCAATGCCAGAAACGGTCTTGCAGTAGTTCCGGTTCAAAGAGATGCCTGCGGTGGTTGTTTTAATCAGATACCTCCACAGAGACAACTTGATATCAAATCGAGAAAGAAAATTATTGTATGTGAATATTGCGGACGAATTCTCGTTGATGATGAAATAATAAAAGAAGGTCACTTGTAGAAGGCAGACAGAATAAAGAAAGCTGACTCTATAAGGGTCGGCTTTTTTGTTTTTACTAACTTTACATTATAATTCACAATCTTACTTTATGACCACTATTGATTTTAAAAGAATGGTAGCAGAAGGAATTCCCTCCGAACTTCCTGCGTTGAAATCGTATGATCAGAATATTAATCATGCACCAAAGAGAAAAGAGATACTTAATGATGTTGAAAAACGACTTGCAATAAAGAACGCCCTGAGATATTTTCCTGAAAAATTTCATCCTCTTCTTGCAAAGGAATTTGCTGATGAATTAGCAGCATACGGAAGAATCTATATGCACAGGTTCAGGCCCGATTATGAGATTAAAGCCCGTCATATTGATGATTTTCCTTACCGCTCACGTAATGCAGCTGCAGTTATGCTAATGATCTCTAATAATCTGGATATTACTGTTGCACAGCATCCTTATGAACTTATAACTTATGGCGGTAACGGGGCAGTATTTCAGAACTGGGCACAATATCGTTTGACAATGAAGTATCTTTCGGAGATGACTGATGAGCAGACGCTTGTAATCTATTCAGGTCACCCGCTTGGTCTCTTCCCTTCACCGAAAGATGGTCCAAGGGTAGTTGTAACAAATGGAATGGTAATTCCAAATTATTCTTCCCAGGATCACTGGGAAAAATTTAATGCACTGGGTGTTTCACAGTATGGTCAGATGACGGCAGGTTCTTATATGTATATCGGACCTCAGGGTATTGTTCATGGAACAACGATTACAATTCTTAATGCAGCAAGGATGATCAGCAAATCAACCGATGCTCTTAAAGGGAAACTGTTTGTATCATCTGGTCTTGGAGGAATGTCAGGGGCTCAGCCTAAAGCAGCAGGTATTGCCGGAATAATATCGGTAATAGCTGAAGTAAACCCGAAGGCTATTAGAACCAGGCATTCACAGGGTTGGATCGATGAAGTCTTTTCAGATTTGAACAGCCTTGTCAATCGTGTGAGAGAGGTAACAGCAGCCAGGAAGGTGACATCAATAGCTTACGAAGGCAATATAGTTGATGTCTGGGAAAAATTTGCAGATGAAAATGTTTTAGTTGACCTGGGTTCTGACCAGACCTCCCTTCATAATCCATGGTCAGGTGGCTATTATCCGGCAGGTTTAAGTTTTGAAGAATCAAACAGGATGATGTCAGAAAATCCAGAAAAGTTTAGAGATGCTGTACAAAAATCCTTAAGACGACAAGTAGTGGCAATAAACAGGCATACTTCGAAAGGGACATATTTTTTTGACTATGGGAACGCGTTCCTTCTTGAGGCTTCAAGGGCCGGTGGAGATGTTCTGAAACCCGATGGTGAATTCAGGTATCCATCTTATGTTCAGGATATTATGGGCCCGATGTGTTTTGATTTCGGGTTTGGTCCGTTCAGATGGGTTTGCTGCTCAAATAAGCTTTCGGATCTTGAAGTGACTGACAAAATTGCCATTGAGACACTCGCGGAATTAATTAAAAAATCGCCTGATCAGATAAAACAACAGATGAATGACAATATTCACTGGATTAAAGGAGCAGCCGGAAATAAACTGGTAGTTGGTTCTCAGGCACGTATTCTTTATGCTGATGCTGAAGGAAGAATGGAAATTGCCGCGGCATTCAATAATGCAATTTCAAATGGTAAAATTTCAGCGCCAGTTGTAATAGGAAGAGATCATCATGATGTGTCGGGAACCGATTCGCCTTACAGGGAGACTTCAAATATCTATGACGGATCAAAATTCACGGCCGACATGGCTGTGCAGAATGTAATCGGTGATTCGTTCCGTGGTGCTACATGGGTATCGTTGCACAATGGAGGTGGAGTAGGGTGGGGTGAGGTTATAAATGGCGGATTTGGTATGGTGCTTGATGGTACTCCCGAGACTGAAAGCAAACTCAGAATGATGCTACAATGGGATGTCAACAACGGAATTGCACGCCGCAGCTGGGCACGGAACAAAGAAGCTATGTTTACTCTTAAAAGAGAGATGGAAAGAACTCCGGGTCTTAATGTGACTGTACCATATATTGCAGATGATAAGTTAATTGATGAAGTGATGAAGGGAGTGTGAGGTAAGCGGTATGCGGTGTACGGCGAGAAAAGTATCTTAATCGTGCTATTACTTTATTTGGTAAGAAGAACAACTGCGATAGCAACTATTCCCTCTTCTCTACCGGTGAATCCGAGCTTTTCAGTGGTGGTGGCTTTTACCGCAATGTCATCGGGTTCCGTTTCAATGATGGCTGATATGGTGTTTTTCATTTCCTGGATGAAAGAAGAGATTTTAGGTTTCTCCAGGCATATAGTACTATCTATATTATTCACACTGTACCCTTTTTGTCTGATCTTGTCAAAGGTGTTTTTAAGCAGTATTTTACTGTCGATATTTTTATACTTATTGTCTTTATCAGGAAAATAATATCCAATATCTCTTAATCCGGCTGCTCCAAGCAATGCATCGCATATTGCATGAAGAAGAACATCCCCGTCTGAATGAGCCACACAACCTTTTTCAGAGGGAATCTTAACACCTCCTAACCACAAATCTAATCCTGTTTCAAGCCGGTGAAAATCAATTCCCTGCCCTATCCTGCTGTTCATCCCTTTGATTTGCTGGCATTTCTTAATGCATTGAGATCAAAAGCGATGGAAAACCGCAGAGTATGAGCGAGAGGATTATTCTGTGCAGTTGGCATGAGATAGGAGAAATCAAGTGTAAATGCTTTAAGTCTGAACCCTGCCCCTGCAGTGAAGTATTTTCTGTTGCCCTTGGTTGGATCTTCATAAAAATAGCCACCCCGGAGAGCGAACTGATTATTATACCAGTATTCAATTCCGAATGCATAGGTTATTTCATGCAATTCTTCCTTAAACCCGCCTGGTGCATCAAAAAATGACTGAAATATTGCAACAGGGACAGAGACATTCGGATCTTTACCTTTGATTATACTATCGGAATTTGTGCTGCTATAAATAGGAGGTGTCGGAACAAGAAGTTTATTGAGATCAATAGTCGCTGTAATTTTATTAAAATTGTCCAGGTTAATTGTGGCTGATGTACCAAGTCGCATATTCATTGGAATAAAATCAGATGGTTGTGATGATGAATAACTCATCTTTGATCCGATGTTCGAGAAATTAAGGCCAAATCCAAGCTGAGCATCTTTGCTGAAAAGACTTATCTTCTTCTGATAATATCCTGAAATGTCTGCTGCAAATGAGATTCCAGCTTTTGTAACTTCTCCCCCGGAGGAAGCTCCGCTGGTCAGATTTGAATATATGAACCTGAATGTGATTCCTCCGGATAAATTTTCAGTAAAGAGCCTTGAATAACAAGCATCGAAGGCAAATTCATTGGGATTAATGTCACGTAACTGATTTCCGAATTCATCGGTTAATTGAACACGTCCAAGTGAAGAATAGATAAGACTTGCAGCAAAAACCTGCTTAGTGTCGATTCTTTTATATCCGGTAAGATAAGCGATATTAATATCAGGAACAAGATTTCTGAGCCAGGGAGCATAAGATATACCTATTCCGGCATTACCATCGATAAAAGCAAATTTAGCAGGATTCCAGTGCATGCTGTAAACATCAGGTGATGTGGCAACACCGGCATCACCCATAGCTCCGGCTCTTGAATCAGGAGCTATAGTCAGGAATGGAACAACGGTCTGTATCGCATTAAGTTCTCCGGTACTCTGCTGAGAAAATAGTAATGTTCCCGAAATGGCTATGAGGAACAAAACTGCAGCAACCTTCTTTTTCTTCATCATTATTCTTATCATTCTATGAATTTAC
Source organism: Bacteroidales bacterium (assembly GCA_017882305.1). Lineage (GTDB taxonomy): Bacteria > Bacteroidota > Bacteroidia > Bacteroidales > VadinHA17 > LD21. Next base: position 42,310 of record JADGPU010000003.1, on the reverse strand, counting down.
AAATATAAAACTATTTTTCATCCATAATATTGTACAATTGTCACAAAATGATCATTCGGCCCGATACCCTTGCTGTCTCACCCTTTCCCGTAATAACAGTGACTGTATAGGGATACATTCCCTTTCCGACTTTTCTTCCTCCTTCATCATTTCCATCCCATACTATAGTTGGCAGAGTATACCCGGTTGTCTCGACCTTTGTCTTTATAATTTTAATTATTCTTCCATCAATACTAAAGATTTTTATTGTAACATCTAACTTATTATCAGGTCTGTTATGCTCGAGACTTATATTGGTTTCACTTAAGAAAGGATTCGGATAGTTAATAAGGTTCCTGAGCATTAATTTTTCTCCTGTTACCACCCTGAAGGAAATCGTTTTTTCTGAGGAGTTATTAAAGTTGTCCCAGGCTTTTACTGTAACAGAATGATTGCCTTCACTTAATCCTGAAAGATCATAATTAATCCTTCCTCTCACATAGTTATTGAAATCATTCTCAAAATAACTGTTAAGGAGAAAAGATCTGTTAGATTCATTATCGAGGAAACCTGTTAAATCATGTCCTATGCCTGATCCGGTCGTATTAATGCCATCCTTGTCATTTATAATAGCAATGAGCCTCGGATTGCTGTCTGTAAGTCCGCCGTTTCTGAAGAGAGTGTCGTTCATATATAATTTAATATCGGGACCCTCATTATCAGTCAGGAGGGTTTTAAAGAAACCGCCTGCAATTATATCGTTGAAACTACCGTTCATATCTTCCTTGTCATCGTTGGCATAATAGCTGATTTTTCCTGAACCGAATGAATAATCAATATCCCTTGGAACAATAAAAGTAAATCTGAATCTGCCTTTTTTTGCCATTGTCTTGCCACTGAAAAGAATGTTGTTCCTGAGATTGAAAGTCATACTCTGCCCGCCGTCATTAGCGAGAGTCTTAATTTTACTTGATTTATCATATACCAGAGGAGAGACTACCCCATTAAAAGTGTTCAGTGGTTTTCCGAGAGGATCTTCTATATGTCCTGCAATAGTAATAAGTGATAGCGCTTTCAGACTGTCAATTTTATCATAGACAGATACATTATTAACAGAGTCTGTTATGACCTTGCCATGATAAGGATAGGCAAGTTTTAATGCCGGATCTCCAAGCAGAGTAAAGTTCCTTTTATTCGGACCGGATCCGGAGGTGTTTTTAGCGATCTTAATAATGTCTCCCAAACACAGAGGATTGCCTGATTCGTCATGATTGAAAGCGCTACTGAATATGTTCCTGTTCAGATCATAATTTGGAGCGGAATATACAACCCTGGTAGTAGACATTAAAGCAATGCCGCCCCCATCTTTGTTCAGAAGGACCATCTCACCACCTGATGGTTTGCCCGTTATCTGCCTGGTTGCTAAATTAATTTCAATGTCATCAAAACGGCTGAATTCGCAGGTAGCCGTAATAAAAAGCGGGAGTTTTCCGCCATTTTTCCAGGAGTTAATATCTTCTGTTTTGACCACTCTTTCGGCTGCAAGACCACTCTCGTTTCCATGACCGGTATAATTGAAAATAAGGCATCCTGAATTGATACGATCGTTGATTGCTTTATTCACTTCCGGATATGACTGTCCATTCACTGTTGTAATCTGACTGAAAGCATCAAGATAGATTTTATCAATATTATAAGCAGGAACACTGTCATTAAGAACTGCAGCAAGGCCCTCAGCATCAGCCATGTGAGTGTTACCATCTTCATCATCTGCTGTAAGACATATCACGTTTTTCCAGTCACCCATATTAGCAGGATCGAGGTATCTTTTAATCTTTGACAGGACTATGCCTGCCTGCGTGGTATCAGAAACGGGCAGACGTCCGATTCCAATATCCAGAGTACCATCTGCTTCTCCATCTCCGTCATTTAACAGCCCATAAAAATCATCAGATGTAAAAGAAGAAACAACAACATTGGAATTCTGTGACTGATAAGTAGGAATAAAATTGGGATTATTGGGAGGTGGTGTTTTGTTTTCATAAGAGCCATCTCCGAAGAGGAGCAGATATTTAAGTGGATGAGAGCTGCCCTTCTGTTTAAAATACTTCATTCTCAAAAAATTTCTGATCGCTGCAATGTCAGGTATTCCACCTGAAAATTCATTATATATCTGTTCCGGTGTAACAATCTGTGATTTCAGACCATCGTCCTTCAGATGAATATCTGCCAGTTTTTCAGCATAAGCTTTGAATAATGGGTGGGTAATAATAATCATATCAGCAGAAGCAGACGAATGCAGATCCTGGTTTGGAACCGCAGCCGTTTTAATTAAGGGCACAACTGCATTGTCTGTTGTAAAAGCAATAAATGTCTTAAGGGTGTCAGTAGTACTTTTAAAGCCAATATTTTCTCCGTCTCTGGTATACTGAATCTGCTTAACATTGAGAGGATCAGTAATATCCCAGATTAAAGCATCATTGTTAAGGCTCTTTATTGTGAATCCGGTCACCCTGCCCGGAGCAACAGATTTTGAATCACTATATTGCATTTCTGAGCCGGAAAATGAATTTGACCTTCTTCCCTGCAACGTTATCCAATCAAGCCATCCATGTGCGCCTGTTTCACCATTATTAAAGAATGTTATATCATAAACCGGAGATATTGAAGAAGGTTGAATTGATCCTGCCGAATCAGTAATCTGGGCATACGTTCCGGTATAATCAAAAAGATCGACTCCATCAGCCTGAATGCTTTTTTCGAGTAAGTTTCCTTCGTATAATCTGAAGATAGTGGGAACCGAAGCTCTTGCTGCGACCCTGATATTGTATTTTACATTTTCTGAAGATACAAGTTCGGTGAATCCGGGGTCGATATGTATCGTCGATATCTCCTGAAACCAATCTCTTCCTGACTTAATAAGGTTTTCGTTATCCTGTTCATGTATAAATAAAGCATCTGATTCTGATGAAGTATAAGTTGCAGGCTGTGGAGGTTCCACAGCAGTCACGATCTTTTTCCCGGGAGTTGGCTCTGAGGTTATGAAATAAAATGCAGTATCAGAATAATTGTGATGCAGATAATCATATTCTTTTGTGGTTTGGTTATAAAGCCACCTGCCTGTACCTTTTGCAAAAAAAAGGAGGTAATCTCCCTCATTGAAAATGCCATCACTTCCTGTAAATGTAAGGATTGACAGCTCTTTCAGGTCGTCGGGTTTTGGGTCGTCATTATAATATGATAACTGGCCGGAGTTGTTGCCAAAAATCCTTGGATTGGATGGATCCTCCAAGCCGAGTTGTTTAAGTCTTGAATAGTCGATCCTGTAAATTCCATCTGAGGTGACTGCTATCTTGAACCATAAACCTTCGGAGAGTTTAGAATTTGAAGAATAACTATCTTTGGAATTCTGCGCATACAGGTTTGCAGATAAAAGTAAAAGGAATAATGGCAATATTTGAAAAATTCTTCTCATTGTACTGACAAAGATAGAAATGTGCTCTTTGTTTGCTACTTTATTTTGTGTTTTTGTATGCCAGGGCTTAATATAATATTAACGACATCATTACGTTGATATTGCAGTAATTTTTAATATGTTGCGACGCCTTAATAAAATAGTTTTATTCATCTTCTTACTGCCTTCATATTGTTTCGGACAGGAGACTGATCCCGGGCCGGGCTTTCAGATGATGTTGATGAATAATCCTTCACTTGCCGGAAGCGGAGAAGGAGGTGTAATAAGATTGTCATATCTTAACTTTTATCCCGGGAACAATTATAACCTTCATTCTATTTATTTTTCGTACGATTCATATTTTTCTGAATTACACGGCGGCGCAGCGCTGTATCTCTCAGATGATTATCTGGGTAGTATTATTAATGATTTCCGGGGAGGATTATCATATTCATATTTTTTACAGGCCGGGAAGGATCTTTTTATTAATGGAGGGCTTTCAGCTTCAATTTACCACAGGGGATTTAACTTTGAAAATGCAGTTTTACCTGACCAGATCGATCCTCTGGGAGGAGTGTCAATTCCTTCCTCTGAAATACTGGCATCGACAGGGAGGACTGTATTTGATATTGGTGCAGGTTTTCTCTTTACGTCAGGAAAATTTTCAGGCGGGTTTTCTATTAATCACCTTGCCGAACCTGACTTGTCAGCCACAGGTAATTCCAATGAAAGATTAAAAAGAAAACTTCTCGTTCATTTGTCAGGGGATTTTACCCTAGGAAAAGCACAGAATCTGAAACTCCAGCCTATCACATATTTTGAAATACAGAGAGCATTCATTAGTGGGGGGGCAGGAGTGGCGTTAAATAGTAAATATCTGACAATTAATGCTGTAGTTTTGGGCGATAATGGAAAAAACCTGAATATTCAGACAGGTTTTTCTTTCAATACCGGCAGAATAACAGTTTATTACAATTATAGGTTTAATGCAGTTTCAGGAAATAATTTGATGCCATTATCGCTTCTTCATCAGACAGGACTGGCATTCAGTTTAAATAATGTTGAAAAAAGAAATACAATCAAAACAATAAATTTCCCTAAATTGTAGTTATATTTGATGAGTAGAAAAAAATAGTTTAGTAAAATTTGTTATATTTGGGTATTCTTAAAAGCCATAAAACTAAAGGAGTTATGTATAAATTCAGAGCCTTACCAGTTGTTTTAATTGCTGTCATGCTTTTTACATCCTGTATATTTAAGAAAAAGGGGAAAGATGAAGTTTCCTCTTCAACAGGATGGAGGTATAATGATCCTGACAATGGTGGATTTGAAGTTGCTCTTGGAGCTGACCAGAAAACAGGTCCTGGTCTGGTGCTGATAGAGGGAGGCCGTTTTACTATGGGGCAGGTTCAGCAGGATGTAATGTTTGACTGGAATAACAGACCAAGAACAGTTACAGTATCATCATTTTATATGGATGAAACAGAAGTTAAGAATGTTGACTACCGGGAATATCTTTTCTGGCTGCGCAGGGTTTACAAAGATTATCCTGAAGTTTATAGAAGAGCCTTGCCTGATACATTAGTCTGGAGGTCGCCGATGGGTTTTAATGATCCTTATGTCCAGTATTATTTCCGGCACCCTTCTTATAATAATTATCCGGTTGTTGGTGTAAGCTGGGTAAAGGCAAACGATTTTTGTCTTTGGAGAACCGACAGGGTTAATGAACAATTACTTATTGATGAAGGTGAACTTAACCCCGATCCAAACCAGTCAAATGAGAAGAACTTTAATACAGAGGCATATCTGGCAGGTCAGTATGAAGGTGTTGTAAATCAGTTACGCCCAAGTCTTAATCCAAATCAGACCGAGCGCCGGACAAACTTTGAAGATGGAGTGCTACTTCCCAGTTACAGGCTTCCTACAGAAGCTGAATGGGAATTCGCTGCTTATGCACTCAGAGGCAATACATTTGAGGAGAGGATTTATGAAAGAAGAATTTATCCATGGGATGGTCATAATGTCAGAAACTCATCAAAAAAGAACAGAGGTCAGATGATGGCAAACTTTGTTCGCGGAAGAGGTGACCTTATGGGAGTTGCCGGAAGCCTGAACGATAACGGAAGTATTACTGTTGATGTGAAATCATACTGGCCAAACGATTACGGGCTTTATTGTATGGCGGGAAATGTTAACGAATGGGTACAGGATGTTTACCGTCCTCTTACTTCAGAAGATGTCGAAGGTTTTAATCCTTTCAGAGGCAATGTTTTTACCGATCTGAAGCGCGACGCCAATGGTTCGGTTGTAGCTAAGGATAAGCTGGGACGTTTGTATATTGATACCGTTAAGGATGCAGATGTAGCAAACAGATATAATTATCAGAAAGGCGATTACAGAAACTACAGGGACGGAGACCTGCAGTCAGCTATTCCCGGCGGCGGCGGACAAGATTTTACAGTTGAGGATGGGAAAAAAGGTTCTCTCAGGATGTATGCTCAGGATAACTCTCAAAACGCTAATGACTTTGTAACTCTGATTAATGATAATGCCCGTGTATATAAAGGCGGATCATGGAGAGACAGAGCCTATTGGCTTAATCCATCCTCAAGAAGATTTCTCGATCAGGAAGGCTGTCGGGATGATATAGGCTTCAGGTGTGCAATGATCAGGGTTGGAAGCCCTGCAGGTTTATAGAATCTGGTTCTCTGACAACAATAGCCTCATTATGCAATCATAATGGGGCATTTTTTTACGAGTATGAAAACTGAACAGCTATATAGTCTCTTTAAAGAATCCACAGGTGTATCGACTGATTCCCGTACAGTGGGTAAAGGTCAGATTTTCTTTGCACTCTGGGGTGATAATTATAACGGAAATAAATTTACTGTCGAGGCTCTTGCACGAGGAGCATCATGTGCCGTTATAGACGATCCTCTTTTTGAAACTGAAAACACAATCCTTGTGGATGACTGTCTCTTTGAACTGCAGGCTCTTGCATCACACTTCAGGAAGGAGATGAAAGTTCCGGTGCTTGCAATAACCGGTACAAATGGAAAGACAACTACCAAGGAGTTGCTTGCTGCCATCCTTTCAAAAAAGTTTAAAGTTCATTTTACAAAAGGGAACCTGAATAATCATATCGGAGTTCCTCTTACAATTCTGTCAGCACCTAGTGATACTGAAATGTTGATTATTGAGATGGGGGCAAGCCATATAGGTGAGATCAGAACATTATGTCTGATAGCAAAACCTGATTATGGGATTATTACAAACATCGGAACTGCTCATATTGAAGGTTTTGGATCAGTAGATGGTGTTGCAAAGGCAAAAACAGAACTTTATGAGCATCTTCGTAAGGTAAACGGAATCGCGCTGTATAACGACAAAGATCCAATGCTGGCAGAAAAAATTTTTAGAATAATAAACAGAGCGGTCCCTTTTTCTGATCCTACTGGTATTGAACTTATTGTGGATCTGGTTCCGTCTGATCTTAATCTCAGGATATCAATAACATACCTTCATCATACCTATGATTTAAGTACTAACATGTTTGGCAGCTTTAATCTCGAAAATGTCAGAGCGGCAATAGCTACAGGTCTTTTCCTTGATGTTGAGATGAAGGATATTGTTGATGCTGTTGAAAAATATCAGCCGGCAAATAACAGGTCAGAGATAAAGACTACAAAAAACAATACTCTTATATGTGATTCATATAATGCCAATCCAACAAGTATGTACTTAGCCCTGGACTCGTTTTCGGCAATAAAAGCTGACCATAAGATTTTAATCGTTGGCGATATGCTTGAACTTGGTGAAAAGAGCGAAGAGGAACATGTTAAGGTATTGAAAGTACTTCAGTCTGACATTGCAGAAAAGGTTCTTCTGGTCGGTGACATATTTCATAAAATATCATCAAAATCAGGTTTCAAAGCATTTCGTAATGTAGATAAACTCAAAGAATTCCTTAAGGATGAGCCGTTAAAGGGGAACATAATACTTATAAAAGGTTCGAGGGGCATCAGGCTTGAGAAAATTTATGACCTCCTGTAAAAGATCATTTTAATTCATTTCCGGCTCCCGTAAATGTAATGTTTATTAAGAGGACTTCAGATCTGCTTCCCGACCTTACTCTTGGTCCCCACAAACCGTAGCCTGATGAGACAATAAAAGTTGTGTTCCTTTTTTTCAGGTAGCCGTAGCTTAATTCGTAAATCATTCTGGTTACATAATTAAGTGGCCACATTTGCCCGTTATGCGTATGTCCCGAAAGCTGCAGATCAATTCCATACTTCGCAGTTTCGTCAAGATGGAACGGCTGATGATCAAGCAGAATTACAGGTTTTGTAGTATCTGCCTGTTTCATTAGTTCGCCCAGAGACAATCGTTCTTTTCTGTAAAAACGGAATGAATCCCTGTCAATTCTCCCGATAAGCTGAATTCCACCCTCCAGAATTACCATCTCATCTTTCAGAACTCTTATGCCTTTGCTCTCAATATACGGAATGGTACGATTTGCACCACCAATAAATTCATGATTACCGGTAATTGCATATAGACCATCAGTGCACTTTGGAGAGGTAAAATACTGAAGGAGATCACCTCTTAATACCGGACCAATTTCACCATCAACTATATCTCCGAGAAGCAAGACAAGATCTGGCTTCATATCTTTTATGATTCCTGACATCTTTTTCAGGCTTCTTTTTCTTATGATACTCCCAAGATGAATATCAGAAACTGCTGCGATCCGTAAGGTTCTGACTGATCCTGCGGGTTTGTCTATTGTAATATTGTATTCCCTTGTAACCGGTATTATTGCATTAATGAATCCTCCGATTATCAAAAGAGAAGACGCTGAAGCTATAACAATAAATGACCATTTTCTGAATAGAAATATATTTTCACCTCTTATAATTCCTGGAATTCTCAGGATCAGTAAGATGATATCGGAGAGAAGAAAAAACAAGAATCCATAAAGCATGAATGCAAGCCAGAATCCTCCTACAATATTCAGGATATCCGTAATCACAGAGGAATGTTTCGACTCAAGGATCTTTGCGACAATAAAGAGTACAGCAAGTAAAAAAAACGTAATTGAATATAGGAGTCTGTTTTTTTGCAGACAGGGGATAGCATTGTAACCCTTGTAGAATAAGTAAATATTTATAAGAGCATAAATTGTGAGTACTATGGAAAAAAATACTATCATTTGATATCTCTTCATTTTAGTTCAGTTTTATGAAATCAGGCTCTTATAAGTTTTGTTGCCTTTAACATAAAACTCAAAAACAATACTCTTGTTCAAAATGCATTCCTGAGTGTGGTTCATTTCTAATTTCTTAACAATTTTTCTCTTCTCCCGAAGTTCATCTATTACTTTATAGTAATCCATATGCGCTTTCCAGACGGCCCTGACACTTCTGAAACTGCCTTTCATAAGAAAATAAATTGCAGCGAGTGCATCTAATAGTCTTCTGATGAACAAAACAGTATGTAATTTATTATCAGGCAGATTTTTATAAAGAAGAAACAGGCTGTTTCTGAAGTTTAGATATGTTTTTAGAGGGGAACTATAGGGTAGCGTGCCACCTCCTAAATGATAAATCACCGAATCAGGCAAAAAACAGACTCGATATCCGGCTTTATGAAAACGCCAGCACAAATCAATCTCTTCCATATGAGCAAAGAAATCGGCATCGAAACCACCGCATTTATTCCACGCTTCACTCTTTACTATCATACATGCCCCACTTGACCAGAAAATGTTAATCTGAGAATTGTACTGTCCTGCATCTATTTCAATTTTATTTATAATTCGTCCGCGGCAGAATGGATATCCATATTTGTCGATAAAACATCCGGCTGCACCGGCGTGTTCGAAATGATCTTTCTGATAATATGAAAGTATTTTTGGCTGGCAGGAGGCGACATCAGGATTATTATCCATAAAGCTGACAAGTGGTTGAAGCCAGTTTTCAGTAACTTCAATATCAGAATTTAACAAAACGAAGTATTTGGCATCAAGTTGACTAATAGCGAGATTATATCCACCGGCAAACCCGTAGTTTTTATCCAGTTTTATAAGTTTTACCTCACTGAAGTTTTCAGCAACCCATTTCATTGACCCATCTGATGAGCCATTATCTGCCACACAAACTATTGTATCATTGTCAATGGAATATTTAATAACTACTCCAAGGAACCTTCTCAGGAAGCCAAGTCCATTCCAGTTTAATATTACTATCGCTGTTTTACCCATTTTCAACCGGCTTTTTGTGCTTCCAGCGGCGATGACTCCAAATCCAATTCTCGGGTTTCTCTTTGATTATCTCTTCGAGTCTCCTGACATGCGTTTCTGTTATCACATCTTCAGAAAGCCCAGCTGTATGATCATAAAGAAGTTCTATATCAAGATTGTAATGACCACGTTTTACTTTTTGAACATGAAAAAAGACTACGGCCATATCGTACTTAGATGCGATTTTACCGGCTCCTGTAAATACTGCAGTTTCCTGATTCAGAAAAGTCGTCCAGTATTTAATATCTCCCTTTGCAGGAATCTGATCGGAAATGAAAACTGAAAGCGTATTTATATTATCCTTCCGATAGTTAATTATATCCCTTATTACATGAGATGTAGGAGTAAGAACTATACCGTACTCTGATCTATGATTATTAACAAAATTATTGAAATACTTGTTTTGCAAAGGTTTATAGATAATGATGGTTTTGTATTTCAGATAGTCTGGAAGTAGTGTGGGCCATTCCCAGTTATTATAATGACCGAGGACAGCAATTATATCTCTTTTCTCCTCCCCGAGCTTGTGGATAATTTCGAGGTTACTGTAAGTGAATCGTTTCTTTTGATTAGCCCTGGTCATATGGGTAGCCTTGAAAGTCTCAATAATAATATCTGCCAAATGCCTATAGAATTTTTTTTCTATGGATTTACGTTCCTCGTCAGTTTTTTCAGGGAATGAATTCTTAAGATTGTCTGCAACAACCTTCCTGCGGTATGAAACTACGTAGTAAAGCACAAGATAGAGAAGGTCGGAAAAGATATAAAGAACCGGTAGTGGCAAGAGGGTTAAAATCCAGTTTATTCCGTAAAAGAGGTAGTATCCTATCGCAGCCATCTAAGAAAAGGGTTTAATTTTTCATAAATTTACTTACAATTTCCAGGATTTCAGCAAAAACAATACTGTTCGCAGCTATAAATTCTTCTCCAGTAAGGTTTTTCTCATTACCTGAAAAGTCGCTCACCTTTCCTCCAGCTTCTCTGACCAACAGCATCCCTGCCGCAATATCCCATTCATGAAGGCCATACTCATAGAATGTATCGAATCTGCCACATGCAACATAAGCAAGATCAATTGCAGCAGAACCAAGTCTTCTTATGCCATGGGTATGTTTACAGAAATGGGTGAGACATTTCATATATGAAGCAAGTAATTTGAAATCGCTGTACGGAAAACCTGTGGCTACAAGACTATCAGCCAGTTTTGCGGTCCTCGATACATGGATCTTCAAACCATTAAGCCATGCCCCTCCTCCTTTCCATGCGATAAACGATTCATTTCCACTGACTTCATATACGATCCCTGCAATAACTTCATCGTATTCCTTTAATGCTATACTGATAGCGTAAGGATGAAAGCCATGCAGGAAATTTGTTGTACCATCGAGGGGATCAATTACCCAGCAGTATTTCAAACCGATTTTTTTAGAGGTTCCTTCTTCTGTAATAAATCCTGATTCAGGAAGCAGAAGGCCTAATTTTTCCACTAGCATTTTTTCGGAGCCCTTATCGACATAACTAACAAAATCATTCAATCCTTTTGTTTCTGTCCTGTTGATATCGAATCCATTAGATTCCTTAAGAATAAAAGCGCTTGTTTCACGGGCGACTCTTTCAAGTTCCGTACATAGATATTTAAGATCGATCATGGGTTATTCAATTAGTTCAATACTCATTCTTCCTGATGAAGATATCTTATTCAACCTGACTTTCTTTATCTGTCCTGTAAGTCTTGATTCCCATAGATGTTCCACCCTGATATAATTGGGAGTAAAGCCGGTTATTAACCCTTCGCTGCGGGTGCTTTCAAACAAAACATTTGTTACCTGACCAATATTCAGTTTATTAAATTTAAGGTTTTTCTCTTTAGAAAGTGCAATGAGACTTTTACTCCTCTTCTCTTTATCCTTGTATAATACTTTTCCGGGAAGCTGTTCTGCAATTGTATCGGGTCTTTCGGAAAAAGTGAAAACATGAAGATAGGAGAGAGGAATTCCATCAAGGAAGGAATATGTGTCCTCAAAATCAGAATCTGATTCTCCAGGGAAACCAACTATTACATCAACACCTATTCCGGCTATAGGGATCTTCTCCATTACCATTTTTATCCTTGAAGCGAAGATTTCCCTTGTATATCTTCTTTTCATGAGGCCAAGGATTTTATTACTTCCGCTTTGCAAAGGAATATGGAAGTGAGGCAGGACCTTATTATTTGTTTCCGTCAGCTCAATCAGTTCATCAGTTAATAGATTGGGTTCAATTGAAGATATTCTGAATCTTTCAATACCCGGTACTTTAACCAGCTCATTTAGCAGCCCGGTAAATGAATCTCCGGTCGATTTTCCAAAATCACCGATATTTACTCCAGTTATAACAATCTCTTTTACCCCTCTTCCTGCAATGTGCTCTGCTTCGCGGATTATTGTTGAGATTTCAGGATTCCTGCTTCGTCCACGTGCCAGGGGGATTGTGCAGTATGAACATCCATAATCGCATCCGTCCTGAACTTTAAGGAATGACCGAGTTCTGTCGCCCAGCGAAAATGAGGGGTTGAAGCTATCGGATGAAGTAAGATCGCAGGAATGGATTTCTGTTTTTTGTCTCTTTTTAAAACCGGTTATATAATCAGATATGTTGAACTTTTCATTTGTCCCAAGTACAAGATCTACTCCAGGGATAGAAGATATTTCCTGCGGTCTCAGCTGTGCATAACAGCCAACTACTGCTATAAATGCTTCAGGCGAAAGAGTTATAAATTTCTTTATTGCCTGTCTGCATTTTTTGTCCGCTACGTCGGTAACAGAACAGGTATTGATTATATAAATATCAGCTTTTGAGTTAGCAGGAACTCTTTCAAATTTCTCTTCAGGAAATGATCTTGAAATAGTTGATGTCTCGGCAAAGTTGAGTTTACAGCCAAGGGTATGGAAAGCTACTTTTTTCTTATTAAGGTTCATTTTATTTTTTTCCAGGGGTGCAAAGGAGCAAAACTGGTTAGAACTACATTTCTGAATTCAATTTCCTTGCCTTCACTTTGTAAACATATTGATCCCCTGGAGAGGTTTACATTTGTTCCTCTGTTTTGCAGGACTCCGTTTACGTTCACTTCGATAGTGTTTGCTTTGCAGATAACTTCCATAGTATTCCATTCACCAGTCGGCTTTTCAGAAGAAGCAGCCAGTTTTTTTACGAATGGATTAGACTTATTGGTCCTCTCATTCATATCAGCTCCGTTCATGCATACGAAATCCCCTGCATTTTCAGCCTGCAGCTGACATTCGACACATTTTAACCATACAGAATCAGGTGGTTGTGCATGCACAAAAACTCCACTGTTCGTTGCTTCCAATGGCCACCGCCATTCAACATGAAGTTTATAATCCGAGTAAAAATCTTTTGTCCTCATATATCCGAATGGATTTCCTGAAATATGTATGACTCCATTTTGGACCGTGAAAACTGTAGCTGGATCAATTGAAGGGTCTTTAAGCTTAAATACCCAGTTGGTAAGATCTTTTCCGTTAAACAACATGATGGTTCTATTTTCCGTTTTTTCGGATTTCTTTTTGTGCTTTGCTTTTGCCTGAGCTGTTGTGACACTTGAAATTGTCAAAAGGATAATTATCAGCAATGTAACCAAACTGATTGTTTTTGTTTTCATAATACTATTATTTAAAGTTTTACCTTTTGTCTTACAACAACTTACTTGCGAGCTCCGCAAGGAAGCTACGTTCACCCTTAACCAGGTTGACATGAGCAAAAATGTCCTGGTCTTTCATTTTATCTGACAGATAACTTAGCCCGTTTGATGCAATATCCAGATAGGGCGAATCTATCTGTTCAATATCACCGGTAAATACCATCTTGGTACCTTCTCCGGCTCTGGTGATAATGGTTTTAATCTCGTGTGGAGTAAGATTCTGAGCTTCATCAACAATAAAGAAGATACTTGAAAGACTCCGTCCCCTTATGTATGCGAGGGGAGTTATAACCAGTTTATCCTCTTTCATCATATCGTTAATCCGAAGAAATTCCGGGCTTTGATGGCTGAATTTATGTTTTATAACTGTGAGATTATCATACAGAGGCTGCATGTACGGGTCCATTTTTTCCTTAACGTCCCCCGGTAAAAAGCCGAGATCGCGATTAGCAAGAGGGACAATAGGACGGGCAAGAAATATCTGTTTATATCTCTTGTGTTGTTGGAGAGCAGCTGCAAGAGCAAGAAGGGTTTTCCCTGTTCCTGCTTTTCCGGTTAATGAAACAAGCTGAATATCGGGATTTGAAAGAGCTTCAATCGCGAATGTCTGTTCGGCATTTCTGGGATCAATACCGTATGTTGTTTGTTTGATTACCCTGCTGAGGGTTTTACTGATGGGATTATAATGAGCGAGCGCACTTGACCCGTTATTTTTCATAATAAAGAACTGATGTCCGGTAAGATTCGGTTCAAGATTAAACTCTCCGGAACCAACCCCTTCAGGGACTTCATAAAGCTTACTTATTGATTCCTGATTTACGCCCTCGAGTATCCTTATCCCTTTGTAGAGATCGTCAATATTGGCAACCTTATCGTTTTCGTAGTCCTGTGCAATTATCCCCAGCGATTTGGCCTTCATTCTCAGATTAATATCTTTTGTAATCAGCACGACTGTTTTATCTTTATTGGCGCTGCAGACATACTCGGCGATTGCAAGAATCCTGTGATCAGCTGTTCTTTCTGGAAAAGACTGGTTTACCTTTTCAGAGAAATCTTTGCCTGTTTCAATATGCATATTTCCAAGGTTTTCACCCAGGGGAATATTGGCAGTTAAAAGCATGTCACCGGAAAGTTTGTCGAGCTCACGGGTAAACTCACGGGCGTGAAAGTTGATCAGGTCGTTTCCCCTTTTGAATTTATCAAGTTCCTCAAGAACAACAATAGGAATAATAATATCATTCTCTTCAAAATTGTAAATACATTTATAATCATGAAGTAAAACGTTGGTATCAATAATAAAGAGTTTCTTGTTGTGTTTCTTTCTCATCGTTAATGATTTAATATCAATAGTTTACATCTTAATAAAAAGACATTATCGTACCTGCAAAAGTAACTATTTTAAGGTATAAATTGTTATGTAATTGTTAAGTTTGTTATTTTGCATTCAAATAGAAGGCATACTTTTGAATTTTATGATTTGTTTTACTCCTTACCCCCGCCTACCGGCAGGCAGGCGTACGGGAAGGTTGGGAATGGGGTGATATACTATAACAAATTGATTAGATTTAGCATAACCAGAATTCATTAACCTGAACTTAATGACATACTCCGAAACGCTTGAGTTTCTTTTCAGCCAACTTCCTGCTTATCACAGGATAGGAAAAGCTGCCTATCGGAGTGACCTGAAAAACACAATTTTGCTAGACAATTATTTCAACAATCCTCACCTTCGATACCCAACAATTCACGTAGCCGGAACAAATGGCAAAGGGTCTGTTTCCCACATGATTGCTTCTGTATTACAGGAAGCAGGATTTAAAACGGGATTATATACTTCCCCTCACCTTAAGGATTTCAGGGAAAGAATAAAAGTGAATGGTCAGATGATCACTGAAGATGATGTTATATCATTTGTTACAACACATAAGAATATTATTGAGTCTGTAAAACCATCTTTTTTTGAAATGACCGTGGAGATGGCATTTGATTACTTTGCTGAATGCAATGTCGATGTTGCGGTTATTGAGGTTGGTCTCGGTGGAAGACTCGATTCCACAAATATTATAACTCCGGTCTTATCGGTAATTACAAACATCGGTCACGATCATATGGATCTGCTTGGGAACACCCTGGAGAAGATTGCTTTTGAAAAGGCAGGAATCATAAAAAAGGAAATCCAGATTTTAGTTGGTGAAACTCAACCGGAATCGGAATATATTTTTATTAAAAAAGCTAAAGAATGTGATTCTCCTATCCTGTTTGCTGATAAAACTTTCTCATGTTATTTCAAACGAAATAAGGATTTGATCAGCGAACGAAATTATTTGATGACTGAATTATCGACTAATCATAAGTTCGCAGGCAAAACATTGCTTGGAGGGGATTACCAGTCAAAAAACCTTCAGACGGTTTTCACTGTTTTTAATATGTTAAAAGATATCTTTTATGTTTCAGAGAAGAATATCACTGAAGGGATCAGGAAAGTTGTCACGAACACAGGTCTTCACGGGCGATGGCAAATATTAAGCACTTCTCCATTAACTATTTGTGATACAGCTCACAACAGAGAGGGGTTGGAGTATGTGCTGAAGCAGATACAAAGGATTCCAAAATCGGCTTTACATATAATTCTTGGTTTTGTTAATGATAAAGATCTGGGATCATTCTTACCTCTTTTCCCAACCGAGGCACTTTATTATTTTACAAAAGCTTCAGTTCCGAGGGCGCTAAATGAAGTTATTCTTAAATCGGAATCTGGAAAATACGGACTTGCCGGGCAAAGTTTTACTGATGTCGCAACTGCACTTGATTGTGCCAGAAAAAATGCGAAACAATCAGATCTGATTTTTATAGGAGGCAGCACTTTTGTTGTAGCTGAGGTGATATGAGTTTATTGATTGCATTCCTTTTTAATAGAATTTAATATTTAATTTTGTTAGTAACAATTCTTCCCACATATGAGAAAAACATCAGTATTTTTAATCTGGTTTGTTTCGATGCTTTCAATTACCGCTCAAACGGAGAAGAAGATTCTAATCTTGCATACGAATGATCTTCATTCCCGTCTTATGGGGTACACTCCCGAATCAGCGTATTCTCCTCTAACTATAAAAGATGACAAAACTGTTGGTGGTTTTGCAAGGATAGCATCCATAATTAAAAATGAAAAGGAAAGAAATACAGGAACAACTCTTGTACTTGACGCAGGTGATTTCATGATGGGAACTCTTTTTCCAAGTCTTGAAAAAAGGAGTGGTTTTCAACTTCGGCTGATGAAGGAGATGGGTTATGATGTCGTTGGAATCGGGAATCATGAATATGAATTCGGTCCTGACTGGCTGGCTTCTGTTATAAGTATATCCGCTAAAAATGGAGAAATACCGGCCGTACTAATAGGGAATGCTAAGTTTGATAAAAAAGATGAAGGAGATGATGCACTTGAAAAACTATTTTTTGATAATCTTATAAGCCGAAAACTGATATTGACTAAGAATGGTATTAAAATAGGTTTCTTTTCAATCCTTGGTAAAGACGCGGTGCATGTAGCACCTAAAGCTGCTCCTGTTACTTTTGAAAAACAATCACCTTTTGCCAGAAAAATGGTAAAGGAGCTCAAGGCTGAAAAATGTGATATAATAATTTGTATTTCACATTCAGGTGTTTCAAAAGATAAGAATGGAGATTGGGGGGGGGAGGATGTTGAACTTGCTAGGGCAGTAAAAGGGATTGATCTTATCATCGGAGGACATACACATACCAGGCTCGATCAACCTGTTATAGTAAATGGTACTCCAATAGTTCAGGCAGGGGAATTCGGTCAGTTTGTCGGATGTCTTTCATTATCATATTCATCTGGAAAACTTAAGGTTGAGAATTACAAGCTTATCCCGGTTGATGATAATATTGCTGGAGATGAACATATAAACAGACTCATTGAAGCACAGAAAGAAAAAATCGATTTTGAAATACTTAATCCGCTTGGATTGAATTATATCAAACCGATAGTTGAAACGGATTTCAGACTTGAAGGGAATGATGTTGGAGATTACGTGAATAGTAATATCGGACCTTTTATTGCAGATGCTATACGTTATTATGTAAATAAACACAACAGTAAAGGCACGGATATCAGCATGGTAGCTGCAGGTATGATATTCGACAAAATTTTACCCGGTATACAGACTGCACCTGATATTTTCAGGGTGATGCCACTTGGATCAGGGAAAGATGAAGTTCCTGGTTATGCGCTTTCAAGATTGTATGTGACAGGCAGAGAATTAAAGAGCATTCTTGAAATATTGCAGGTTGCGTCCAAATCAAAACCTGAAGATTATTGCTACTATTCGGGTATGAGAGTTGATTATGATCCTGAAAAAGGTTTGTTCAGGAAAATTAAGAAGATTGAAATAGTCCATAATGACGGAAGAATGGTCAATGTTGATTTTATGAAAAAGAATAAATCAATCTATTCAATAACTGCTGATTCGTACATGCTTGAATTCATTAGTATCATCAAAAAAATGAGTTTTGGCCTGATAAAAGTAATTCCTAAGGATGCAGCTGGAAATAAAGTAAAAGATATGGGAACCACGGTCATCGATATGGATGAAAGTCGTGACGGGTTGCAGGAGGGAAAGGAGTGGCTGGCACTGATCGAATTCCTGACTTCGATGAAAGATACTAATGGTAATGGTATTCCGGATATTGATGAAAAATATGCTGTTCCTGTAAAGTGTTTCTTTCCAGTGGAAAACAGATAAAACTATAGCCATGATATGTGTTCATCAATCTGTTCAAAGTTGACCATCGCTATTGAAGCAGAACTGATAAATTTATGCTGAAGAACCCATATAACAGCCTCTTTATAACTTGGTTCAATATCTGCTGAAGGAGAGTATTTCCCCCCGGAGCAGGTTTTCATGGCGATTACTCCAATACCTTTTCTACCGGCTTCAGTAAGAATTGAAATAAGTTTTGCCTGATCCCACTCAAAGTAACTACCTGTTATTGAATGAACAAAAGAACCTTTATGGTTAAATGGAACCATTACCAAGTCATAGAAATCTTCTGAATTATTTCTTTCAGGAAGGTTCATATGGTCGTTATGGGTTGAGAAGCCGTGTGCTATAAGTGCACCCGACTTTTTCATATCTGCAAAAAATTTCATGGTTTCCTGATGAAAAAGAAGGTTCTCATCAAGTGCATCATGATACAACATTATATCTATATAGTCGGTATTGAGAGCTCTCAGACTTGCTTCAAATTTTGATGACAGAGTATCCCGTATTTCTGCAGCTCCTTTTCTCCCTTTCCCTTTTGATGCCAACTCATTTTCTTCAAGCCTGATCTTGGACTGAATAACAACTTTGTTCCTCATTCCTGCTATTGCCTTGCCAACGAGCTTCTCATTATTCCCGTTCCCGTAAGCACGACCGGTATCGATAAAGTTCATTCCTTTCTCCAGAGCGTATCTTATTAAGGATTCATCATTTGTTCTGGGAGCTCCGAAACATATGGGGCTGACCGTTATACCTGTATCACCTATAGCTCTCAGTTCGGGTCCTGAGGAAATGAGCCTTGTCATGTTTTTTGATACAAAACTTATTCCAGCAATTCCGGCTATTACTTTGGTAAAGAATTCTTTACGGTTAATTTGTTTTTCACTCATGAGCTGTACGGATTATCAACAACGAATTAAAGAAATATTTTCATAAGTTTGCAGACTAATGTTAAATTAATGGGAACAAGCATTTATTTCTGGATTGGATTCCATTTTTTCGTATTTATAATGCTTGCACTCGATCTGGGTGTCTTCCATAAAACCACTCATAAAGTACCTGTAAAAGAAGCAATTATATGGAGTTGCGTTTGGATTACACTTGCTCTGTTATTTGATTTTTTTATCTATCTGGATAAGGATTTCGGTCATATAAAAGCTCTGGAGTTCCTTACCGGTTACGTAATTGAATACTCTCTTAGTGTTGACAATATTTTTGTCTTCATTCTTATATTTTCTTATTTCGCCGTTAATAATCAATATCAGCATAAAATTTTATTCTGGGGTATACTAGGAGCACTGATAATGAGAGGGATATTTATCTTTGCAGGAGTTGCTCTTATAAACCGGTTTCATTGGATTGTTATCATTTTCGGAGGGTTTCTTGTTTTTACTGGAGTCAGGATGTTATTTCAGAAAGAGACTGAGGTTGACCCTGAAAAGAATGTAGTAGTCAAATTCTTCCGGAGATTTCTTCCCGTTACCAAATCACTTCATGGCGACAAATTAATGATTGTACAGAACAGGAAGCTGTATGCCACTCCTCTGTTCCTTGTTCTTCTGATAATAGAATCTTCTGACCTTATATTTGCCGTTGACAGCATCCCTGCTATTCTTGCAATAAGTAAAAGTACATTCATTGTTTATACATCCAATATTTTTGCAATATTGGGTTTGAGGTCACTTTATTTTGCCATAGCTGCAATTATTGGGTACTTCCGTTTCCTGAAAGTCGGACTGGCATTTGTGCTTACCTTTGTTGGCTTAAAAATGCTTGCTTCGTTCTTCCATTTTGAGATACCAATAGTCGTATCTCTTGGAGTAATTGTTTCAATTCTTCTGGTATCAATTCTTGCTTCTGTTTTCATTAAAAGAGATGAAGAATGATACCACAAAGACAAAAACCGCCTTCTTCCCTGCCGTTATTAGTTCTTTTCTTTATTATTACAGTAAGTGCAATTATAATTGGTTTCATATATTATAACTATCAGAAAAAAACCCTTTTGAATGAAAAGCAAGTTGAGCTTTCTGCAATTTCCTACCTTAAAATCAGACAGATTACTCAATGGCGGCTTGAACGGATCAATGATGGAAAATTTCTCGGAGAAAATAGTCTGTTAATAAAAAATATTTCGGAATATCTAAAGAATCCGGCCAATTTACCATTACGGAAAGATATTCTCCAGAGTCTGAAATCGCTTACAGAAAATTTTGATTATAAAAGTGCTCTTCTTATCCAAAATAACGGGAATGTAAGACTAGCCTACCCAGGAGAGGATACTTTAATAGGCGATCATCTGAAACCATTATTACCTGGAATTATTAAGAGGCGTAATATTGTACTTACAGATCTGCACAAGGTTAATCTGGTCAGTTTTGTTCATCTCGATCTGGTTGTGCCTCTGATCGATCGCAGTCTGAATGATACACTCGTTCTGGGTTTGCTTGCTCTACGTGTTGATCCTCAAAAAGTTCTGTATCCTCTTATACAATCATGGCCGACTCCAAGTAAAAGTGCTGAGACACTATTATTAAGAAGAGAGGGTGATGAAATAGTTTATCTGAATGAACTCAGGCACCTCAAGAACAGCGAACTGACACTTAAAAAAGCTGTTTCATCAGAGAAGTTACCGGCAGCAATGGCTATCGAGGGGATTACCGGTACTATTGATGGAATTGATTACAGGAATGTTCCGGTTGTGGCTGCTATGAATAAAATCCCGGGCACATCATGGTATATGGTTGCCAAGATGGATCGTGATGAGGCATTATCTGCTCTGACTTACCAGATGAAAATGATCGTGATCATACTTATCCTTGTTATTATTACTTCTGGTTCGTTTCTTGGATTTATTATCAGGAATCAACGAGTCGCATTTTATCGTGAGAAGTATGAGACTGAACTTGACCGTCTTGCTCTGGTCAAACATTTCGACTATATTTTAAAATTTGCTAATGATATTATCTTGCTGATAGATAATGATTTGAATATCGTTGAGGCTAACGATCGTGCATTAGACTCCTATCAGTACTCCCGTGATGAATTAATAGGTATGAAGTTGGATAAAATCCGTCCCCCGGAAACTTTATCACAACATAGGGGCAACATTAACAATATAAATGAGAATGAGTCTGCAACTTTTGAGACAGTTCATAAGCGGAAAGATAATACGACTTTTCCGATTGAAATAAGTTCCAGGTTAGTAACCATTGAAGGATCAAAATACTATCAAACAATAGGACGGGATATAACCGAACGTAAAAGCGTTGAAAACATACTTAAGGAAAGCGAAGACAGATTCAGGAAAATATTTGAGGAAAGTCCTTTTTCAATGCTGATGACCAGTAAAGATTTTGGTATAATCAGGGCAAATCAATCGTTCTGCAATTTTATAGGTTACCGGGAAGAAGACCTTAAGTTATTTACCTTCAGAAATTTTACGCATCCCGACTATATAGGGAATGATGAGATTTCACTTCTGAAGCTTATTGCAGGAGAGATCCCTATTTATCATACTGAAAAAAGGTATATCCGAAATGATGGTTCTATTATCTGGGGATCATCAACAGTGAGCATTATACGTAATAAAAAGAATGAAGTTCAGTTTTTTCTTGTAATGATTGAGGATATCACTTCAAAGAAAAAAGCCGCCGCTGAACTTGATAAATCTGTTTCACTTTTGAGAGCTACTCTTGAATCAACAGAGGACGGCCTTCTTGTTGTGGATTCATCAGGGAAAATTGTCCAGTTCAATCAGAAGTTTATCGATATGTGGAGAATTCCAGAGGAAGTGTTGGCTTCAGGGGAAGATATTGATGCATTGGAATATGTTAAAAGCCAATTGATCAATCCGGATACTTTTTTGGAAAACGTAAAGCACCTTTATTCAGAACCTGAAGCCACAAGCTTTGATTTGCTTGAATTCACCGACGGAAGGTTTTTTGAGCGCTATTCTCAACCACAAAAAATTAATTGGGAAAGTGTAGGACGTGTCTGGAGTTTCCGCGATATTACCAAACGGAAGAAGGCAGAGGAAGATCTTATTGCTGCAAAGGAAAAAGCAGAAGAGAGCGACAGGTTAAAGACTGCATTCCTGCATAATGTTTCCCATGAGATTCGTACTCCGATGAATGCAATAATAGGGTTTTCATCACTTCTGAATGAACCTGATCTGTCTGAAGAAGACCGTCATCAGTATATAGATATCATTTTTCAGAGCGGGGGTCAGCTTCTTTCAATAATAAATGATATTGTTGATATTGCCAATGTTGAGAGTGGCCAGGCTAAAGTTAATCTGACAGAATTTAATCTAAATTCTACACTGAAAAGTCTGAATGAACAGTTCAGTATTAACGGGAAACAGAATAATGTTACTATAAATCTTAAAACAACTTTGACTGACGATGATTCAATTATTGTGACAGACAATACCAAGCTTATTCAGATACTTTCAAACTTAATAAATAATGCAATAAAGTTCACAAAGAATGGCCGCATAGATTTTGGTTATGTTCTGAAAGATAACGCTCTTGAATTTAGCGTAAAAGACACCGGAATTGGTATTCCCCCAGAGTATCATTCCAGGATATTTGACAGGTTTTACCAGGTTGACAGTGCAGTATCCAGAAAATACAGCGGTACCGGATTGGGGCTTTCGATATGTAAAGGATATGTAGAACTGCTGGGCGGTACTATCAGAGTCGAATCAGAATCGGGAAAGGGGACACTGTTTGTTTTTACAATACCATTCTCACGAGCCTGATAGAAATCATTGAGTCATATATTTCTACTCAATGTGTCAAATCATAAAGTTTGAATAAATTATTTAATTCAATTCGAACAAATTTTAATTTATTTTGTTAAATCTGCGTCAACAACAATATAAATTTAAATTATGTTCACAATGAAAAAATTATTGCTTTTAGTTTTAATTCTTTTTTCCATGACACAATTAAGGTCACAGGGTGTCTTCCCGTCTGAAACGCAAGAAAAGTCTAAAGAAGACAGAAACTTCCGTATTCCTCTTATTGGGGAGACTGCTCCATCATTCAAAGCTGAATCGACAAACGGGACAATTAATTTCCCTGGTGATTTTGGACGTTCATGGAAAATACTGTTTAGTCACCCTCAGGATTTTACACCTGTCTGTTCAACGGAAATTCTGGAACTGGCATATTTGCAGGATCAATTCGACAAACTTGGAGTAAAGCTTGTAGTTGTATCTACAGATGCTCTTGATACTCACAATCAGTGGAAAAAATCTTTGGAAAGTCTTAACCTCAATAACAGAGGCCTTGTTAAAATTAAATTTCCACTTGTTGATGACAATAATCTGTCAGTATCAAAAAAATACGGTATGATACATGCTGCGACAAATTCGACACAGTCGGTGAGGGGAGTTTTTGTAATTGATCCTGACAATCTTATTCAGGCTATTTATTTTTATCCGCGCAGTGTAGGAAGGAATACAGATGAGCTGCTTAGAATAGTTGCAGCGATTCAGACCACCTCCGCAAATAAAGTTATGACACCGGTTAACTGGAAAGTAGGTAATGATCTTCTTGTACCGATTCCCCCGAAGACAGATGCTAGTAGCACTACTGCCGTCCCTGAAGGTTATTATAGTCCTGTATGGTACCTGATGTTTAAAAAAGCAAACAAATAGAATGATGACATATTTCGATCAGTTTTAAATCAGATCGATTAGTATATGAAAAAGCGTTCAGGTTCAATACTGACCGCTTTTTTTGATTTCGGCTTTGTAATTGTTCAGTTATTACAGACGGTTCAGGTAGACCGGAGCCCATTATGTGTTGCAGGGGATGAGGGATTCGAACCCATGATCCTCTTCTTGTAAGGCATATTCAGAAGAAATCCCAGGTGAATAATTTGTTTAATTTACCTGGATCCAAACAATCGTCCGTTTGTTTAGAAAGATGCAATAAATGATGAGACCCATTAAGATAAATCTGATTTGTCAGTTTAATTGTTTAACTTGCGATGCAATGCACTAAATATAGGTTAATTATTGACGTACATTTCTTATTTGAATCGTCTTTTCTGATTAACCTATTACTTCTCATCTTCTCGGAACGTCAGACTTCTCAAATCCGTTCCCTTCGTTAGCAAGTGCAATTCGAAGTACTGAAATTTCATATGAAATTTAAATTATTTCTTATGAAAATAGAAATTGACGAAAAAATAATTACAGGAACAATTCATTGTGAAAGGGAATTTGCATGTCTGCAAAATGATGCAAATGTTTGTTGCAAATATATTGAAATACTCCAATTTTAAAACAAACAATTATGTCAAAAAAGGGCATGAGTAAAAAAGGGACGTTGAATGAGTTAATCACTGCTAACAAAGAAGTGGCAGATGAATTAGTCATTGCTAACAAAGAAAATGCAGATGAGCTAATCATTGCAAACATAGGGAAAGCAAAACGTGCAGCTGAATTAGTCATTGCTAACAAAGAACTCGTTCTGGCAAAAGAGAAGGGAAAACATTCAGCAGAGTTAATCAAACTCAACAAAAAACTCAAAATGGCTATTAAGCATGAGCGAATTGCCAGTGAAAAATTACTCTTCATAAGTAAAGCAATTGATTATATCAATAATGCAATCGTGATTTCTGATGCTCATGGACACCATTATTATCAGAATAAGGCTTTAACAGATATGTTCGGATATGCAACTGCAGAAGAATTGGAATCACTCGGAGGTGGAGCAATTGTTGTCAAAAACCCTATGGTTGCCAAAGAAATGTTTGATAATATTATAAGTGGCAAGTCTTGGTCTGGTGAATTAGAGATGGTGACGAAAAATGGACATGTTTTTCCAGCATATGAACGTGCAGATGCAATAAAGGATAGCGATGGAAATATAATTGGATATATTAGTGTTATAACTGACTTTACTGAGCGCAAACAAATTCAAGTAGCATTAGAAGAAAGGATTAAAGAATTAAACGGTATATATTCCTTAGGACTAATAGCCGAAAAATCTGAAAAACTGGAAGATATTTATAATGAATTTGTAAATGTTACTGTTCCCCAAAGTATGCAATTTCCTGAAAAAGTTTTTGTTTCGCTTGAAATTGATAGTAAAAGATTTTGCAATAATGAAACCTTCAGAATGCCAAAAACCCAAATGTATTTGTCTGCACCTATTAATGTACTTGGGGAAAAAACAGGAGAATTAATTGTGACTTACACAGAAGCCTTGCCAAATTTTGATGTTTCTGAAACGCAACTTGTAAACAACTATGCAAGAAGGATTTCAAAAATTACAGAACGTATTGAAACAAAACATCTTCTTGCAGAAAGTGAAAAGAAACAATTCCTCAATAATTATTCCCGAAGTCTAATTGAAGCAAGTCTTGACCCATTTGTTACTATTGATGTTGATGGCAAAATTACTGATGTTAATACGGCAACTGAAAATGCTACTGGCTTATCACGAGATTCATTGATTGGTACAGATTTTTCCAATTATTTTACTGAACCAGAGAAAGCAAAAATTGGGTATCAAAAAGTTTTTGCAGAGGGTAATGTTTTAGATTATCCGCTCTCAATTCGCCATACATCTAACAAAATTATAGATGTCGTTTATAATGCAAATGTTTATCGCAACGAACAAGGAAAAGTTATTGGAGTTTTCGCAGCCGCCCGTGACATCACCGAGCGCAATCGGGTTAGGGAAAAACGAACATCAGAGTTAATCATTGCTAATAAAGAACTTGCCTTTCAAAACGAAGAGAATCAAAAACTTACGGATGAGTTAATCTTTGCTAATAAAGAACTGGAGAAGTTTTCATATTCGGTCTCTCATGATTTGCGTGCACCGCTGCGGCACATAAACGGATACGTTGACTTACTTTTAAGCCGCTTTTACGATTCCCTTCCTGAAAAAGGACGGCATTACTTAGATAACATAGCCGATTCGTCCCGCCAAATGGGTACGCTGATTGACGATTTGTTGCAATTTTCACGCATCGGGCGACAAGAAAAGCGGCTTGTCGACCTTGACATGAATATCATTGTTCATGAAGTTTTAGTGTCGATAAAACAGGATAACCCCAAACGTAATATCGAATGGCGCATTGCAACGCTGCCTCAAGTATATGGAGACAAAGCCTTGCTGCATTTGGTTTGGACTAACCTGTTAAGCAATGCGGTTAAGTTTACCCGTGCCAGAGAAAAAACCATTATCGAGATTAACGTTCTCGATGAAAATGATGCATTTATTTTTTCTATTCACGACAATGGCGTGGGTTTCGATATGCAATATGCTCATAAATTATTTGGCGTTTTTCAACGCTTACACCCTACCGATGAATTTGAAGGAACAGGCATTGGACTTGCCAATGTCCACCATATTATTTTAAGACACGGAGGACGTACATGGGCTGAAGCTGAACCAGACAAAGGAGCAACATTTTATTTTTCATTACCCAAAAATAAGGAGGATTAATCATGGATGAATTAAGAACAATTCTGTTGGCAGAAGACAATCCTAAAGATGTAGAATTAACTCTTGAAGCGATGGCAGAAAATAGTCTGGCGAATCATATTTTTGTGGTAAAAGACGGTGTAGAGGCTTTGGAATATCTTCGCTGCGAAGGAAAGTATAAACTTCGTAAAACAGGCAACCCCGCTTTGGTTTTGCTCGATATTAAAATGCCCCGTATGGATGGCATAGAGGTGCTTCGTGATATTCGAAGTGATGCTGCATTGAAAAGAATTCCTGTGGTTGTTCTTACTTCTTCCCGTGAGGAAAACGATTTAATAAACACCTATGAATTGGGCGTGAATGCTTACGTGTTGAAACCAGTCGATTTTAAACAGTTTATTGAAGCCGTTAAACAAATAGGTAGTTTTTGGGCAGTTTTAAATGAATTACCTCCTGAAAGAGGTTAATAGCATGGAAAAAATAGCGGAATCAAATACCTTACTAAATGTTTTGTGTCTTGAAGATGTTTTAAAAGACGCTGAACTTTTAAATGAAATGCTTGTAGATGCAGGTTATCTGGTTAGCATGGACATTGCTAAAGGAGAAAAGGAGTATCTCAATTTCTTAAAGGGTAGGAACTATGACATTATACTTGCCGACAACAAATTGCCCAGAATGGATGCATTCGCAGCACTCAAATTGGCTCTTGAGCTGAAACCCGAAATCCCTTTTATTTGTGTATCAGGTACAATTGGCGAAGAAAAGGCAGTTGAATTGCTTAAACAGGGGGCTACCGATTATGTGCTTAAAGATAGGTTGGGCAGGCTTGCTTTAGCAGTGCAACGTGCTTTGAATGAAAAAGAGATGCAAAAAGTACGCAAGCAAGCGGAGGAAGCATTAAAAGATAGCGAAGACAGGTATTCCAAGGCTTTCAAGTCATCCCCCTATTCAATCACTATAACGAGTGTGGAAGATGGAAAATTCATGGAAGTCAACGATGCCTTTACTTCGATTTTTGGTTTCACCAGAGAAGAGGCAACTACCAATTCATCGATTGGACTTAACATATGGGTAAATATAGAAGACCGAAAGTGGGTAATATCTACTCTTCTTGATGGCAGAGATGTTTCAAAGAAGGAATTCTTATTCAAGAAAAAGAATGGGGAAATCATGACTGGTTTGTTTGCCACCAAATTCATTTACATCAATAAAGAATCCTTCATTATATCCAGTATTAACGACATCACAGAGAGTAAACAGGCTGAATTAGAACTAATTAAAGCCAAAGAAAATGCCGAAGAAAGCGATCGCTTGAAATCCGCCTTCCTCACTAATATGAGTCATGAGATACGTACTCCCATGAACGGTATTCTTGGCTTTGCCGAACTTTTGAAAGAACCGAACTTAACAAGTGATGAGCAACAAGATTTTATTCAAACCATCCAGATTAGTGGTGCACGGATGCTCAATACTATCAATAATATTGTTGATGTTTCGAAAATTGAATCGGGATTGATGAAAGTTGATATTGAGGGAACGAATATTAATGAGAAAATTGAATTCATTTATAAGTTCTTCAAACCAGAAGTTGAAATTAAAGGGTTGCAGTTTCTATTTAAAAACAGTTTGCCTGTAAAAGAAGCCATCATTAAAACAGACAATGAAAAGGTCTATGCAATACTGACTAACCTTGTTAAAAATGCCATTAAGTTTACTTATGATGGTTCAATTGAATTCGGCTATGAGAAAAAAGGGGAATACCTTGAATTCTTTGTAAAAGATACGGGGGTAGGCATTCCAAAGAATCAGACGGAACTAATTTTTGAGAGATTCAGGCAGGGAAGTGAATCGCATAACCGGGGTTATGAAGGCAGTGGTTTAGGTTTATCTATAGCGAAATCTTATGTGAAAATGCTTGGTGGAGAAATATGGGTGGAAAGCGAAGAAGGGAAAGGCTCAATATTTTATTTTACCATTCCTTACAATGCTGTATCGGAAGAAAAAATAGAACTAATAAATGCTGTTTCCGCAGAGCATAAAGAAGTTGAAATAAAAAACCTGAAAATATTGATTGTCGAAGACGATGAAATATCTTATTCACTTCTCACAAGAACACTCCAAAAAATCAGTTATGAAGTTTTACATGCAATAACAGGAGTTGAAGCCGTTGAGGCTTGTCGGAATAATCCTGATATTGATTTGGTTTTGATGGACATTAGAATGCCCAAAATGGATGGAAATGAAGCCACACGTCAAATCCGTCAATTTAATAGAGATATAATTATCATTGCACAAACAGCCTACGCATTTTCTGGTGACTGTGAAAAGGCTATAGAAGCGGGATGCAATGATTATATTTCTAAACCAATTAATAATACCTTATTGTATGAATTAATCAAAAAGCATTTTAAAAAATAGATAATGATACTTACCCGGAAAAATAGTTTTCTGATTTATTTGCCACGCTTTTGGGTGGTGTCTATTTTTTTTCTTAAACATGGATACTTTTGATAAACCACCTATATATAACGCAGTGCAGGATTTTTTGCAAGAATTATCAGAATGGAAGCATTTTTATTATAAATTAGTCACAAGAATTTGATGCATAATAAGTCATTTAGCAACAAATCAAATGCTTTAGATAACCAACAATTATGAATAATAAGATTAAGACCAAAGAAGAACTCTTAAAAGAGCTGCACAAATCGCATAAGGAGTATGATTTATTAAAAGAATCATACTCAAAAAACATTATCGAACGCAAGGGCACTGAGAAGGCTTTACAGGAAAGTGAAGAAAAGTCTCAGTCAATAATGGAAAATTCCGCAGATGCCATTTTCATAACTAATCAACAAGGCAAGTACGTGTACACTAGTAAGGCAGTATCAGTTATGCTTGGTTATACATCCGAAGAGATGCTTAGTAAGACTATCGCAGACCTTTCGCCCCGAAACAAAATGGAGGAATATTTTGAAATGTTTAAGCAAATACTGAGCGAAGGTAAAGTTTTTGCTGAAATTGAACTTTTAAAAAAAGACGGCAATTACATTTCAACCGACTTAAACGCTGTCTTATTACCCAATGGTCTGGTATATGGAAGTTGCAGGGATATTACAGGACGCAAGCAGGTGGAAAAGGTGTTGAGAGAAAGTGAATCTTCATTAAAGAATGCTCAGGAAATGGCCAAGATGGGTAGTTGGGAATGGGACATGATTACACAAAAAACCATTTGGTCAGATAATTATTTGGCTATTCATGGTTTTAAGTCCACCGAGGTTGAACCAACCTTTGAATTATTCAGAGGCAGAATTCATCCTGATGATGTCCATTTTCTTGACGAAAATCTTGCTGCCATGCTCAAGGAAAAAACACCTTCCAGTCTTGAATTACGGTTAATTCAACCTGACGGCACTATTAAATGGATTCAAAACAATATATCTCCGGTTATTGAAGATGATAAACTTGTTAAATTGAAAGGAGTAATTATCGACATCACTGACCGTAAGCAGGCAGAGAAGAATTTAGAACAATCAAATCAATTCATTTCACAAATTATTAATAGTATAGAGGAAGGAATTATTGTATATGACGCTAATTTGCGTCATACAGTATGGAATCCATTCATGGAAAAATTATCAGGGATTCCAGCATCCAGGGTTTTAGGTAAATATCCCACTGAGGTATTTCCTTTCTTAGAAGAGGTTGGTGTAATTAAAAACCTTAAACGAGCATTAAATGGCGAGAATATTGATGCTATTGATTTTCCTTTTAATATGCCTGATTCTGGAAAATCTGGTTGGAGTTCAGATAAAAATATGCCTTTTCGAGATGTGAATGGAGAAATTATTGGGGTTATTGGAACAGTTCATGATATCACCGAGCGCAAACGAGCAGAACTGGCACTTAAAGAAAATGAAAGAAAACTACTTCAGCTAAATACCGACAAAGACCGTTTTATATCAATTCTTTCACACGATTTAAGAAGTCCGTTTAATAACCTGCTTGGTTTATCAGAAGCATTATCAGAAGATATTCGCAAACTTGATATTGATGAAATTGAAAAACTCGTAAATCAAATTTATAAATCAGCACAAACCTCTTTTAAATTACTGGAAGATATATTGATGTGGGCAAGAGCTCAACAAGGCAAGATTCCTTTCAAACCACAAATATTGAGTTTTAGAGATATTTGCATTAATATTCTTGAAATTCTTAATTCAAATGCCAATGCAAAAAACATCACAATTAATTATTCTGCAGCAGACCATATGAATGTTTTTGCGGATATAGATATGTTAAAAACAGTATTACGAAATCTTGTTTCGAATGCAATAAAATTTACAAACAAAAATGGAGCAATAAGTATTAATGCTGTTGAAAACTCTGGAAATGTAACAATATCTGTTTCAGACAATGGAATTGGAATAGCACCTGATGATTCAACAAAACTGTTTGATATATCGCAAGTTGTAACAACAAAAGGTACAGCAAAAGAAACAGGAACAGGTTTAGGGTTATTGCTTTGTAAAGAATTTGTAGAAAAACACGGTG
The DNA here is from genome assembly GCA_017882305.1 of Bacteroidales bacterium. GTDB lineage: Bacteria > Bacteroidota > Bacteroidia > Bacteroidales > VadinHA17 > LD21. The sequence goes on along the minus strand of JADGPU010000003.1, from coordinate 11,094 downwards.
GTAAAATTTGGGTAGAAAGTGAAGTCGGGAAAGGAAGTGATTTTAAATTTACTTTGCCAACATTTACAGAACAGCCAAAGAATATAAATAATTGATAATTATTTTGATGCACTTAAATTAACATCTGGTTTCTTTAAAAGAGGGGGTATAAAGGGCTATAAAATTATGCTTTTCAGACCTACAGGAAACCTTGTGGGGGATGAGGGATTCGAACCCCCGACCCTCTGCTTGTAAGGCAGATGCTCTGAACCAGCTGAGCTAATCCCCCTGAAAAGAGAGTGCAAATATAGATTACATTTTCATTTCTGCAAAAGATTATTAAAATAATATTAGCGACCCAATTGATGGCATAGGATACTTACAGGGATTACAAACTAAATCATGATTAAATAAATTTGGATTTGTCAAACGATTTCAAGTGTTCAAGCAATTAATAAGTGGTTTAGTCAAAAAAAACTCCTGATTTCACATCGATTGATAATTCAGTATGCAACCAATAATCAAATATTTAGTGTCATCTGTCAGAGATTATTAAGTAACTTACAAGTATGATAATAAATCTTTTTAATATGTTGAAAACACATTATAAGAGACAGATACAAGTGAATAAAAAATGATTACATTCGCTATTGAAAGTAGTTGAGTTACTAGACCTGTGGCTTAGAGGGGAAGACTATAACCTTATGAGTCGTATTTGTTTGATACATAGAAGAATATATTTGAGATAGATATAACTGAACCTGATCGATATGATACGTAAAAATCTTGTTAATGAACTGTTATTGGGGCTATTTAAGCTTCCTGTGTTCCTGGTTTCAGAAAAGTCAGATATTCAGGAAGGAAATAATAAACGCAATAAGTTTAAGCAGAGTTTGGTACGAAAATGTGCATTGATGATAATGTTTTTAACATTATTATACAGTCTTTCATCTGCTGCAACAAAGACATGGGCATTAGCAGGAGCTGGAGCATGGAACGTAGGTATAAACTGGTCGGGAGGTACTGTACCAGCCCCTGGTGATGATGTGATCATAAACTTATCTGTTGCAGGAACAATATCCAATGTTCCCTCTATCAGCCTCAATTCTATAAGTATTGGAGGAACTGCTAATGTCACATTAACCGGAACAGGCGCAACAACAATTACAATAAATAACATCAATGCTTTGGTGGCCTTTAATATAAATAGCGGTCTTTCTCTTGCTTTGGGCAATGGAACGGCAGCCACTGCAGTAAATATTACATTTCAGACTATCACAACGGCTACAACCATATCAGGTACTCTTATAAATACCGTAAACAATACCTTAGCCGATAATGGCAATACAATCAATGTTCAAGGGAATATAACCAACAGCGGAACGCACTCAGGAACGGGTAGGATATATCTTACAGGAGGAGCTGGAGTACATGTGATTAATGGTGCCACAAGTACATTCGGGAATCTCGAATTAGATGATGTAAATGGAGCTACTATTACAGGAACAGGAACAACTACCATAAGTGGAAATTTAACAATCACACAAGGAACACTTACCCTAAACACATTTACTACAGCTTTTATAGTAAATGGTGCAACCACTATTGGAAACGGAGCAACAACTGGAACAATAACTATTGCAGATGCAGCAGTTACAAGAACGTTTACAGGTTTAGTGACAGTAGGGGCAAATGGCACATGGAACAATTCAATCAATGCAACAGTAATATTCAATGGAGGAATAACCAACAACGGGACATTTACAGCAGGAACTGGAGTACAGACATTTAATACAAACTCCCAGGCATTAACCGGTACATTCATTATGCCGAGTGTAACAGTAACAGGGGTTACATTAACCAATAATAATTCATTGACAATTAATACAGCACTGGGAGGAACCGGAGGGTTAACACAAGCTCCAAATGCTACCCTGAATCTTGGTTTTACGGGTGCTTTAGGGATTACAACATTAACTGCTGACGCAAATGGAAACACGGTAACATATAATTTTGCAGGAGTACAGACAATAAAAGTACCAACAGTAGCATATTACAATTTAGTTACTGATATCTCAGGAACAAAGACATTAGCCGGAGCAACCACAGTAAATGGAGATTTAACGTTGTCAGCAGGAACATTGGCTGATGGTGGTTTTGCGTTGCAGGTGAAAGGCAATGTTGTTAATAATGGAACTCATACCGGAGCGGGTAGTATTACGTTGACAGGCGGTGCGGTTACACATAATATTTCCGGAACAGGCAGCTTCCAAAATGTTGTTCTTAACGATGCCAATGGCGCAACACTGGTAAACAACGCCTTAATAAACGGAACACTTACTCTTACGGCAGGTGTTTTACATCTGGGCGATAATGATTTGACTATTACTAATACCACACCAATAGCCGGAGTTCCCTTTGATGTTACAAAAATGATTGAAACCGGTGGAGCTGGTCACCTTATACGTTCAGGAAATGTTACAAACCAGAGCTTTAATCTTACCTATCCGGTGGGAAGTGGTGGTTTTTATAATCCATTGGTTATATCTAACTTGCCAATAATTGCAGCCGCTGTCAGAAGCATTTCAGTTAGGGCAGTTCCATCCAATTTAAATATAGTAACCAACAGTATAAATAAGTACTGGGATCTAAATGCTACTAATATAACAACCCAGGCATCTACAGTACTTTCATTTCAATTCAATCCTGGCGAGGTGGTTGGGAATTCGTTGTTATTTCAACCGTATACAAACAGTTCGGGTAGCTGGGCCCTGGCCACAGGACCTTCTTTACCAGGTTCAAACCCTTCAACATCAACCGGAAGTGCAACAATTACAGGATTTTGGACAGTAGGGTCGCCAAGTACATTCTATTCATATCAATCCGGGTTCTGGGACATTGCAAGTACATGGACTTTCGATCCGGGAGGCACAACCGGACCCGGAACACAAGTACCCGGGCAGAATGATCAAGTAGTTATTTTGTCAGGACGTACAGTTTCACTTCAGGCAGATAATTTCACACAAAACCTTGACATTACTATAAACAATGGAGGAATACTTGATCTGACAACATGGAGTTTTGGCAGCCAGTTAGCGGCCCTCAGAGGTGCCGGAACTCTTAAACTGGCATCATCCAGTTTTCCATCAGCTGTTATAAATACTTTTGTCACAACTGATGGTGGAACTACTGAGTATAATTATAATGGACCAATGTCAGCCACTCAGGCAACTTATTATAACCTTACAATCAGAACTATAGCTGGTACTTCAGTCCAGGTAACTGATTTAACACTGAACGGCAATCTGAATGTGAAAGTTGGAACATTTCAGATTAATGACGCAACACCAAGAAGGTTGAAACTTATTATCAATGGAGATGTTACAGTTGATAATACGGGTTTAATAGCAATTGGATCCGGGCTTACCAGGACCAGTGCAGGTCCAATTCCATCTATTACCGGAAATACAGGTCTCTTCCTGAATTATTATGAGCTTAATTCTCACAGGATACAGATATATGGAAATTTTACTAACAATGGTATTGTCAGGTTCTCAAACCTGTCAAATCCTGTATATAATGCATTTCCCGCCAATGGCTTTGCCACGGTATATTTTCAGGGATTATCCGATAATACATTAACCTGTAATGGCATAACAGATTTTTACAATCTGGTACTTGATAAAGGTACTGATCAGACATTTAAGCTTTTTGTTAATTCCTCAGCTTACAACAATTTCAGATTATTCGGTGCGAATACTTCTGACGGGAGTATTACGCTGCCTGCCAGTCCTGCAGGCAATCCTAACCTTAAAAAAGCATTGTGGATTAAAAACGGAACACTTGATCTGCAGGGATTAGTGGCTATACCATCACTTTCTGAAGGGAATACAGCGGGCGCTTATCAGAGTGACTTTTTTATCCCTTCAAATGGTGCATTGATACTCGATGGTGCAGGAGTGATTGTGCTTTCAACTACTGATGATTATACTGAAGTAAATGCCGCTTATGGACTTGCAGGAGGTTCAAATGCCGCCTATGGTATTAATGCTTCAGGAGGTTTCAGTGGCCTTTCCATTCTTGGTAAACTTCAGATTAATAACGGTTATCTTTCAACCCGCGAATCTTCAGGATTGCTTTATTGGAGTTATGCTCCCGGACAATTTATTCTGAATGGTGGTACAGTGGATACCAAGCAATTCCATAATCCTGAAGGAGGAGCTCTTGGCTTAATCTCTTATGTTCAGAATGGTGGAAATTTAATTGTAAGGGGTCGTTTTAATAACACAATAAACTATGCAGTTCCTGCTGATCTTGCTAATCCTGCGATGAATACTTCACGGGTAACAGATGGCATTGATCCTGCTATTGGGGTAGGTTCTTTCAGTATCAACAGCAATGTTTCAAATTCTTTCATAATGTCGGGTGGTAATTTATCTGTTTATGATGTATGTAATGCCACGGCGACCCCTCTCGCACTTCTTATTAATTGTCCGGTTTCAAATATCAATGTGACTGGTGGAACAGTACAGATTTTTCCAACTACTGGCACTGCACTCGCAGATGCAAATTATTTTGTAAATAGTACTGCCGCATTTAATAATCTAATTATCAACAGGGTGAGTGGTGCCACTTCAGTTCAGTTGAATTCCAATCCTTTAGTTGTGCTCAACAATTTTACTGTCACTTCAGGAGATATTCTGGCAAACAATCTGAACGTTACTGTGGGTGGTAATTTTTCTCTTGCCGCCGGAACTACATATTCAACGGGAACTAACACCACTATTTTTAACGGAACTGCCGATCAGACATTTACGATAAATCAGGCAGCTCCTCAGATGGTTAATAATCTGTCTATAAATAAGACTGCAGGAGTTGCCTTAAATCTGGCAGGAACCCAATCCATAATAAATGTTGCAGGAAATTTCAGCATGGTTCTGGGGACAATGAATGATAATGGAAAAACTATCAATATAGCTGGAAATATATTTAATTCAGGTATTCATGCAGGAACAGGGAAAGTGTCACTGAATGGAACTCTGACTCAAACTATTGATGGGAACGGTATCTTCGGAAACCTTGAACTTAATAATACAAATGCTGCAATCTCTCCGGTGTCTTTGTTAGCAAATATAACTTTGAATGGACTACTTACTTTTTCGCAGGATAAACTGTTTAATATAAATACTTACAATGTAAAACTTAATTCTACTTCAGCCATTGTAAATGGAGGTCCTTTAAGGTACATTAAATCAGCAGGAAACGCTGGTGACGGAGGCTTGACAAAGGTATATTCGTCTCCGGGTACTTTCAATTTCCCGGTTGGTGTTGTAAATTATACACCGGGGGCAATTGGTCTTAGCTCTGCTCCGACAGCCTATGGATCAATAACTGTAATACCTGTTAATTTTGCCCATCCAAATGTCACCACTCCCGGAAGGAGTCTCACCTATTTCTGGCGTGTAAAATCTTCAGGTTTTACTTTAGGTGGTGCAACAATTACTCATGGATACACATATGCTCAGGTTAATGTTGTTACAGGGGCGGGGATAACCGAAGACGAATATGTAGCAGCTCGTTTTAATGTATCCACGAATACATGGACCAGAGGAACATCTGCTGATGTTGATGAAACTAGTAATATAATCGGTGAACCAGGGCCAGGAAATTTCCTTGAAAATGTAGCATTTATTGATGGTGATTATACGGCTGGTGATGATAATCCTGTCAACCCGTTTGGAGTGCCTACGATATATTATAGCAGAATAAATGGAGCAGGGGCCGGCAGTGGACTCTGGAGCAATGTAAACACCTGGTCAACTGATGCAGTTTTACAACACACGGGTGCTCCGGCAGCTTCAGTTCCGGGCGCCAGCGACATTGTAATTATCGGAGCTCTGGATTCTGTGTATCTGGCAACAACCAATACAATCCCCAATACAGATGTCAGAAGTTGCGCCAGTTTAAAGATTGAAAAAGGGTCCGCTCTTGATATAGGGTATAATCCTGCCTCGAGTTTTGGGATGGTGCTGAATAGCGTTGGTGGCAACGGGAATTTCAGATTGACAACGTCCTGGAATGACCAAAGTACGTACACCTTTCCTTCAGGAGACTTTTCAGATTTTAATGTGAACCTGGGGACAACCGAACTTTATTCGACAAATCCGGCTGCCGGGACAACCTATTGGCTGCCAAATGGTATATCATCATTTGGTAATCTGATATTGTCTCCACTCGGAGGTTCAAATATCATTTTCCCCAATAACAACTTGACAATTTATGGTAATCTCATTACCAGGGGGCAGAATGCCGACTCATGGTTTTGTCCGACATGGAATATTAATTATCCCACACCACCTAATCCTGTAATTGCTAAAACGATTACAATCAATGGAAATTTAGATATTCAGGGAGGGGGACTAATTTGGTATGGGAATGGCGCTTTGGCACAGAACTTTGTAGTTAATGGTAATGTTAAAGTAGCTACATTATCAGCGTTATATGTATGGGGAGGTGCTACCAATCAAAGCATGGCCATTGGGGGAAGCCTCATTAATAATACAGATGGCCTTACTCATGGACTGACGACAACTTCAAAAGTAGATTTTACCGGCATACCGGTTACATTTTTCGGTTCTAATTCAGCAAGTATTACAAATACTGCAGGTAATCCGTTGACAGTTTTTAGTACTGTAACCGTTAACAAAGGAACATCACAGGTCACTACTCTTACACTAGATATTGCGGGAACCTTAAATACTCTTACCGACAACTGGTTAACTTTGCAGAATGGTACCCTTCGTTATATGCGTACCAACCCGGCTTCAGATTTTGCAATTTCAACAACTACCCCTTTTGCAATTCCTGCTACATCAGGTTTACTGGTAAACCTGCCAAGTAATAGCGGCAATAGAAACATTCTTATAGGAAATGCAGCCAATACTACCGGAGATTTATTATTGAGTGGCAAATTAACAATTATTAATGGTAATGTTTATATAGGTCCAATAGCATCTCCTGCTTTTGCAAACGATATTGAATATACCAGTAGCGGAGCTTCTGCAATAGATGTTCAGGGTGGAAGCTTAGTGGTCAATGGACAAATAAGACGAAATCCGTTAAATGCCGGTGGAATTTTAAAATATTCACAGAGTGGGGGTACTGTGACTGTAAATGGACAAAATTCAAATGCCACAAATGCCAAATTCGAAGTCACAAATAGTGGAAGTGACTTCACAATGTCTAATGGTACCTTAACTATTATTCGTGGAAATGGAGCCACAACTACACCATCTTCACCTTTTGGCGATTTGTATATAAGACCTGAAACAAGCTCAGTTACAGGTGGAACAATTGTCTTCTCTCAGGGAGGGCTGGCTATTCCACAAAACTATTTCTTAGATGCTAATATACCATTAAACAATCTCACAATTACAGGAACAAGTGCTGCTAACTATGCGACAGTTAGGCTTTTAACAAGCCCCCTGATACTTAATGGAAATATGACAATTAATGCTAATAGTATATTGAATTCAAACAACATCAATATAACTTTTAATGGTAATTTGATTAATATTCCCGGAGTTGCTGGATACGTGTATGGAACAAACCTTACTACATTCAGCGCAACAAATGGATCTTCATTCGCAGGTGCACAAACTATAACGGGTGCCACTAATTTCTACGATTTAATAGTAAATCCGGGTACATCACTTACACTGGCTAACTCCTCAACTGTAAACAATAACCTGACACTTAGCTCAGGTAATTTCATCCTTGGAGGCAATGCTGTTTCTTTAACAGGGAATTTTGAGAATGATGCCAGTTATACGGATAATAATACTGTTGGTAGTGGTTTGATCCTAAACGGGACAGTCTTGCAGGAAATTGTCGGAACCGGTGCATATTCAAGGTTAACATTGAATAATGCTGCAGGTGCCAGGGTTGAAAACAATATTACCCTGCAGGAAGATCTGACAATGACTGCTGGTATACTCGATATTAAGAAAAACCTTGTTACTCTTGGTGTGAATAGTAATATTCAGGGTGCCCCGTTTAGCGCCTCAAAAATGATAACGTCCGATGGCGTCTTCAGTAATGTCGGACTTAGAAAGTTCTTTAATCCGGGTGCGACTTCATTTCTCTATCCGATTGGAACATCAGGTAAATATACTCCGGCATTGTTAACTGTTACAGCCAGTAATACTGTTGGATACGTACGTATAAATAATATTAACAGCAGGCATCCTGCAGTTCTTGATCCTTCGAATGCATTGGCCTATTATTGGGAAGTCCAGAGTTCAGGTATCACCGGATTTTCCGGAACTTTATTACTTAATTATTTACAGGGAGACGTTGTTGGTGATGAGGCGAATTATCTGGCAGCAAGGTTGTTGGTTCCGGGAACCACCTGGAGTCAAACACTGGGAGTAGCTCCTGCTGCAAACACAATAACATTCAACTATATCACATCCAACAATCTAAGTGGCGAATATACGGCAGGTACCCCTTCATCTTTCCCGGGTAATGTTCCGATCTACACCAGTAATTCTGACGGAAACTGGACAAACCCGGCTATATGGACACAAACAGGTGGAGATCCTTACCCATGTCCACCCGGAGGACCAAATGGCTTTATTGTCATTGTTAATCACATAGTTACACTAGATGCAAATTTTTGTTCTGCTTATCGGACAACTTTAAATAATGAACTTAAAATTACTTCCTCATTCTATGGGCATAACCTTGGTACAGTAGATGGTAGTGGTACACTATATCTCGAAAATGGTTCTTTCCCGGCTGGTGTTTTCACCGCATTTTTAAGTTGTGCTAATAACGGTACAGTTGAATATGGAGGTACAGGGACCTACACAATAATTGCCGATCTCTACGACAATATACCAAATATTGTTTTTTCAGGAACTGGAAGCCGGGTTTTACCCAATAAGGATCTGACTATTTGCAATCAACTTATCATAAATGGTCCAACACTCGATAACAGTGTCTATAATAAAAAGCTTACTATTCAGGGCACTATGAGTCGCCTGTCTGGGTCCTTTATAAGTGGGAGCGGCGCAGGTGCCACAGTTACTTTTGCAGGTTCCGGATCTCAGACTATTGGTGGAGTATTAGGAGATTTCACAGGGACTAATGCTTTTAATAACTTTGAAATTAATAATAGTGCAGGACTTAGGATAAATGATACCGGAGCCATAGATGTCACCGGTAATTTGTTGTTAACTAACGGATTAATTAACACCGCATCCAGCAGAAAACTTACAATAACTAATGCTAATATTAATTGCGTGTTTCCTGCTGGAGGAAGTGCAAATTCTTTTGTGGATGGGCCGCTTGTAAAGAAAATCAGTCAATACGACAATTTCCTCTTCCCGATTGGGATTTTTATTGCAGGACCCGGTAATATACTGGGCAATAATCTTAAGCTTTCATCCACTCAATCAGGACCATTGTTATGGTCGGCTGAGTACAAAAGCCCCAATGGTACTTCAAGTAGTGTATCTGCACCTCTTCTGGGAGTAAGTGCTCAGGAATATTATAACATATCAACAATCGCGGGTAGTCAGTCTATACTTAATATTAACTGGATCCCGACTAGTGATGTCACACCTCTTATTACCGGAGGTTTATCCAATATCAGATTAGCTCATTATAATACCGGAACTAGTAGTTGGGAGGAAATACCGACCTCTGCATCCGGGAATAATTCCAATGGGACTGCTACATCATTAGGTTTAGTGACATATTCTGCTTCAGGAAATTATACTTTGGGCTCGATTACTGATCTGAAACCAAGAGCTAAACTTTCACCTGTTGGACCGGTCTGTGGTGCTGCCGGAATACCGGTAACATTCACAGCTCCATTCTCAATTCCTTTTAATTATGTACTTAGTTATACTGTTAATGGAACAGCGCAGGTACCCGTTACTGTAACTTCAGTTCCATACACCTTACCAACACCTGCTCCCGGAATATATAAGCTTACTGACTTTACTTATAATAATGGTACTTTAATAGGTGTTGTTGACGCCAGTTCCATTCCGGTATATGCTGTTCCAACTACATCCAATGCTGGATTAGATCAAACTTTATGTGGCATCACCACGGTAGTATTAGCTGGGAACACACCTATAGTTGGAACTGGTTTATGGAGCATAGTTAGTGGTGCCGGTGGTACTTTAATTGCACCTGCTAATCCATCCAGTCAGTTTATTGGACTAAATGGAGTTTCTTATACTTTACGGTGGACTATAAGCAGTGGAACATGTACATCCTCTGAGGATGTAAATATTAATTTCACGATTTTACCTGATGCTCCTGTTGCTTCTGCAACTCAGGGTTTTTGTGGTCCCCATACAGTGGCCAACCTTGTAGCAACACCACCAACAGGTTGTACAGTAGATTGGTACAGCGCAGCTTCCGGTGGAGTACTTCTCCCTGGAGGAACTGCCCTGGTTTCTGGAACAACATATTATGCAGAATCAAATGGAGGGGGTGGATGTAAAAGTTTGACCAGAACGCCAGTTCTGGTTACAATAAATTCTGTACCTGTACCTGGCTTAGTAGGTCCAAATTTAGTTTGTATAAGTTCGACGGGGAATGTATATACCACAGAACCCGGAAAGTCTAATTATGTTTGGTCAGTAGTTGGAGGTTTTATTTCAGCCGGTGGTTTAGGAACAGATAATACGGCTACAGTAACCTGGACTACACCCGGACCTCAGAGTATAAGTGTAAACTATCAGGATGTTGGAGGTTGTACCGCAGCTACACCAACATTATATAATGTCACTGTTAATCCTGATAATACTGTCAGCAGGACATCACCAGTTGGCACCGATGCACAGACGGTATGTATCAATGCAGCTATTACGAATATCACTTATGCAACTACAGGCGCAACAGGTATTGGAGCAGCTGTTGGACTACCTGCAGGCGTAACAGCAGCCTGGGCAGCTAATATTATAACTATCAGTGGCACACCGACAGCAGCCGGAATATTTAATTATACCATACCACTCACAGGCGGTTGTGGAGCAGTCAATGCAACTGGAACAATAACAGTTACTGCAGCTAATACAGCAGGGGCACCATCAT
>JADGPU010000065.1 GCA_017882305.1 Bacteroidales bacterium | reverse complement strand
CCGGAGATTGCTTTACAGAGCAGGAAGTTACAGAAATGTTAAATGCCTCAGGATTTAAAAATATTTCAAGAATAGAATTTGAAACAGGTTTGAGTCAAATGATTGCTCAAAAGATTTAAACTCAGCGTAAACCTGTTTGCATTCGTTTATTGGAAGATCGAACCCGTAAGTATTGTTTGGATGAATCAACATGTACAACATTATTAAAATAATAGGGACTTTCTTTGAATTATTATTTTTGTCTGCAATTACCTGTGCCGGCCAAATTACTTTACATAAGGTAAGCGATGAGCTTATCTTTAAAGCACCTCCTTTTGCACAATGTCATGCTTCCACAATTGTGGAGGTTACAACTGATAAATTTATGGTGGCTGCTTTTGGAGGTACAAGTGAAGGTAACAAAGATGTCTGCATCTGGCTTTCTACCAAAGAGAATGGCGAATGGGGCAAACCTGTAAAGATGGCCGAAGGATTTATAAATGACACCTTGCGTTATCCATGCTGGAACCCTGTGCTTTTTAAAACCAAAGAAGGGAAGCTGTTTTTATTTTATAAGGTGGGCCCATCTCCAGGTACGTGGTGGGGTATGGTCCGTACTTCAACTAATAATGGGAAGACCTGGACCTCTCCTGAAAGATTACCCAAGGGAATCTTAGGCCCGATAAAAGACAAATCTATTCAATTGCCTGACGGAACCATACTTTCTCCATCAAGTATCGAAACCAGGGAAAGCTGGAAAATACATATAGAAAAATCTATAGATTTCGGGGAAACCTGGCAGTTTATCCCCATTGATCCTGAAACTAAATTTAATGTAATCCAGCCTACCATATTAATACAATCGAACGATAAGTTGCAGATTTTGTGCAGGAGTAAAAGTAATGCCATAGTACAGGCTTTTTCCGAAGATAATGGAAATAATTGGGGAGAATTAACTAAAACAGAATTAAAAAACCCAAACTCCGGCATAGATGCTGTGACACTTAAAAACGGATGGTATTTGTTGGTTTACAACCCAACCATTCAGGGGAGTGGTGATAGAGCCAAACTTAACGTTGCCATTTCAAAAGATGGTTTAAAGTGGACAGACGCGGTTATTCTTGAAAGTGAAGAAAAAGGCGAATTCAGTTATCCGTCAGTGATCCAGACAAATGATGGGAGAGTCCACATCACGTACACTTACAACCGCGTAAACATAAAACATGTGGTGCTGGAGGAGACAAAATGAATACACTTGTAAACGTCCTGGTTTGCCGGCGGGTAAATGTAGATAAATATTCTACGTTTTTTGTTGCCATATTATGAGTTTTAAGATCATATATTCTAAACTATTCTGCTTTTACACGCTTTTTTCTGGCAAAAGTTAACAGCAGACCAGCCAGAAAAATAGTCATAGTTCCAATCACAATGATCATGCTTTCATGAATAGAACTACGCAGAAATGAAAATTTTTCTGGTAAAAAAGAAGAGAAGGTCATCCATAGGATCACTAAAACCCCGATGATAGTTGCTGTTACTGCTTCTGTATTTTTACTTGTTTTGCTTACTAAACCTAAAAGAAATAAACCCAATACTCCTCCGGCAAAGATGCCCGATAACTTCCACCAGGTATCCAATAAACTTTTTACACCAATTAAAGCGATACCTGTGCCCATGCCTAGTAAGCCGAAGATTATTGTACCAATGTGAAGCACAAATAGATTTTGCTTATCGGTAATTTCGGGTCTAAAATATCTCTTGTAAATATCTACAGAAAACACTGTTGCAGAAGAATTCATTCCTGAACTTATGGTACTCATGGCAGCAGATAAAATGGCTGAAACAATTAGTCCAATTAAACCACTCGGAATTTGGGTCACCATAAAATGCGGCATTACCTTATCAGCATAATCTGACAGCTTAAGATTAGATGCCATTTGCATGATTTCAGCTGTAGATGCAGTACTATTTAAACTTTCACCCGCAACCTGGTGTTTAATCGCCTCTAAAAATCCTGGATGAATCTGGTAATAGGCATAGAGACAAGATCCTATAAAGAAAAACAATAATGAAGCTGGCAAATATAACCAGACGCAGAGCCATATGGATTTAGAAGCCTTCTTTACGGAAGTTGCAGCATGGTAACGCTGCACATAATTCTGGTCAATTCCAAAGTTGTTCAGGTTAATAAAAAATCCATACAAGAGGACAACCCAGAATGTAGACTCTGTGAAGTTTGGAGAAAAACTACCCAGGCTAAACTTATGGCTCTTTTGCCCGATTTCTATAATTTTAGATACCCCTCCTGGCATATCTTTGATGATTAGATAAACAATTAGCACTGCACCTAAAGTTTTTATTCCTGCCTGTATTACTTCAGTCCATATTACAGCTTCAATACCCCCAAGAAAAGTATATATAATAATACACACTCCTATTACCAGCATAATTGTTTGCATGCTATATCCTGTAAGGGCTTGTAAAGTTAGTGCGATGCCAAAAAATATAGTGCCCATGCGTGCTATTTGGGTTAATATAAAGCACACTACAGCATACGTACGGGCCCAGGAACCGAAACGGTGCTCAAGATGTGTATAGGCTGATACACCACCGGCATTTCGATAAAATGGCACAAAATATTTTGAAGCTATCCATGCTGCAAATGGCATAGATATACTGAAAACAAAAGCATTCCAATTGGTTCCAAAGGCTTTCCCGGGAACACCTAAAAAAGTATTACTACTTAAAAAAGTGGCATAAAGAGATAGTCCGATTGCCCATCCGGGAATTTTTCCGGAAGCCTTTGTAAACTGGTTAGAGCTTTTATTCTTCCGGGAGAAATAAATGCCAACCAATACCATTGTGACCAGATATGCCGCTACTATTAAAAGATCAAGAATTGGAAGATTCCTCATCGGTAAATATAAGAAGTGTAATTCGTCAGCCTAAAGTTTACCAGTAAAGATATTATTTTAGGGTATGGGTTTGAAATAATATCGGGAAACCTGGTTAAACCGGGTGCTGGTGGCATCATTTCTTTATATCGCAAACCCCGCAAGATCATTGATCTGCTGGGTTTTGAGTTTTGAAGGGTAATGAATTTGTTGATGGATTTTTTCTGGAAAACGAAATGACTGGTTATCAGTATTTTATGTTTTCAAGCCCCTGGTTTTTATTTGACAGGATTATTGCGAAGCGAACAAAATCTTAAGTTGTTGGTCTTATTTACATATATTTGCAATTCTTTACAAACTTTATTGCTTATTTATAAAAGACAGAGTGAAGCAAATGAACGAACAGTTTAATGAATAGAAAATTAAGAAATATTACTTCTTTACTATTATTGTTGGTTTTTCTTTTGCCTTCAATAGTTAAATTTGAGCACCACCACGAACACTCTGTATTAAATGCAAAAAATGAGAAAAATTCCCAGGTTTTATATGGGAAATGTGGTATATGCAATTTTGAATTCTTTGTTTTTTTGTCCGACTTTGGAAATATTGATTTACAAGATGAAAAACCTTTAGCTAATTACTGCAATATTTACAATTGCTTATATTATTCGAATCTCTCGCAATTTTCGTATTTATTACGCGCACCTCCCGGTTTACAAATTTGAATTATAACATCCTTTGAGTTGTTTTTTGAAAATTTGTTTAGCGCATAAAATGTTTCTATTAATTTCTTTCAAGGTGCATACTAAGGCTTAATTTATGTTGAACAATTTCCATTAAGAATGCCTCGTTATGTTTCTCAAATTATTATTAAAATTTTAAAAACCAGGTAATGAATTATTTTACACAGACGGCCCTGATTACTGTATTCTTTTCATCAATTTCGGTAAATCTATTTTCTCAGACTGATAGCATTGTTAAACCTGATTCCGTTTTATTAAAACAGATTGAAAAACAATTAAATAGCTCACAGCCACCTCCCCCTCCCGTACAGATGAGAACGTCTCCCACTACTCTCCCCGACATCAGTGTTGTTGGCGACTTTCAAGCTTCATACAAAAATAATGTTAAAAGAAATTTTGATGCCGGAATCAATGAAGCTGAGCTTGCACTTCAATCAGTTGTCGACCCTTATGCCAGAGCCGATTTCTTTTTTACTGTCGGGAAGGACCCCGTAACAGGAAAGTTCAGTCTGGATCTGGAGGAAGGGTACCTTACTACACTTTCTTTACCGGCCCATTTGCAGCTAAAAGCAGGGAAGTTCAAAAGCGCGATGGGAAGGATTAATCCTGTGCATTCACATGCTTTGCCATTTATAAGCTTGCCAAATGCCTATGAAAATTATTTTGGCGAAGGAATAAATGATGAAGGAGTTTCGTTAAGCTGGCTGGTTCCAAATTCTCTATTTTATCAGGAACTGGTGGTACAATTTACTGACGGACCAATTGATAATCCGAGTTTTTCAAGAAGCGTTGGCAACACATATCTTGAACTGCTACATTTAAAGAACTTTTTCGAACTGTCTGCAAATGCCACTCTGGAGCTAGGATTCTCAGGCATTACCGGGCACAACTTTTTAGATCTAAGGACTAATATCGCTGCCATGGATCTTACTTATAAATGGAAACCGGTACAATTCAATACCTACCAATCCTTTACCTGGCAGTCAGAAGCTTATTTCAGCAACGCAAACATTTTAAATGATAAAGTTGTTAATTCTTTTGGCATGTATTCATTTATTAATTTTCAATTCTCCAGGCGCATGTTTTTTACGGGTATGTATAGCTATTCAAACAAACCATATTCTTCGGGCACTGTCGAGAACTCTTATTCAGCAACCATTGGATGGTATGCCACCGAATTTCAAAAATTGGAAATTGAAGGAAAAATGACAACAAGCAATATGGATAAGGAACAGAACCAGATATTGCTTCGCTGGATTTTTGTCATCGGGACACATGGAGCGCATCAATATTAATAAACAAATATTTAAAAAATGAAACTAAAAATTGTATTCATCCTTCTTGCATGTATAGGAATGGCTGCTGCTAATGCGGCAAAAATAAATGTGGTTACCACAACCGCCGATTTAAAGAGTATTACTGAATTGATTGGAAAGGATAAAGTAGATGTTTCTTCAATTGCCACAGGTTATCAGAATCCGCATTTTGTTGACCCCAAGCCAAGCTATATTATAAAACTTTCAAGAGCAGATATGTTTGTGACCGTCGGATTAGATCTGGAGACAGGCTGGTCGCCACAACTCCTCTCAAGTTCACGTAATCCGAAAATTCAAAAGGGAAGCAATGGTTATGTGGATGCCTCTGTAGGTGTTACTTTATTGCAGGTGCCTTCAAGTATTAATCGTGGTGAAGGAGATATTCACATCTACGGGAATCCACATTACTGGTTAGATCCTGTTAATGGGAAACAGATTGCAAAAAACATTTGTGATGGTCTCGAAAAAATCTCTCCTGAAAATAAAGCCTTTTTTGAAGCGAATCTTAAAGACTTTAATACTAAAATTGATCTGAAATTGAAAGAATGGGCTATAAAAATGTCTTCATACAAAGGTGTAAAAATAATCGCCTATCACAACGAATGGTGTTATTTTGAGCAACGATTCGGATTAATAATTGTTGATTTTATGGAACCTAAACCAGGCATTCCTCCGACTCCGTCACAACTTGTAAAAATAATTTCTGAAGTAAAAAGCAATTCAATTAAAGTAATTATTTCATCACCCTATTTTACTACATCTTCATCAGATGTGGTTTCAAAGCAAACCGGTGCTAAAACCATAGTACTTGGCACCTCTGTCGGAGCATTCGACAATATCAAAGATTACTTTGATTTATTTGATTACAATATAGACAAGCTAATTCAGGGATTGAATTAATCATTTATTTGTACAATTGCTTTGTCTTTCAGCTTCAGGTTATCAGAGCGCCTTTTAATGAATTTTTATTAATTACAAAAAAAATAAAAAAATATGTTTGAAATGTTTCATTTGAATTTTATGGTGCAGGCATTCATAATCTCATTAATGACAGGTTTGTTTTTGTCTTACCTTGGCGTACATGTAGTAGGAAGAGGAATCGTTTTTGTTGATCTTGCCCTTGGCCAGGTTTCCTCGTTTGGCGGTGCTTTTGCAGCTTTTGTCGGGTATGGTTTAACAACAATTCCACTGGTATTCACACTCATTGGAGCATTATTAATTTCAATGATTGATATCCTCGATAAGCGATTAAAACTAGAAGCTATCATTGGAATAATTTATGCTTTCACCTCAGCTGCCACAGTAATGCTTATTTCAAAAACACCTCATGGCGATTCAGATATTCAGGAAGTTTTGTTCGGTGATATACTTTCAGTAAATAAGGCAGAGATGACTATTACATGTATTGTTTTTGGTGCGCTGATGATTCTCCATCTGATATTTCAAAAAAAGTTTTTTGCACTGACCGAAAGTTACGAAATTGGTAAAATAGAAAGGAAAGGATTTAATATCTGGAATTTCCTGTTTTACATTTCTCTAGGCTTATCAATTGTTTTTGCAGTAAAGATTAGCGGGGTTATTCCTGTTTTTTCTTATTTAATTATTCCATCTGTCTGTGCCATTATGCTTGCCCGTTCAAATAAGGCAGTAGTCCTTATTGCAATGCTTGTGAGCTTTTTAGGGAGTTTTATTGGTTTAAATGTTTCTTTCCATTTTGACTTTCCAGCGGGATCATCAATTGTAGCAAGCCTGGGTAGTATTTTTATTTTGGTTTCTATGGTTCCGTTAATAAAACATTTTTTCCTGAAAAAAGAGAAATCTGTTTCTTAACTTGCGGTTCACTTACGCAGCATTACGGAGAACCCTGTCATCCTCGCCCAGATCTCCGATCAACACTCCTGAAGCAGGAGCGATCATGTTGGTAAAGCCGGCACCAAACTGGAAAGCGACAATGGTAGCTTACCTGGTCAACCCGGCAATATCTGAAAAATGAGCACGCCTTTTTCTAATTATTATGTGGTAAGATTAATTTTAAATTCTCACTAATTTTTTTTTGGCTTGTTTTATAAAAATACTTTTCAAGTACTAGCAACGAGATAAGGTCCTCTCTTTTTTTGATTTTAAATTGTTCAATATATTGTTGTGCGTTTTTTATTATTTCCAGAGCTTCATCCGGAAGGTTCATGTAATACTCCATCCGTTCTTCTAAATCGGAATAATCATCTTTTATTTGTACGTAGTGATAATTGGGAATTAAAGTGCCTTCCATAAACCATGTCTCATATTTAGGAGCAGGCATCACTGCCAATGACTGCGACGACATTACCCATTTTAAGTTACTTGCTACATCGTTTCCTTCAAGACAAAGGATGAATTTATAATCAAGTTGTTCTTCAATGGTCAGTCTTTCCTTCAGCAGATTTTGATGTTTGCCGTCTTTATTAATTTTTCCAATGTTACATAGCGGATGATTGATATACATTTCAAGAAATTTTAGTCTGTGGGCCTGGCCGACATCATTACGGCCAACAAGCATGTTTTTCTTTTTTTTAAAATCCTTTTTATCATTTATGAATGTGAAATGTCTCACCTTATCCAGGTTAAGAATAACAGAATTTGTATTATTACCGTTTATAGGTCTGCTTTTCACAATAGAAGGTTCCAGGGGCACATATGTGACATCGCCAAATTTAAATTCCACACTCAGGCTGGGATGGAAATATCTGGTGTACTCGTAGCAATCGAAAAAATAAGTTTTGTTCTTTTTCTTCAGCTTAAAGTTTACAAGGCTCTGAACATCATCAGATAATACGATATTCTCTTCTAATTTATTGTAGTAGTTAATTCGCTTTCTTATGTAATCAATATCAAAATTCTTTAAAGTCGACATTTTTCTCTCTAACCTCGATCGGAAAAATTTATTAGGAAAAAGTTGGCGCACAAAACTGATGGAGTAATATAAAAGCTTGTTATTCTTATGTTTAACTGAAAGTTTTTTAAATATTGGTATCATTGGTTTTTATATTTTGTGTTTTTTTATTGGGCCACAAAAAAAATTTCCCGGAATCAACACTTAATATGAAATCTACCGGGTTATCTGATCAGGAGTAAGGTTGCTGAATTGACATATATATCCTTCAACTATCAGGTATTGAGCAACAATATAGGTTAACATTATCACGATTCCTGATGATTCAAATTGATGACTGAATTTATTGATAGCTATAGCAGAGTCAGAGATGACAAACAATATAGCCCCCGTTAGAACCAGGTAGTAGCTGTTCTTTTTCACCTTTTCTTTCCTGTTTATAGCTCCAGCCAGCATAGTAAGTATTACAATAGCATACATAATGACAGGCAGCCTCATCTCAGCCAGATCATAATAAAGATAGGACACCAAAACAACACCATATGTTAATACAGGTATCAGGAGCCAAATCCGATTACTCAGGATGGAATTTTTACCCGGAGTGATAAAGAATAATGTTAAATACATTATGTGTGCAAGCAGAAAGCAGGCAAGTCCGAGTATGAAAATATTCCCGTTATTTTTTGAGAACTCAAGAACGACATCTCCTGCCCAGGAAAAGAAAAGCCCTGCAACCATAAACTTGTGCAACCGGCTCGTGAGAAGATTTATATTTACTAAAAACAGAATCATAAGCACAGGAATGATAAGTGCTTTGGCGATAAACCCGGGGTAAAAAGATGAATGGTTCTGAAGAATGATCGACATAATG
Source organism: Bacteroidales bacterium (assembly GCA_017882305.1). Taxonomy (GTDB): domain Bacteria; phylum Bacteroidota; class Bacteroidia; order Bacteroidales; family VadinHA17; genus LD21. The sequence continues at coordinate 9,258 of JADGPU010000065.1, read as the reverse complement.
CCAATAAGAAAATAGAATATGGATATTCCTGGTTTTTTCATAGTAATTATTACTTTCCAGTCGTTTTTTACCAGAAAGTGCCACTGAGTTCAGCACAAAGTAACACAAAGGAAAAGAAATACCGTTAATAAACACCATCTCAGGTGTAGATTAGAGTGATATTATTCCTGGATAATTTCACTTTAAATAGTTTCTTAGTATATTTCCAGTGGTAAAATGAAAAATAAGCGCCAATCTAAATTTTGATTAAATGATAAAATATTCTTTATTATCAGCAAGCCTCTTTCTCCTTCTTTCCTGCAGCCAGCACAGGCAATTGCCAAATACAGAATCACCCCTTGCGAAAAAATTCAAAGTTGAGGGGAAGCAGATAATCGTCTATACGACAGCGGATAGCACCAACTATAGACTGACAGTAACAGATACTCTTAAGTTTAAAGAACTTATTCAGCCTGTAGAGACCCAGATTTGTGTATTTACTAATCCTGATAAAACATTTCAGACATTCCTGGGGATAGGAGGAGCATTAACCGATGCCTCTGCTGAAACCTTTTCAAAAATGCCGGAAGCAAAGCAGGCAGAACTGTTGCAGGCATACTTTGATACAAAGAAAGGAATAGGTTATACTCTGGCCAGAACCAGTATTAACAGTTGTGATTTTTCGAGTGGAAGCTATACATACGTCACTGAAGGCGATAAGGAACTAAAATCATTCAAAATTGACCATGATCTGCAGTACAGAATTCCGTTCATTAAAAAGGCTATTGCTGCTGCAGGTGGCAAGCTGACATTGTTTGTCAGTCCCTGGAGCCCTCCTGGATATATGAAAGACAACAATGATATGTTACATGGTGGTAAATTGAAGTCTGAGTATTACCAGACATGGGCTGACTATTTTGCGAAGTTTATAAAAGCATATGAAAAAGTGGGAATACCCGTATGGGGCATGACAATTCAGAATGAACCAATGGCAATCCAAAAGTGGGAATCCTGCATATATACTGCCGATGATGAGCGTGATTTCCTTAAAAGCTACCTGGGTCCGACAATTCAGAAAGCAGGATTGGGTGATAAAAAAATAATTGTATGGGATCATAACCGTGATCTAATGGTCCAAAGGGCTAATATTATTTTCGGTGATCCGGAGGCTTCAAAATATGCATGGGGAATGGGATTTCATTGGTACGAATCCTGGAGCGGAGGAGATAAGATGTTTGATAATGTCAAACTTGTTCATGAGGCTTATCCCGATAAGAACCTGATGTTCACAGAAGGGTGTCCTGAAAGTTTTAATGCAGCGATGTATAATAACTGGGGACTCGGCGAAGCGTATGGCCGCTCCATGATAAATGATTTTAATAATGGAACTGTAGGCTGGATTGATTGGAACATTTTACTGGATGAGACCGGCGGTCCTAATCATGTTCAGAATTTTTGTTTTGCTCCGATACACGGGAACACAAAGACAGGTCAACTGATTTATACAAATTCATATTACTATATCGGCCATTTCTCAAAGTTTGTGCATCCAGGTGCAAAACGAATAATCAGTTCTGCAAGCCGGAGCCAGTTGCTGACAACAGCATTTATTAATGAGGACGATAAAGTTGCGGTTATTGTTATGAATCAGAGTAATCTGAAAATTACTTATAATCTGTGCATTGGTCATAATGCGGCTGAAGTAAAAATACTGCCACATTCAATTCAGACTCTGGTATTATTGTAATTTCTTTATCCCCATATTATAGAGTGTAAAGCTGAGGATATCAGCGTACTGTTCAATAGATTTGCTGACAGGAGTTCCGGCGCCATGTCCGGCATTTGTCTCAATCCTTATAAGAACAGGATTATTTCCTGCCTGTTTAGCCTGTAATTGTGCGGCGAATTTGAAAGAATGCGCTGGAACAACTCTGTCGTCATGGTCACCGGTGGTGATAAAAGTAGCAGGATATTTTATACCATCTTTTACATTCTGAACAGGTGAATATTTATAAATGTATTCAAACATTTCCTTACTATCTTCAGAAGTGCCAAAGTCATAAGCCCAACCGGCACCGGCTGTAAAAGTATGATAACGAAGCATATCCATTACACCAACGGCCGGAAGAGCGACTTTCATAAGATCAGGACGCTGAGTCATCACGGCTCCGATAAGGAGACCTCCGTTTGATCCGCCTCTTATCGCAAGAAAATCTGATGAGGTATATTTCTTTTCGATCAGATATTCACCTGCAGAAATGAAATCATCAAATACATTCTGCTTATTCATTTTTGTACCGGCCATATGCCATTTTTCACCATATTCGCCTCCCCCCCTAATGTTGGCGACAGCATAAATACCACCAGTTTCAAGCCATAGTGCGACATGGATACTGAAACCTGGTGTTTCGCTGATATTGAATCCACCATATCCGTATAGAATAGTCGGGTTTTTACCATTCAATAGTATCCCTTTCCTGTGAGTAATTATCATAGGTATTCGTGTTCCGTCTTTCGAATTATAGAATATCTGCACTGATTCATAATTGTTCGCGTTAAATGCTACAACAGGCTTTTTGTATACTTCGGAATTCCCGGTTTTAGGATCAAGCTTATAGATAGTGGCTGGTGTTATATAGTTTGTAAACGAAAAATATACTTCCTTGTCAACCCTTTTGGCTCCAAAACCCGATGCAGCTCCGATTCCGGGTAAAGCAATCTCCCGGACGAGAACACCATTTCTATCGTATTGTTTTACTTTGGATATAGCGTCAATCATGTAATGTGCGAAGAGGTATCCAGAACCTGCTGCTGCCTCAAGAACGTTTTCTGTTTCTGGTATCAGATCAACCCAGTTTTCAACTCCCGGTTTTTCTGCATCAACGGTTACAACTCTTTTATTTGGTGCACTGAGGTTTGTTACAATGAAAAGCTTCGACCCATCATTATCAAGTACTGAATGATCATTATCAAAATTCCCGACAACAACAGTGAATTTATTCCCGGGTTTTTTCAGATCCTTGATATATAATTCATTACCTGTTGTAGAGACTGATGCAGTTACTACCAGATATCTTCCGTCTTCAGTCACAGTTCCGCCAACATATCTTCTTACAATATCAGATCCAAATACAACATTGTCTTCTGTCTGTTTTGTACCAAGCTTATGGAAATAGAGTTTATGGTGATCTGTCTTCGCCGAAAGCTCGCTTCCCTTTGGTTTGTCATAACTGGAATAATAGAATCCTTCATTGGCCTGCCATGAGAGACCGCTGAACTTAATATCTTTTAATGTATCACCTATGATCTCTTTTGTCTCAGCATCCAGAACGATTACCTTTCGCCAGTCGGAACCACCTTCAGAAATAGAGTATGCAACCTTGCTGCCATCTTTTGTAAATTCCATTTCACCCAGAGATGTCGTTCCGTCAGCTGAAAACTTATTAGGATCAAGAAATACTTCCGGATCACTATTGTTTTTCTGACGATAAATGACAAACTGGTTTTGCAACCCGTTATTCCTGGAAAAGTAAGTATAAACACCTTTTTTTTGCGGAGCAGTATATTTCTCGTAATTCCACATTTTCTCAAGGCGCGATTTTATTTCCTCCCTGAACGGAATCGCTTCAAGATAGCCAAATGTGACTTTATTCTGCTCTTTTACCCAGGCAGCAGTCTCGACAGATTTGTCATCTTCAAGCCATCGGTATGGATCAGGAACTTTTGTTCCAAAATAGGTGTCTATTACATCACCCTTTTTTGTCAAAGGGTATACAATTTTCTTTTTCACAGGCCCGTTGCATGAGATCAGAATTGCCATTAAAGTAATTGTCAGGATTTGGTTTTTCATGAGAATTTATTGTAAATACATATATACGATTCTTTTGATCACCGGATTGGAAGGTCAAAAGTAATTAAATACCGGATTTTAACAAATAGGCATAAATCAGGGTTCAATATTCCATGATAATTTATAATTTTAGGTTTAATTGATAATTTTAATATAAAATTATAAAAGATGAAAAGAGTAGCATCAGTTTTAATTATCTTCCTTCTTCCGTTCATTATTTCAGCTCAGAATAAATTTAACGGGCTCGATATGAACCTTGGAAATCTGTATAGGTTATCCGATGCAAAAACCCGGTCAATAAGTCCCGAAAACATTTCCGGGGAAAAAGGGAAAGGCGGTATGGCAGATCCTGCTGTCAAAGACAAATATAACACAGCCAATGCATCCAGCGCTGCACGCGATCTTGGTGAGGGATGGAAAGTTAATCCTTATGTAATAATTAAGCCGGGAGAAACTTTCAAAATGGCAGAGATTGATGGCCCTGGTGCTCTTCAGCACATCTGGATGACTCCGACTGGAAACTGGCGATTCTCAATACTTCGAATCTATTGGGATGATGAAACTGAACCATCGGTTGAATGTCCCGTTGGTGATTTTTTTGGGATGGGGTGGAATAAATATTCTCCGCTCGTCTCGTCAGCCATCTGTGTCAACCCGGGAAGCGCTTTTAATTCATATTGGGTGATGCCGTTTCGAAAAAAATGCAGGATAACAATGGAAAACATTGACGATGCCAATGCAATGACACTTTTTTACCAGATCGATTATACATTGACCGAAGTACCTGCCGACGCCGGGTACTTTCATGCCCAGTTCCGCAGGACAAATAGTGATGAGACATCTGTTTATACAATAAATGATGGAATAAAAGGGAAAGGTCAATACGTTGGAGTTTACCTTGCCATGGGAGTTAATAATAATGGCTGGTGGGGCGAAGGTGAGATAAAGTTTTATATTGATGGCGATAGCAAATTCCCAACTATTTGTGGAACTGGTACAGAAGATTATTTCTGCGGTTCCTATGATTTTGATACTAATAAGAAGAATTCCGAAGGGATTGAGGAATCTGGTTATACGGAATTCTGTACTCCCTATTCAGGATTGTCCCAGGCTATTCGTGGTGATGGGCATTATAATGTAATGCAACGTTTTGGTCTTTACAGATGGCACATTATGGATCCCATCCGTTTTGAATCTGACCTTAAAATCACAATTCAGGATCTCGGCTGGCATAAGGGGGGAAGATACCTGAAACAACAATCAGATATTGCTTCAACATGTTTCTGGTACCAGACAGAACCTCATGCTAAATTTCCTAAACTACCTGAATGGCAGAAACTTGAGGTGAATTAAGTTTTCCAGCTGAGAACTTTCCAGCCCCTTTTTATTGCTGCTTTTTTAAGCTTTTTATCCGGATTGACGCAAACAGGGTTTCCAACAGCATGTAGTGCTCGGAGGTCCGAAATTGAATCGCCATAATACCAGGCATCTGATGGCGAGCTGTTATTTCTTTTACAATACTCCAGTAACCTTATAGATTTTTCTTCACCGTAGCAGATGTGACCAATCGGACGCCCGGTCAGATATCCGTTCTTAACTTCAAGTTCTGAACAAATAATATCATCGATATTGAGATGTATGGCCATTTCCTGGCAGACAGTGGTTAAGGCTGAAGACAGGAGAACAACTTTGGCATTTTTCGCCTTATGGAATTCTATTTCAGATACCGCTTCTTTATAAACTGATGGGAGGAGTACTTTTTGGAGTACCTCTGAACATAGATCAACAATCGAATTCTCAGGAATACCCTTAACCCAGCTAACCATTTTGTCTATTATTTTTGAAGGATCTTTAAGTTTAAGACGGAATTCAAGGGATAGAAAAATGGCGTTTATGAGATCCCAATCCGTCAGAAGGCCTTTTCTGTACGCTCCCCTGGCTAAAGCTCTCCCACTTATTGATCTGGTTATTGTCTGATCAAGATCAAAGAATGCAATATAGTTTTTTTGGGTATTTCTATCTTGTGAAAAAATGGTTTCCATCAGGATTGTATATTGTTTTTAATGCCACCGGCAAAAGCGTTACATCAAATCTGTCAGAAAAGAATAATTCACCATCCACATGAAAAGGGACTACTTCCGGAAATTCAAGATTAATTCCTTTTGTCTGGTAATAATTTACTCTCTTGTCAGCGATATGTTTTCCTTCAGGTACTTTAAGCAAGATAGAAAATCTTTCTAATAGAGATAGTTTTTTAATCATGCAAACATCTAATAATCCGTCATTTGCAATAGCCTTTGGGGTCAGGTAGAATCCACCTGCAAACCTTCTGCCAATTGCAATTGTGTTAATAAAACAATCTGTTTCATGTCTGCCGGTCGGAGTGATGACAGTCATTCTTTTTTCTCTGAAGAACAGGAGAGTCTTAACAATGTGCCAGAGATATTTATATTTACTTCCTCTTTTCACTTTCCCTGGTTCAGTATAATTCTCAGCTGCTACCTGTGCATCAAATCCCAATCCCATACCATTAAGAAAGATCATTCCATTACACGACCCGACATCCATTGCAATCACATTTTTGTTAAAAAAGATGTCCCACTCCTTGTCTCCAAACCGGTTGGGAAATCCCAGGATCTGAATGAAGTCATTTCCGGTACCGGCAGGAATTATCCCTGCTGTGACATCTTTTTTATCAATCAGGGGTCGGGACATTTCATTAAAAGTTCCGTCACCACCGACTGCAATTATATAACGGAATCCTCTTTTCAAATACAGCTCAGACAATTCCGTTGCATGTCCGCTTCTTTCAGTAAAAACAATTTCTGCGTCAACATCATGTTTTTTGATCATTTCCTTGAGCTTTGGGACAATTGTTTTTGCAAACCCATTCCCTGCTATCGGGTTTACAATAAAAACCCACTCTTTCTTTGTGTTATCCATCTCTGAACTTTTCAGTATTTTAGAAATTTAATAAAATGATTATCATAAATCATACATATTAAATTATTAATTTTCGAGCGATTTGGAATCTCATATTCATGATTACCGATAGCCATAATCAAATAATTATAATTCATTTTAAATTCAATATTAATGATAAGCCGATTCAATAACAGTTTTGACTGTTTCTATTATTTCACTGTCATCCTTTCCTATTAAATCTTCTCTTTTTATGGGCTTATGAATAACTACATCAAGCTTTGAGTCGAAGTTGATATAAAACCTGTTTTTGGGTTTTAATTCATAGAACCCATTAAGTGTAACTGGTAATATTTCAATATCTCTGGTCCTGAACAGGTAAATGAATCCTCTATAGAATTGGTTGATTTTCCCGTTAAGTGTCCTTGTTCCTTCCGGAAAGATTGCAACAGATTGATATTTAGACTTATGAATTAACTTATCAATCATCTCTTTTGTGTTTCTATAGTTTGGTTCTTTAAAGGGGACATAGTCCATCATTTTCAATAAGTTGCTAAATAGAGGAACTTTAAGAAGCCGTTCATGTCCAAACCACGATATTCCAGGATAAAATGATGTTATTGCGACAATATCAAAAAGGCTGGCATGGTTAGCTACCAGAATATACCTTTCTCCTTTTTTAATGTTTTCTTTTCCAAAAACCCGGAATTTTTTCCCCATAATCATGAAAACAGATTTTGCCCACATCTGAAAGAGAAAACAGATCGGTTTTTTCAAATGTAATAAGGTGAGAATTAAAACAATAAATACTCCGACTGCAGTGTAGCAATAAAGTATGCCAAATAATAGAATCGAAATAACTGCGTAAAGTCGTAAACGCATTGTAAATGAATATATCTTCCTGGCTGAAAAATAGCTATTTTTTTTATTTAAATGTAATCTTGCCCGATATTAACTCTTTTTCATAATTTTATAAGCTTACGATCTTAATCTATCAATTTCTCAATTTGTAAATGCTTTTCGGGAATGAAAAACAAGCAAGGACTTACGCGTCGCAGATTTATCACCAGTACTACACTGGCCGGTATCGGGACAATCAGCTCTGCAAATATTATAACTTCATGTGCCGGTAAAAATACCGAGACTGAAAGTAAAATTAAAACTGACAGCCATGAATTTAACGGGTATTATTCCGGGAAACATCTTGATCGTATTGCATTTCCTGTTGGAGGAATCGGAGCAGGTATGTTTTGTCTGGAAGGTACCGGAGGTATATCGCATATGTCCATACATAACCGTCCGGAAATTTTTAATGAACCCTGCATGTTTGCAGCAATATCGGTTAAAGGGTTGAAAAACGGTACAAAAGTTCTTGAAGGTCAGGTTCCTGACTGGAAGAAATTCGGTCAGCCCGATTCGGCAAATGGATCAGGGGGGACAAGTTATGGCTTTCCTCGTTTTCAGAACACGGTATTTATGGCCAGGTTCCCGTTTGCTGTTATTGAATTGCAGGATGACGATATCCCGCTTGATATACTGTTAACAGGATGGAGTCCTTTTATCCCGACCGATGCTGATAACTCAAGCCTTCCCGTCGGAGCATTTGAGTATTCGTTCAGAAATAAAGGCGCTTCCAAAATTGAAGCTCTCTTTTCCTTTAATTCAAAAAATTTTATGAGCCAGACAAATGGTGTCAATAAAATAAGAGCTGTCTCAAATGGTTTTATCCTTACCGAAGAGGGTGTAAAGAATAAGCCCGAGACTAAAGGGGACTTTGCTGTTTTTACCAATGACCCCGGGACAATTGTTGATCATTGCTGGTTCAGAGGTGGCTGGTGGGATCCTCTTACAATTACATGGGAAACAATTATGAAGGGAGAAAGCCGGCAGAAAGATCCTGTAGAAAAAGGAGCACCCGGCGCATCATTATTCATTCCTTTAACACTGAATGCGGGTGAAACAAAGGTTATAAAACTAATGATGGCGTGGTACGTTCCGGATACAGATCTTAAATATGGAAAGGATTCCGAAGAAAAAGTTAAAGAAAAGTGTGCTGAGAAGAGTTGTTCCTGTAAAGATCCGTTTTATAAACCCTGGTATTCTGAAAAATTTAAGGGTATAGATGAAGTTGTAAGCTACTGGAAAACAAACTATAATGATCTTCGTGATAAATCCGTACTATTTAAAGACTCTTTCTTTAACACCACACTCCCGGGTGAAGTTATTGAGGCAATCGCTGCCAATCTGGCTATACTTAAATCTCCGACAGTGTTGAGACAACCTGACGGGAAATTATGGAGTTGGGAAGGATGCGGTGATAATTCAGGATGCTGTGAGGGTTCCTGTACTCACGTCTGGAATTATGCACAGGCAATACCCCATCTCTTTCCAAAGCTGGAGCGTACAATGCGTGAGACTGAGTTCTTCCCTAGTCAGGACAAGGAGGGTCATCAGACATTCAGGTCGGCATTGCCAATACGACCTGTTGCAACAACTTTTTATGCAGC
>JADGPU010000064.1 GCA_017882305.1 Bacteroidales bacterium | reverse complement strand
AAAGAATGGTGGTACACCAGGCTCGGCAAATTCAGTATCGGAAAGTAACCCGGATATTTCATTTTACGGAATTAAGAATGTTTTTCCTGATGATAGTACAACCATTCACATCTGGTTTTCAGAACCAATATTTAATCTTCCCGAAAAGATAAAATACATGAAGGTTGGAGAGAAAGAAATAACTGATGTATCTCCGAAAGACCCGCTTTTTCGTGAATTCTCGGCTAAGCTGGCAGAACCTCTCCAGAGAATTGAACTTTATCACCTTGAAATTTCAGAAGGCATTTTTGATTTCGCGGGAAACCCGATGCAAAAATGTGATTTTAATTTTGGCCTTTCCGAGCCGGCGGAACCGGGAGATATTCTTTTTAACGAGGTCCTTTTCAATCCTTTGCCAGGCGATCCTGATTATCTGGAATTATATAACTGTTCAGAGAAAGTTATTGACGTCTCAAGACTGCAGCTGATTTCCATAAATGATGCTTCCGGCGACAGGTCAGAACCATTGCCAGTGTCAGGTGAAGAAAGATGTATATTACCAGGAGAGTATTATGCCATTACAACCGACACAAAAAAAATTTCAGAAAGATATTTCTCAACAAATGCTGATCATCTTTTTGCAACCGGATCTCTTCCATCAATGTCTGATGATAAAGGACATCTGATGTTGTACAACAGGGAGCTGGACAGGATAGATGAGTTAGTCTATAATGACAACATGCACTATTCACTTCTGTCAACTCATGAAGGTGTCGCGCTGGAAAAAACCGATCCCAGGAATAAATCTGAAGAGTCAACCAGCTGGCATTCTGCAGCTGAGAGCGCCGGATGGGGAACACCGGGGGCACCCAATTCGATGTTTGTCGAAATGCCATCAACTTCTGACAAAGTGGTTTTTTCATCTTCGAAAATATCTCCTGACAATGATGGGAATGAAGATTTTCTTACAATAATGTTGAATCTTAAAGGGAATGGGAATGTTGTTTCTGTGATGGTTTTTGATGAAGCAGGAAATTATGTCAGGAAGATAGCTGCTAATCTGTTTGCCGGAGCTGAAGCATCTGTTATCTGGGATGGAACAGCAGATGATGGTTCTATCGTCAGTACAGGGATCTATATCATACTCATCACTCTTTATGACGATGCCGGTAAAACAAACCGGTGGAAAAAAGTTTGTACGGTAATAAGAAACTAGAGTCTAAGGTATAGGTTAAGGTTAAGGTTAAGGTTTAGATATATCATTCGAAACACAGAACCATTTGTTATATGGTAATAAAGTTGGATATTTTAAAACTCAAATCACGCAACGACTTTTTGACGAGTACAATGAACTAATTTACGAGTTGAATAAACTTATTAAATCCCTGGAATGAGGCAAGAACTAAGGTTTAGAGACTCTCAACCTCAACCTTAACCTCAACCTTAATAGCCTCAACCTTAATCCCTTTGTGGTAAAAAAAGGCTATAACATTGAAATCATTTCCGTCATAATAATTGTCATCCGGACTTCAGCTTTGGCCGCCTCGTTCTGAACAGATTCGTGTGTTGTATATTCAATTTTCCCTTCAATCCCCAGATCGGTAATTACACTTACAGCAAAACAAGGCAGATTCATATGCCGTGCGATAATAACTTCGGGAGTTGTTGACATTCCTACCGCATCTGCCCCAATTGTCCTGAAATATTTGTATTCAGCAGGCGTTTCAAAAGTAGGGCCGGTTGTAGATAAATAAACACCCTTATGAATTCTGATATTATTTTCTTTTGCAATATGTAAAGCTTTATTTACAAGGTACTTATCATATGCCTCTCCCATATCGGGAAACCTGGCACCTATGCGGTCATCATTAGGTCCGATCAACGGATTTGGCAAAAGATTTATATGATCCGTAATTACCATTATATCACCAATCTGAAAAGAGGGATTGACTCCTCCTGCGGCGTTGGAAAGAAAGAGGCATTTAATACCAAGATATTTCAGGACTCTTACAGGTAATGCTACTTGTTCAGCGCCATACCCTTCATAATAATGGGACCTGCCTTTCATCGCAACAATCTTCTTCCCTCCGAATTTTCCATAGATGAGTTTCCCGGCATGGCCTTCAACTGTTGAGACAGGGAAATTGGGAATGTCTTTATAATCTATTTCAATCTGCGTATCAATTTTAGCAGTAAGTTCACCCAGCCCGGTTCCCAGGATTATACCGGCATCCGGGTCATTTACCCCTTTTGCCTTCAGAAACTCTGTTGTTTCGATGATTTTTTCTAACATAATCAATTATCAGATTATCAAACTCATCTTTATCTTCGTTCAAAAAATATATTTCTATCGGAATATAAAAAAATGCCGATCTGATCGGTTCTGCAATATTAGTAAATTCCCGTAATCTGACGGCATCTTTTTCTGTAGTAAACAGATACCTGGCTGTTGACTTCAGGTCATTATAAGCTGAATAAATTCTTAACAGATCTTTTTCATTAAAATTATAGTGATCGGGAAATGAAAGATGGATTATCTCCTCGAATTTCTTTTGCAGATACTCTTTGAGAGGCTGAGGATTGGCTATTCCTGTAATAAGAACGATTCCGCAACCAGCACATTCTGAAATGTCAGGCTGAATTTCTTCATCTCTATCTTCAAAAACAGACACGGGAGGTTTATATCTGAAAGTTGTAAAATAGAGATTCTGATAAGGTGATTTGTCTATTTCTTTTACTATCAGTCTTCTTTGGATCGGCGAGATGTTTTCCGGTGATTTGGTGATCAGTATTATATCGGCTCTCCTCATATTTACTTTGCTTTCTCTCAGATTACCATAAGGCAGCATGTGATCTCTGACAATAGGTCTTTCAAAATCAGAAAGAAGAACCGAATAACCAGGAGTTATTCTTCTATGCTGAAACCCATCGTCCAGAATAATTACCTCAGTTTCAGGATATTCCTGTAGAATCCTGTTGACACCATTAACCCGGTTTCTGTCAACCGTTACCAGAACATCAGGAAAATTACGGAATATCTGCATGGGCTCATCACCAATATCCCTGACCTGTGCTGATGCTGAAGCAATTCTGAAGTCGCTGGTCCTTCTCTTGTAACCCCTGCTCAGTGTTGCCACTTTAAAGTTCACCCTGAGCAATCCCGTGATATATTCGGTATGCGGAGTTTTGCCTGTGCCTCCAACAGTAATATTCCCTACACAAATTACAGGAAAAGGGAACTCCACCGATGGAAGAATTCCAGTATTGTACAAAAAATTCCTGATACCGGTAAACAGTCCGAATACAAGGGAAACAGGATAAAGAAATATGTTTTTCAACTTTTCAACCTTTCAACTTTTCAACTGCTCACTATTCAATATATTAGTGAATATCAATAAAATATGGGAGTCGTGCCTGTATTCCTGCCATATCTTTTATTTCCTTGACCATATTATAATATTTTACCGTTTCTCCGAGTTCATTTTTCAGAATACTCATCCTTAACTCTCCGCTAAGCTGAGACATAATTCTAGTGTACGGGTCTTCAAGTACAGGTAATTCTCTTATTGAATAGGTTTCAATACCTGCAAGTTTTGCAGCGCCTTTGATAGCATCTTTCAATCCGCCTATTTCGTCCACGAGACCGATTTTCAAGGCACTGGTCCCGCTCCAAACCCTTCCCTGTCCGATGCTGTCGACCGATTCTGAACTCATCTTTCTTCCTGAAGCAACTTTACTTACAAAATCGCTGTAGATCTTTTCAATACTCAGCTGCATCACCTCTTTTTCATAAGGATTCATCGGCCGGTAAATTGAAGGGAAATCTGAATTTTTATTTGTATTTACAATTTCTGTTGTCAGGCCTAGTTTCTCGTGTAACAACTTGCCGACGTTTGGTATCAGACCAAATACACCGATTGAGCCTGAAATAGTCATTGGATCAGCATAGATTTTTGTTCCGGGGGCAGAGATGAAATATCCTCCTGAGGCGGCATAATTACCCATCGATATCACCACCGGTTTTACTTTGGCAGCAAGATCGAGTTCCCGCCACATAATATCTGAAGCTGTTGCACTACCACCCGGGGAGTCAACTCTCAGAACGATTGCCCTGACAGAAGTATCGAGCCTGACCTTTCTGATCACATCGGCATAAGAATTCCCTCCGATGTTGCCACCGTTTCCTTTGCCAGTTACAATAATTCCCGATGCATAAACTACAGCTAATTTGTTCTTTAAGGAATAGGTCATTTTAGTGTCAGGGACTTTACTGTATTTGGTCATAGATACCAGATTAAGATCTTTATCTTTTTTTATTCCGGACATGATTTTAAGTGTATCAATTAAACCATCGCGGTACATCAGTCCATCAACCAGTTTTGATTCGTACGCTCCCGATGCAAGATTTCCGTCAAGATTATCAGCAATCCTGTTAAGTTGTTCAGCCGGTATATCTCTTGATTTTGATATGTCTGTAATAACCTGGTTCCATAGTGATCCTGCATAATCTTTTATCTGGGTTCTGTTCTCCTCACTCAATTTATCAAGAATAAAAGGTTCTACAGCTCCCTTAAATTTTCCGTGCCGGGTCACCTGGACTTCGACACCGAGCTTTTCCAAAGCTTTTTTAAAGAACATTACCTCACTGCTCAGACCCTTGAAATCAACCATCGATGCAGGATTAATAAAAATCTTGTCAGCAGCAGTAGCCAGATAATAACATTCCTGCGTCAGAATATAATCAGAATAGGAGATGACAAACTTTCCATTTCCCCTGAATTTCAGAAGAGCGTTCCTGATTTCCTCGGTAGTCGCCCAACCTGAGGGAAGAAGTCCGTTTTCTATAAGAATACCCTTGATCTTGTTGTCACCTGATGCTTTTTCAATGTTATTTAGAATTTCATTCAGCCCGGGGGCCGGAGAAAGCGTCAGATTAAACAAATCAATGCCGGAAAGCGGATTCTGATCTCCTCTGTCGGGAATAGTTACGCCTGCTTTTAGGACCAGAATAGAATTATTACTTATTGAAACGGGTTTGTTACCCGATGAAACAATGGCACTAAAACTTGCAAGCATCACAACAAAGAAAAGAATAGAAGCAATTATTATTCCTGTTATTGTTGCCAGAGTGTATTTAAGAAAGTTTTTCATCTTATAAACGATTTAATGGAAGGAATTTTAAATATATAAAAAATCAAATTGAATTTGTAAAGGTATACATGTATTTAATACTTTTGATATCAGATTGATTTGATTATGGAGATTGTATTTCTTGGTATCGGCACAAACCTTGGAAACAGGGAAAACAATCTTGAACAAGCTATTGCAAGAATTGAGGAATACATTGGAAGGATCTTAAAATCTTCTTCAATCTACGAGACTGAGCCATGGGGATTCCAGCCAAAGGATGAATTTCTTAATATGGTTGTGAAGGTTGAAACAACGCTGACCCCTTCCGGACTGCTTGGAAGAATTCTGATGATAGAATCGTTATTAGGTAGAGTCAGAGGCCAGAAGCAATACATCTCGAGACTGATTGATATTGATATCCTTCTTTATGTAGATTTGATTGTAAATGAGGAAAGTCTGAAAATACCGCATCCGTTATTGCACGAAAGGAAATTTGTTTTGGTTCCCCTGTGCGAAATTGCATCTGAAATGATTCACCCGGTTCTGAAAAAATCTATTGCTGATCTGCTGGAAATCTGTGAAGATAAGAGTGAGGTGAAAAAATATCTCAACACACTATCCCCATAAAATTGAGGACTGACTCTGTCAGTTTAATTCAGGATGGGATTTTAAGATTGCTTCCCCCTTCTTCGTCGGGGTCGCAATGACGGTGTAAGTAAGGTTAGTTCAAGTTGGGAGTTGAACGGGATTTATTAATATCCACAGTCATTGCGAGGAGCGAAACGACGAAGCAATCTCATGGAACAGACCGCGAATTCATATCAGACCATTATCCGCAAAACTATAATAATCCTTATCTGAGATTATAAGGTGATCGAGAAGCTGAATGTCCATCAGATTTCCTGCCTCTTTTATTTTCTGAGTTATTTTTGAATCAGATTCACTTGGATTAAGATTTCCGGAAGGATGATTATGGCAGACAATTATACCTGAAGCAAGACATTCGATAGCTTTTTTCATCACAATGCGTACATCTGTAACGGTGCCACTGATACCACCCTGACTCAGTTTCATCCTGTTAATCACTTTATTTGACCGGTTCAGGAATAAGATCCAGAATTCTTCATGAAGCAGATCTGAAAGCAAAGGTTGGAAAATATCTGCAACATCTTTTGAGCTTCGGATCTGTGGTACATCCTGGACTTCAGCCAGCTTTCGTCTTCGACCAAGTTCCAGGGAAGCAGCTATTGTTACGGCTCTTGCAGTGCCTATGCCTCGTATCTTCTTAAGATCTGCAATTGTTAGTTTACCAAGACTATTCAGGTTATTATTAACAATACCTAATAATTCGCGACCAAGATCAACGGCCGATTTGTCCTTTGTTCCGGAACTGATAAGGATTGCCAGCAGTTCGGCATCACTTAGACTTGCAGTACCTTTCTGGATAAGTTTTTCCCTGGGTCTGTCTTCAACAGCCCAGTCGGTAATTTTAAGAGACATCTAGCAACTTTTTGAAATGCATATGCAATATATACAAAAAAAGCCGTATCATAACGATACAGCTTCCTGACATATTTTTGAATAATATTATAAACTGCTGACGTGCTTAACAATTGAGGACTTCAGGTTTGAAGCCTTTTTCTTGTGAATTATATTCTTCTTTGCCAGCCTGTCGAGCATAGAGGTTAATTTTGGAAGAAGAACCTCAGCCTCTTCTTTATTACTTGTTGCACGAATTGTCTTGAGAGCATTACGCGTTGTTTTTGCATAATACTTGTTATTCTCTTTTCTTGCTTCGATCTGCCTGATCCTTTTTTCTGACGATTTATGATTTGCCATATATATATGAATTATCTTCTGACTCTTAAAATTGTAGTCCATAGGGGAATCGAACCCCTGTTACCAGGATGAAAACCTGACGTCCTAGCCACTAGACGAATGGACCGTTTAAAGAACTTTAAAATGCGGATGCAAAGAAAGGATGTTTTTTTTGAACCGCAAAATATTTTGACTTAAAAAATGTCTGATTAAAAGGTTCTGTCGATTCAGCAACCTGGTAATAGCAATGAAATGTACTCTCATCCTATACGTCACATATCTGGATGCATTTACGTAAGGACTCCAGTTTATCTTTCTGAGACGGAACAAATTCCTGGCCGACAAATCCTTTGTATCCTGTTTTTAAAAGCGCCCTCATAATTGCAGGATAATAGAGTTCCTGTGTTTCATCAATTTCGTTTCTTCCCGGGACACCTCCTGTATGAATATGGCCAATGTATGGGCTGTATTTGGTAATTGTGTCAATAATATTTCCTTCCATGATCTGCATATGGTAAATATCATAAAGTAACTTGAATCTCTCTGATCCTACCATTTCACAAAGTGCTGAACCCCATGTTGTTTTATCGCACTGATAGTCTTTGTGACCATAGCTGTTCAGAAGTTCCATAATGATAGTTACACCATATTTTTCGGCTGAAGGCATAAGCTTCCGTAATCCTTTCGCACAATTTATCATGCCTTCATTATCATCCTGTCCTTCACGGTTGCCTGAGAAACAGATAAGGTTTGGAACACCTGCAGCTGCCGCTTTAGGTATCATGGTCTCAAAATCAATTAGCAGTTTTTCATGGTTTTCGATTCGGTTAAATCCCCTGGGAATGCCCCAGTCTGTTGCATATCCAACTGCACATTTGAGCCCGGCCTTTTTAACTATTGCCCAATCTTTTTCGCCCAGTAATTCAATAGATTCTATACCCATTTCCTTGCAGGCTCTGGCAAGATCCTCAAGCGGGATATCGCTATAACACCATTGACTTACTGAATGATGTATATTTCCTTTCAGCAGCGTGGTTACTTCACTAGCTCCTGCAAAAACACTGTTTAAAGGGGTTGCTGCAGTTACTACTGCCGCCCCTGCAATGCGTCCTATCATTTTTCTTCTGTTCATGGTTTATAATCTTTGAAAAATTCAGTTTAAAAATAGCAAATATTTTTTGTTCTTATTCCATTTTGTTCAAGGCCCAATTCCCGCCAGGTTGTCTTAGAAGAACTTTTTAACCGCAGAGTGTGTAAAACCTTTGCGACCTTTGCGGTTAAAATTCTATATTTGTGTCAGGTATACGAATATCGGATAATTTTATGCAAATTCCTATTCCTTCACGACACGATTACAGAGACGGACACACCATCGAACTGCTTCGAAGTGGAGAAAACTTTTTTGCAGCCTGTGAAAAGGTTATAGATGAAGCAAAAGAATATATACATTTTCAGACCTATATTGTGGATGATGACGAGACAGGCAGACGTATTGTGAATGCACTTATAAAAGCTTCAGAAAGAGGGATCAGAGTCTATTTTCTGCTTGATGCATATGGAGGCAACAGTTTTTCGAAAGATCTGATAAACAAGGTTGAAGAAGCCGGGATTCTTTTCCGGTTATTTTCTCCGCGATTAATAACAAAAGGTTTTCAGTTAAGTCTCAGGCTTCATCATAAAGTAATGCTCGCCGATGGTGATACTGCAATTATTGGAGGGATGAACATTGCTGACCGTTACTATGGTAAGGTTGGTCTGAAAGCATGGCTCGACTTCGCAATTCTGATAAAAGGTCCGGAGTGCTCTCATGTTCTTTTTATTCTTAAAAAGCTCTGGAACAGAGCTTTTATTCCAAAGAAGGAACGATCACGCGAGACAATGCATCATCCTGTAAAACATAATGAAAATGTAAAAGTAAAGGTCGTTCAGAATAATTGGTACAGAAACAAAATTGAGATATTGAAGAGTTATCGTTCAGCCCTGAAACATGCACAGAACAGAATGACAATTTTTGCCAGTTATTTTTTACCGGGACGAAATGAACGCAGGCTCCTTAGGAATGCAAGCCGTCGTGGAGTAGATATTAAAATAGTTCTTTCGGCCGAATCGGATGCCCCTGTATTCAAAAGGGCTACAAATTTTCTTTATGATTTTATACTTCGTAATAACATAACTATTTATGAATACCTGCCATCAAATCTGCATGCAAAAGTGGCCACAGTAGATGGTAAGTGGAGCACAATCGGCAGTTATAATATGAACCATCTCAGCGATTACGGCAGTATCGAAATGAATGCAGATATACTTGATAACCGGTTTGCGGAAGAGTTCGAGGGACTTCTTCAGGAGATCATTGAAAAAGATTGCCGGCAGGTGACATTTGAAGAGTATATTCGACGTAAAACATGGCTGTTTCAGGTTACCGACTGGTTTTCATACCAGATGATCAGGATCATGATGAGACTCATGTTTACACATGCACCGAAAAAATCGAAAGCGCAATCACCCTGAAATTAGTAGAGACGCCCAATTTGGACGTCTCTACTGGTAATTATTGAATGTTAGGATATATCTAAAACTGATGAAACCCCATCGAAACAAACTCCAGCACCTTTGGCAATGATGCCCTCCAGTAGGTCCAGTTATGAGCGCCATCGCGGATCCTGAACTCATGAGGTATTTCTTTCTGACGCATGGCAATATGCACAAGGGAATTGCCTTCATAAAGAAAATCATCATCTCCACAATCGATATACCATCTGACAGCTTTTTTCTGATCATCAGGGATATTCTGGATCAGGTTTAATACGCTGTAACGCTTGAAGTATGCTTCTTTTTCAGCATCCGAAATGCCTTCTACGCCCTGCCATAAATGGTAATCTTTCAGGTCAGCAAGCGTTTTAGGTCCGGTCGCGGCACTAAGAGGGCACGCTGCTGAAAACAATTCGGGATGATGCAAAGCATAAATGAATGTACCTTCACCACCCATCGATAAACCTGCAATTGCTCTGTATCTTTTATCAGCTTTTATATGATATTTATTTTCAATAAAGGGCATAAATTCCTGAAAGAAAAAATCCTCGTACCGCCATTCACCTTTTACATCATTTACATAGCCACGCTTTCCGGTATTGGCATCGGGCATTACAATGATCATAGCAGTCGCAGTTCCTGATTTTATTGCTTCATCGGCAATGGTCAGAACTTCACCGAACTGCACCCACCCGGTCTGATCATCGCCAGCTCCATGTAACAGGTAAAGGACAGGATAACTTCGTTGTGAAGTTTCCCAGTCAGGAGGAAGATATATAGCATATTTCCGATCCATTTTTAAGATTTTGCTGGGAACGGTAAGATCATCCATAACCTTCCCGGACTGCGCCATCATGACAGATGTAATGGTTAAAAATAAGAAGAGTGACAAAAGCTTTTTCATAGTTTGAATTTTATGAATTTGAGAGTCTTTAATTTTATCAGGAAAGATATTATAAATTTGGAATATTTTTATTCTTTTCTCTGTGGTCCTCTATGGATGTTCTGTGACACTTTGTTTAATAAGGAATTAGGAACTAACAAAGAGTCATTTAGAGTAGACTTAGAGTAGACAGAGAGTTACACAGAGATCGCCAACAATTGTTACCTTTATCTGTTCAAAAGTAAAAGATTAATATGAAACTTCAGCTCTTTAATATTGCCAATTTCAAAGTCGACGGAGGCGCAATGTTCGGGGTTGTTCCCAAAGTTCTATGGTCGCGTGTATATTCATCGGATGAAAACAACCTCATTGATCTAACATTGCGCTCCATGGTGATAGAAATACCAGGACATGTTATTCTGATTGACACCGGATGGGGAGATAAACAGGATGAGAAATTCTTCCGTCATGTCAATCTGCATGGAGGGGAAGGATTAATTGATGGGCTTAAGAACAGAGGCTACGGACCTGAAGATATTACTGATGTATTTCTTACACATCTGCATGCTGATCACTGCGGGGGAGGGGTCAAGAAAGAAAAGGGTAGTGATAACCATGAACTGACTTTCCCTGATGCAACCTATCATGTCAGCCGTACACAATGGGAGTGGGCTCTAAAAAATAACCTGCGCGAAGAGGATTCATTTCTCGAAGAGAACATATTACCTTTAGGGAAGAGTGGCCATTTGAATTTTATTGAAGAAGTAGGAGAATTATTCCCCGGATTTTCAGTAATGATTTGCTACGGGCACACTCCCGGACTGATGATCCCTTTAATCAAGTACAGGGATAAAACCCTCGTTTATACAGGAGATCTTATTCCTACAGTTGCACATATTCCGCTTATCTGGAACATGAGTTACGATATTGAGTCGCTTAAGACTATAGAAGAAAAAAAGAGACTTCTGAACGAAGCTCTCTCCGGTGAGTACATTTTAGTTTTTCAGCATGATGAACACATTGAATGCTGTAATGTTGAGATGACTCCCAAAGGGATACGTGCTAAAGAAAAATTCAATTTCGAAGAAATTTTCTGATATTCATGTTATTTTAAAAACACAAATTATATGGCAGAATTTATTTATGAGAAACCTTTTCAGATAGAGAGGGACTCCACTACCTACAGACTGCTTACTAAGGAATACGTTAAAGTGGTTGAAGAAGGCGGAAGAAAGATACTCACAGTGGATCCCAGAGGTCTGGAAATCCTTGCTAAAGAAGCTGTTTCCGATCTCTCTTTTTACCTCAGAACCTCCCACCTTGAAAAACTTGCAGCCATACTTGACGATCCGGAAGCAACAGATAATGACCGTTTTGTTGCATATATGATGCTTCGTAATACAGTGATATCTTCAAAAGAAGATCTGCCATGGTGCCAGGATACAGGTACTGCAATCGTAATTGGGAAAAAGGGAGAAGATGTCAGGACAGGAGGCAAGGATGCCGAGTATCTGTCAAAAGGTATATATGAAACTTTTAAAGAGAAGAATCTGAGATATTCTCAGGTAGTTCCGTTTTCAATGTTTGAAGAGAAAAACACCGGGACTAATCTTCCTGCCCAGATTGATATTTATTCTACCGAAGGCAACTCCTATAAGTTTCTATTTATAACAAAAGGTGGAGGTTCTGCAAATAAATCATTCCTGTATCAGCAAACAAAGTCATTGCTTAATGAAGAATCTCTTATAAAATTTGTTAAGGAGAAAATTAAGGAACTCGGTACTTCAGCATGTCCGCCTTATCATCTGGCACTTGTAATCGGTGGGACTTCCGCTGAGGCTACACTTAAAGCTGTAAAGGAGGCTTCAGCAGGCTATCTCGATGAACTTCCGCTGACTGGCAATGCGGCAGGTCGTGCATTCCGCGACATTGAGTGGGAAAAGAAAATTGAAAAAATATGCCATGAATATGGTGTAGGGGCTCAATTCGGAGGTAAGTATTTTGTTCATGATGTCAGGGTTGTCAGATTGCCACGACATGCCGCTTCATGCCCGGTAGGACTTGGTGTAAGTTGCAGCGCCGACAGAAATATTAAAGCTTATATCACTGAAAAAGGTATCTTCATTGAAGAACTTGAGAAGAATCCGGCCCGTTTTATGCCGGCAAAAGCCCCTGAGCTTGAAAAACCGGTAGAGATCAATCTTGATCGCCCAATGAAAGAGGTACTTGCTGAATTAACTAAATATCCTGTCAAGACCAGATTGAGTCTTACAGGGGCTCTGATCGTTGCAAGGGATATTGCCCATGCAGTGCTTAAAAAGATGCTGGATGATGGTAAACCTATGCCGGAATATTTTAAAAATCATCCGGTCTATTACGCCGGTCCGGCTAAAACACCCAAGGGTATGCCATCGGGGAGCTTTGGACCTACAACAGCAGGAAGGATGGATTCCTATGTTGATCTTTTCCAGAGCCTTGGAGGATCATTAATTATGCTGGCTAAAGGTAACCGTAGCAGACAGGTGATCGAAGCCTGCAAAAAATACGGTGGATTTTATCTCGGATCAATCGGAGGACCGGCTGCTATCCTGGCTGCAGAAAACATAAAGTCAGTGGAGATAGTTGATTTCGAAGAACTTGGTATGGAAGCAGTCCGGCAGATCCGGGTTGTGAACATGCCTGCCTTTATTATTACTGACGATAAAGGGAATGATTTCTTTGATGAATACAATAAATAAGGTAAATCCATATCCCCGAAGGGGCAAGCTCGCGAACGAAGTGAGCAAAATTCTCCGAGGTCGTTTGAAATCCAATCACCAAACTTAATAATACTGAATATTCTAAGTTCACACCATTTCCGGCCTCCTTTTCTTTGGTTCATTTCTTTTGGAGGAGTAAAAGAAATGAACATTAAGGGATTTAAATATTCCTTTTAAATTTCCAAAATGCTATAAAAAAAGCTAAACTAACCCAGAAAGTAAGCACTATAAAACTCAGATGCAGCGACTTTAGTTCCGCAATAAAGCCCAACAGTACCGGACCTACAAGAAAACCAATGTTTGTAGTGGCAGCAATAAATGAAACACCGTCGGCCGTTTTTACTCCACCAACATTTGAAGCCAGTCGATATACTTCCGGTACAATTACAGAAAAGCCAAGTCCAACTATAAAAAAGCCAGGAATTGTAAAGATCGGGTTGAGAATTAAAACCAGTAAAAAACCTATAATACCGATTAGGCTTGAATAGGTGATCAATAGCCAGGAGCCAAGTTTTTTACTTAACGAATCGCCGGTAAAACGGCCAAACATCATGGCAAAAGAAAATGCTGAATAACCGAACCCTATATATTTAATATCAAGAAGTATTATCTTTTTCAGATACAAAGCACTCCAGTCGGCTATAGCACCTTCAGACACCATAACCACAAGACCAACCAGAGCTATAACAACAAGCGACCTTGTTTTATTGGGTTTATGTATTTCTTTTAAGGGTTGTTCCCCTTTTCTGAAAAAATATTGTGACTTTAATTTAATCTGAATGATTTGTATAGCAAGAACAAGGACAGAAATATGCAAAATCGGATTATGCATTAAAGCAGCAAGGAAACTCCCTGTTGCTGAGCCAACCATACCGCCAAGACTCCAAAAACCATGGCTACCCGACATAATGTATACACCATCTTGTTTTTCAATTGTTGCCGTTAATGAGTTTAATGAAATTGCATATGATGAACCTGCCATCCCAAAGATGAACAAGCTTATACAAAGAGAAACATAATTATAAGCCAGAAAAGGACCAAAAAAGCAAATACAATATATCAATAATGCAAAATAAGTGTACCTGCCAACACCTATCTTGTCAATGAAATGCCTGCAAATGCGGATCATGAAAAATGCGCCTGCAGCTGAAAAAAAGATTGCCTTGCCTATTCTGCCTTCAGTAATACCTATCTTCTCGGCAATATGAGGAATGTACGTAACCCATGTGCTGAAAATAAGACTAAAGCAGGAGTACAGAAAAGCAGAAGCAAAATATTTTTTGTGCTGAAAGAAAAATTTAATTGAAATCATATTTGGCAGGATTTTCCTCTAAGGCTAATCACTTTATTCAATTATTTCGATCAGAAAGATATCGTGTCTGTCGAGATCGCGCCAGTATTTTAGTGAGTTTTTCCTTACCAGCTCCCAGTAAATATTACTGTCGAGACCATTAACAAAATTTATTTCTTTCAGCTCAGATCTGATCTTCTCTTCAATCTCCGGTTTTAGTGTCAGGCGAATTTTACGATTCATATAGGTGAATTCAGCTGATGGGGTAGTAGGTGCGTTATTTATAACAGTCAGTAACCCGTGTCCGGGAGTTGATCCGGTGCTGACCTGCAATCCATCATTTATACAACTCAGAGGTGGATCTGAACCCGCAAATGAAATTGTACTGAATTCATCTACCCCTGTATCGAAATATTCTCTTGCCCTTATTCCCATTTTAACACCGATAATAGAAAATACACCAAGATGACGATGCAATTCATTAGTAATTACAGATGATGTCCATTCATCCATTCCATATTTTTTAATAATATCAGTTACAAATGGCTCAACATCAACTGAATAGAAAGATGAATCAGTTGGGAACACCTTAATTACCTGATTTTTTGCAACTGTTTCACCTGCAAGGATTTTAAGTGCACTCTCCCTGAGTAAGGAGAAATTTTCAGGAGTACAATCGACATAATCAGTTATAATATCACTCCGAAAAAGCCCTGCAAAGTGAAGATAAAGGGCAACCATTTCATCATTTGCAGAATAAGAATATTCGTGGTTTTTTGCTATATCTGATCTGAAGAATTCTGAAATCCGGCCAGCATAAATTGTCGGTATCTCAGAAATAGATTTTATCATAAGATCATTATAAAAGGTCGCTTCATCAGGACTTCTAACAACTCTGACAGTAATATCGCCTTCTAAGACTTTCTCAGCGGCCTGAACATCAATTCCATAATTAAAACTTTTTTTGTCATCTGGGTTATCGCAACTCCATAGGATCTCCTTTACCTGTTGTTTAAAAAGTGGTATCTCCCTCTTCGCAGAAAAAGAAGTTGACATACCCCCGAGACAGATAAAAGAGACTTTCGTTTTTTCATTTGAAAGAATTTCCTGAATCAGGCTTATGCAATCGGGAGCTGTTTTTTCATCCAAACCATTCTCATTACCCCAAATGGTATTTAAAGCACCCGGGAATTCAGGTGATTGAAACTTACAGTTTCTGTTTATTCCGACAGGTATGCCTTCATGCCAAAATGAGTTAAGCAGGCTTTTTACCTTAATATATGCGTTATGAATACTAAGAGCCCCCGGAGATATAGTTATAGCCAGAACCCTGACATCGGGAGATGCAAGAAGCATTGTTATAGCTCTTATGTCATCAATACCACCATCAGTGTCAATGATTACATAATGACTTGGTTTCCAGGGATGTGAAAAAAGTGAAAGACTAAGAGTGAGGGCTATAATAGTTATTAGTATTCTTTTCATGTCACTGTGGATTTGGATGCAAAAATACATATAACCAATAACAATCATCAAAGCAGTTTAAAAAGATTTTTCCCGCAGATTCCGCAGATTTTCGCTGATCAATCTGCGCCAATCAGCGAGATCAGCGAGAAAATAATCATTAAGATGTATCATTTCAAGACATTTTGGAGTATAAAAATTTTAACACGAAAAAGATTAATACATGCATCGGATGTTAGATAATTTTTTATCTTGAACACCGCAAATTTTAATTTATGAAGCGATTTCTTTTATGGTTTTTTCCCGGGCTGATAGTTGGGGCATTGCTTATCCTGGGTGGAGGAAAAACTTTGCATATGACATCAACTAACGATTATTGTGTCTCATGCCATATTCATCCAATGGCAGATGCATCATGGAAAAAATCTGTGCACTATGATACACGATCGGGATACAGGGTTACCTGCGTTGATTGCCATCTGCCTCCGAAAGGTAAAGGGTATCTCTGGGCAAAAGGGAAGACAGGTTTTCGTGATCTCTGGAGCAAATGGACCAAAGACTCTGCTTCATTTAACTGGGCCGACAAAGGACATCTTGAAGTTGCACGAGGGTACGTTTATGAAAGCAGTTGTATCAAATGTCATGAGAATCTTTTCCCCGGGAAACTTTCAAAAGCGGGAGAGGATGCACACCTTTATTATACACAGACAAAAAAAACAAACGAACTTCATTGCATTAACTGTCACCTTAACGCAGGACATTTTATAGAGGGATATACCCATGGAAGCAATACCACATTTGGAAATACATCTTCTGCAGCGAAAGAGATCTTTACTGAACCCGCAAAGGTTAATGAATTTAAAAGCTTCACGGAGCGTATCCCGAAATCCCCGATCTCTTTCAATATGGTAGCTATCCCGGGTGGAACATTCAGGATCGGGAGTCCGGCTAATGAACCATTCAGAAAGGACGATGAAGGACCAGTCAGAGAAGTCGAATTACGACCCTTTTTTATGGCTGAAATAGAAGTTTCGTGGGATGAGTACCTTGCATTTTATGTTCAGACAGCAGCCGAAGGCCGGTCAACTGATACTGAAGGGTTAAGAACCAGAAAAGCATCAGAGACTGATGCAATTTCCGGAGCTACACCTCCTTACGGACAACCCGATCAGGGATGGGGACTGGGGAAGAGACCGGCAATTTCTTTCTCTTTCCACGCAGCGGAAACATACTGCAAATGGTTAAGTAAAGTTACCGGAAAGAGCTATCGCCTACCGACAGAAGCCGAGTGGGAATATGCCTGCAGGGGAGGTTCAACTGGTCCTTATTTTTTCCCTGGTGACCCAAAGAAGTTTGAAAAAACCGGATTAAAAGCAAAACTCTCGAAAAATGATACAACAATAATCAATACCTATATTATATACAAAGGTAATAGTCCCACAAAAACGCAACCGCCTGACAGGGTAAAGCCCAACCCCTTCGAATTAAAGAATATGGCCGGGAACGTGGCTGAGTTCTGTTCCGACTGGTATCAGCCTGATGCATACTCGAGATATCCCGAAGGAATTGTCAAAGATCCAAAAGGCCCGCAAGAGGGAACTGAACATGTCATACGCGGAGGATCATTCCTGAGTACTGCCGGATTATTAAGAAACGCAGCCCGGGATTATACAAGAACAGAGTCGTGGTTGAAAACCGACCCGCAGATGCCGAAGAGTATCTGGTGGTACTCCGACTGTTTCTATGTAGGGTTCAGGGTAGTGTGTGAATTTGATAGGAAAACCGGAAATGTTGATGTGAAATAATAAGATAAAAATTTAATTCTTTAAAAAAAGAACTAAAAGTTTCTAAAAAATTTGGTTTTTAAAATATCACTTATTATATTGCATATTATATTTTACCTGATTCCCTTACTCGAGAAAACTGAAAATAAAAAAATGATTGAATTAAAGTGCGAGATATTTTTTTATAAAATAATGAGTGTAAAATTTACACTTACTAAATATAGCGAAGTATTTTTTTTCATGAATAATTATTAAAAATCCTAATTCTAACTATTTATTAACTAACTAACAGTGTAACAGTATGAAAAAAATTTGCAACTGCATCTGGCTGTTAAAGCCAAATGTGAATTTTCAAAAGTTACTACTAACTATGAAAATTGTTACTATGCTTCTGTTTTGTGGACTGGCACTTCCTGCCTA
>JADGPU010000146.1 GCA_017882305.1 Bacteroidales bacterium | reverse complement strand
GGGGGTAGAAAAAAAGGGGTTGGGTGGGGTATCAGATATATGTTTTTATCTCAATTTTCCCATTCAAAGCCAGCAATCCATTAAAAGCCAGAGCTTTTAGCTCATCCTCCCCCGGATATACTACGACATCTGCTATAAATTCGACCATTGCCCGGATATTCTCTATATTTGTGTCCTGATATGCCATTCCTCCCGTAAGAATGATTGCATCTGCTTTCCCATTTAAAACAGCAGCCATTGCTCCTATTTCTTTTCCAATCTGGTACGAAGCAGCATTTCTGATGAGAATGGCTTTCTTATCACCTTTTTCTGCCATTTTACAGACCTCGATAAAATTATTTGTGCCTAGATAGGCCACCATTCCTCCTTTTCCGGTAAGCATCGCCATAAGCTCGTCATGAGTGAATCTTCCGCTGAAACAAAGGTCGACCAACTGCCCTGAGGGTAAGCCTCCGGATCGTTCCGGTGAAAACGGACCATCACCATTCAGTGCATTATTCACATCAATTACTTTTCCATTTTTATGAGCGCCAATGCTCACACCACCACCCATATGGGCGACAATAAGGCTTAAATCTTCATATTTTCTGCCTGTTGATGCTGCATAAACACGGGCGACTGCTTTCTGGTTCAGGGCGTGAAATATAGATTTTCTTTCAATTTCAGGGTGGCCGGAGATTCTGGCAACTGACTGAAGTTCATCTACAACAACAGGGTCAACAATATATGCCGAAGAACAATATAACGAAGTTGCTATATCATCCGCAATAAGTCCGCCTAAGTTACTGGCATGCTGACCTGAAACACCGGCTGTCAAATCATCCTTCATCCTTTGATTGACCTTATAAATACCTGATTCAATCGGTTTTACCAGACCGCCTCGGCCAACTACAGCGGCAATCCTTGCAAGATCAATCTTCCGTTCCAATAATTCATTCATTATCAGGTTTTTCCTGAAATGAAGCTGATCGGTAATTCTTGCAAAATTCTTTAATTCCTCAGAAGAATGCCTCAGTGTTTTCTCAAAAACTAATCTTTCTTCTTCAAAGAGAGAAAACTTAGTTGATGTTGAGCCCGGATTGATTGCCAGAATTAGTCGGTCTATCATAAATTTGATTGGTTTCAGGTTGAGTTTTCCGGCATTATGCCATCAGGCACGACAATACAATGCAGAAATACTTGGATATTTCGCTTTCACTTCTCGACATTACAATTACAGGTTTTACCGTTCCCCTGATCAGTCCGGCCAGTTCACCACCCGCAAAGAGCATAAGTCCTTTGTAGAATGGATTACTAGATTCAAGTGATGGAAAGAGCAGGATATCTGCCTCGCCATTAACCGGAGTTTCAACTCCTTTAATTTTAACGCTTTTTTTATCACATGCCAGGAAGATATCCAGCGGGCCATCCATGACACAATTTTTTATCTGGTTGCGGTCGGCCATTTTGCACATTATTGAATAATCAACAGAACTCTCAAAATGGTGGCTCATCTTTTCCGAAGCACCAATAAGAGCAATTTTTGGCCTCGTAATACCAAACTTCTGTGCCATCTCGATTGCATACCGGGCCATGGCAACTTTCTGATCAAGATCAGGAAATGGGATCACTGCAGGATCGGTGATGAACAGAAGTTTATGATATGCAGGTATTTCCAGGGCGCATACATAACTAAGCACAGCATCAGGGAGCATCAATCCTTTTTCTTTATCCATCACGGCTTTGAGAAATTTGTCTGTTCCGACAAGTCCTTTCATGACTATATCAGCGTCCCCGGCTTTTACTAACTTTACTGCTTCAGAAGATGCATGGATTTCACTGCCCGATTCAACAAATGTGAAGATCTTGTCATCAATTCCTTCAGCTTTGCATGTTTTTCTTATTTCGGAAGGTTTTCCGATAAGAATAGCTTCAATAAAGCCCCTTTTTACCGCTTTCTGGATGGCAACAATAGTATTGGTGTCGTGTGCCCAGGCAACAGCAATACGGTGCTTCTTTTTAAGCGCAAGCACCTTTTCTTCCATCTGTACAAGGGTTCTGATCATAATCTTTCTATCTGCAGGCAGCTGCAGCTAAAAGTATGCTGTCGAATTTCGCCTGTTCGGAGTCAGATCTTGAAGTCAAAACTATCGGGACCATAGCACCTAGAATTATTGAAGCCACCTTAGCTTTAGCAAAGAAAACTAACGACTTGTATAATACATTGCCTACCTCAATATCAGGCATCAGCAGAAGATCTGTATCGCCGGCTACCTCGCTTTTAATTCCCTTAAGTTGTGCACTTTCAAGACTTACAGCATTATCGAAAGCGAGTGGGCCATCAATAATACAATTTATTATCTGGTCGCGTTGATTCATTTTTGAGAGAAGGGCTGCATCGAGAGTAGCCTGCATATTCTCATTAACCATTTCTACTGCTCCAAGAACTGCAACCTTTGGCATTTTATAGCCAAGCCTGTTAAGACAAGCGACAGAATTATTGACAATAGCTATTTTGTCATGAAGAGTAGGTGCAATATTCATAGCCACGTCAGTCACTGCAATTACTTTTTGATAGGTCTCAACTTCAAACAATGCAAAATGCGACAACAGGTTCCCGGTTCTCAGGCCCCACTCCTTATTAAGCACGCATCTAAGCAGAGTGGCAGAACCGATCTTTCCCTTCATCAGTATGTCGGCTTGCTTGCTGCTAGCCATCTTTACAGCAGTTTCGACAGACTTCTCAGTGTCAGGTTCATTAATTATAGTGAGGCCGGCAATATCATAATTATTTGATGAACAAATACTATGAATTTCATCTTCATCTCCTACGAGGATTGGATCAATAATATTGTCTTTCCAGGCTCTGATAACTGCTCCCAATGAGTGCTGATCATTTGCTGCAGCCAGAACCAGCTTCTTCCTTGGCCCTCCATCAACTAGACGTTTTAGGTCATTCATGTTTTTTAACACCATTGGATCAGAGTTTTATATTATTATTAATACTGGTGATGTTCAACAATCTCCCGGGTTTCTGATGCAATAACAAATTCTTCATTTGTTGGTACAATCATAACAGTTACCCTTGACTCTTTCTTGCTTATAACCAACTCTTTGCCGCGTACGCCATTATTTTTTTGTTTATCAAATATCAGACCCATATACTCAAGGTTCCTGCAAATATTTTCCCTTGTATCTGATCCGTTCTCCCCGATCCCACCTGTAAAAATAAGAAGATCAACACCACCCATTGCGGCAGCATAAGCTCCGATATATTTTTTGACTCGGTATTCATACATTTTAAGGGCCAGAACAGCCCGTTCGTCTCCTTCTTCAGCAGCTGATTCGACCTCTCGCATATCTGAAGAGATCCCTGAAATACCCAGAATGCCGCTGTGCTTATTCAGGAGCGTATTCAGGGAAGAAAAATCTATTTCTTCCTTCTCCATAATTAAAGTGAGTGCTCCTGCATCAACATCGCCCGATCTTGTACCCATGATGAGTCCTTCAACAGGTGTAAGTCCCATTGAAGTATCAAGTGATTTGCCATCTTTAATAGCTGTGATAGAGGCGCCATTTCCAAGGTGACAAGTAATGATTTTTTTTGAGTTATAATCGAGGTTCAGAATTTCACATGCTCTTTTTGAGACATAACTGTGACTCGTTCCATGGAAACCATAACGCCTTATCCCATACTTTTTGTAGAGTGAATAAGGCAGGGCATACATGAAAGAATAATCAGGCATAGTCTGATGAAATGAAGTATCAAAAACACCAACCTGGGGTATATCGGGCAGTACCATTTTCATTGCATATATTCCTTTAAGATTGGCCGGATTATGAAGCGGAGCAAGGTCCGAGCAATCTTCAACACCTTTTATTGTAACATCATCAAGATAACAACTTTCCTGAAAAGTTTCTCCACCATGAACGAGACGATGACCTATAGCATCTATTTCGTTCAGATTCTTTATGACTCCTCTTTTTTTGCTTATCATTAAACCAAGCAGGTATTCAATGCCGGTTTGATGATCAAGTATCTCTCCCTCAAGTTTTACTTTATCGCCATCGAATCTTTCATTTTTCAGGAACGATCCTTTTAATCCTATTTTCTCGACAATCCCTTTTGCAAGAACCACACCTGAGGTCATATCGAAAAGCTGATACTTAATTGATGAACTTCCGCAGTTAAGAACTAATATTTTCATTATAAAAAAGTTTTTGAATAAAAGTAATTGTATAAGCAGATGTTGTTCTTACTCTCCAACGGAAGTATTTTTAGTAATCTTCACACCATCTTTATTATATTCATAAAATCCCCTGCCTGTACGTCTTCCCCACTGGTTGGCCCTTACAAGCCTTTTAAGCAAAGGTGAAGATTTGTATTTTAAGTCACCAAATTCATCGTACAGGTTTTCACACCATCTTAGTATTTTATCCAGACCAATCTTATCGGCCATTTCAAAAGGCCCTAGTGGAAGACCAAATCCGACTTTCATCGTGAGATCGATATCCTCCATTGTTCCTACACCTTCCATTAAGATTTCACATGCTTCATTTATAAAAGGTACAATAAGCCGTGTGCTTATTATACCGGGAGATTCTTTTACCGGAACTACCTTTTTACCAATTAAGTTGGCGAATTTCATTGTATTCTCATATGCCTCCTGTGAAGTGTAAAGACCCTTAACAATTTCCACAATCCTTGCGTCTGCTTCGGGAGTAAGAAAATGAAAACTTACACAACGCTCTTTATGGATTAGATCGGCAGTAAGTTCAGTAATAACCTGTGTTGAGGAGTTTGTCGCGATAATTGTGTTTTTGTCAACATGCTTTTCTATTTTTTTCAATATATCCGCACGTACATTGTGGCTGTGTTCGCGGGTAGATGATTTTATTGCTTCAATTACAATATCGCATCCTTTAAACCTTTCATAATCCGTTGTACCCTTAATACGTGATAATATTCCAAGTTTTTCGGAATTGGTCATACCCCACCTTTCAATCATACGGTCAAGTTCTTTTGCCAGATCAATAAATGCCTGGTCAATTTTCTGTTGATTAAGGTCAAGAAGGATTACATCCAATCCCCTGGAACTTACCATCCTGGCGATATTCTGTCCAACTGAACCTGCACCTACGATTCCGACCCGTGAAAACAAGGTTTTTGGCTTATTGATCTTCGATAGTCCGTAATCCTCCAACCGTTCAAAATTTTCTGCCATACTTGTATTATTAAAATCTGATTTTACTTATATGAGTTAAAAAGAGTTACTCCGGATTCATAATTCTACTTTTTCATGCCAGCTGCCTGGTTAGATGTTATTGCTATCATACTTACAATATCGCTTACCGAACAACCACGTGAAAGGTCATTTATTGGAGCTGCCATTCCCTGCAACACCGGACCTATTGCTTCCGCGTGAGCAAGCCGTTGAA
The DNA here is from genome assembly GCA_017882305.1 of Bacteroidales bacterium. GTDB lineage: Bacteria > Bacteroidota > Bacteroidia > Bacteroidales > VadinHA17 > LD21. The sequence goes on along the minus strand of JADGPU010000146.1, from coordinate 916 downwards.
CAAGTTTATAGGCAATATTTCCTGCATTCAGATCAGGAAAAATAAGCACATTAGCCTTTCCCGCAATCGGGCTGCCCGGAGCCTTGCTTTTACTTATCGCTTCTACCAGTGCTGCATCACCTTGAAGTTCACCATCAATCTGAAGGTCCGGAGCCATCTCTTTCGCTAATCTCGTTGCATTAACCACTTTATCAACCATTTCATGTTTTGCACTCCCTTTTGTTGAGAAGCTAAGCATTGCAATTCTTGGTTCAAATCCTCCAATTGCCCTGGCTGTGTGAGCTGTAGCTATAGCAATTTCTGCAAGCTCTTTTTCATTTGGATTTGGATGAACTGCACCGTCGGCGAAAATTATAACACCATTCTCTCCAAAGTTCTTTTCAGGCAGGATCATAATAAATGCTCCTGAAACAACTGAAATTCCAGGGGCTGTCTTAACATAATGGAATGCAGGGCGCAGAACATCACCTGTAGCATGATCTGCTCCTGAAACTTCACCATCCGCATCACCGTTTTTAATCATCAGCACACCAAGATAAAGAGGGTCTTCTATAAGTTTTGAAGCTTCACCCGTGGTCATACCTTTGCTTTTCCTGAGTTCAACCATCATATTTATATAGTGATCTTTCTTTTCGTGCGACTTTGGATTGATGATGGTAGCTTTTGAAATGTTCTTCAATCCAAGCTTTTCAGCATGTAAACTAATCTCTGACGGATCCCCAATGAGTATTATCTGAGCCAATTCTTCCTGTATAGCAATATCAGCTGCCATAATTGTTCTTTCTTCATACCCTTCCGGGAGAACAATCCGCATATAGTGTTTTCTGGCATTTTGTTTGATGCGATCTAATAATTCCATTGTGTATCAATATATTAATAAGTTCGAAATTTTTTTATAAATGTACGAAAAAAAAGT